>NZ_CALPDH010000044.1:0-35118 GCF_943193215.1 Acetatifactor aquisgranensis | reverse complement strand
AACTGTGCCTCCTCCGGGGGAATCCCGATCTGCTGGTACTTTAGGCCTTCTTCCAAAACTGCCACCTTCCCGGCATTTTTAGAGCCGCCATAAACAGCATGCCAGCTCTCCCTTACCCTTGCCGGGTCTTTCAATACCCCCGGATGCTCCAGCACCCCGCCCGGCGTGGCCCCGTTCTCGAAAAAGGACGCTCCGTATTCCTCGCAGGCCAGCGTCATGCCCACCGCGTTCTTTGCCATAGCGATAGGGGAATATCCCACCAGCCCGTCAAAGCCAAGCCCCGGTATATGCAGCACATCCTCCGGCTTAAGACGTACCCTGCCATACTCGGAAAAGTTGGGATTCTCGTCCGTGTTCCGGGTGTAAGTGTAGAAAAGCCGCCCATGCTCGTCACGGTCAACCTCCATCTTGTCCGGGAGCAATGGGTACAAAGATAATACCCTGCCGCTCCCGTCCCGGATGATCTGCGCATAGGCATTGCCCCATATCAATAAATGGCTCATCAGCGTCTCCCTGAACACGAAGGAAGTCATCTCCGGGTTCGGCTCGTCATGGAGAAGGTAATATAATGGGTGGTCATACACCCGCTCCTTCCCGGTATCCGTATAGCGGTACACATGGATCGGCAAAGACGCAACCGCCTCCGCCAGTATCCGCACACAGGAATAGACCGCCGTGGTCTGCATGGCGGTACGCTCATTCACATTCTTCCCGCTGGTGCTTCTCCCAAAGAAAAAGGAATAAGCCTGACCGCCGTAGCTGTCCTTTGGCTTATCCCTCGCACCCCTTGTTCCAAAAATGGATGGTAGTTTCATAGGCACCTCCTAAAAATGGGTAAAAAGAAAGCACCTCCGAAGAGATGCCGCAATTCCAAAAGTTAATCTGGTAACAAATATTCTTTTGTAATTCCCTTTTTTTCAAGATATTCTAAGATTTCTTCTTTTAGTTCTTTACAGATTACCATTTTTACCAACGCATTTCCATTTCTCAATCCTTTTGGGATTTGTACTGAATGAGGGTAAAACATATTATATCCTGCATGGGAACTGATTCTCGCCATACCCTCCAACGGGTGCTCGAATTCCACTCCACATACATAAAAACATCCGCTTTGTCTCTTTAATCTTAAATTGCTTTCTTTGGCAGTTTCAGGCGGAACCGCCATAAAACCATGATCCAAGAAAGAAACAATAGCAGTATTTAATTCTATCGTTTCCTTAAATGCCTCTTTAATCTTTGGGTTTTTTCTCAGTATCATTTCTGATAACTCTTGTACCGACATCTTGGAATCACTGTTTATCTGGGCTACTTCCGCCAATACACTTGCTGTATACCATTCTGCTTTATGTGGCGAATAACACCACATGAATAAGGCACCATCCTTATCCATATTTTCCGAACACGCAAAATACAAGGCTACATCTTTATCCGTTGTAAAATCAATAAATCTGGTGCCCGTCCTGTAGTGTTGGACATATGCAATTAAATCAAATGAATTCCCATCATGCATGGAACCAAAATCAGCCAGTATTTCATTCTCCTGCTCCTTTGCACCTTCTATACTGGCACGTATTTTCCATGATTCATCACTTTGCCCTCTAAAAAAAGTTTGCAGATAGACTGACGGATCATCAATGGCAGATATTCCAGGTCTTGGTAGATTATAAAAACTATTGTAATCGGCAATGATTTTATTAATATCTTCATTCGTATTTACACGGATTTCTTGGTATTCATATTTCTTTTCATACAACGGCATACCGTTCAACCTCCAAATTTCTTTTCGACAAGTATATCATAAATCCAGCCATTCTAAAAGGACAAAATCCCCCTCTCGTCATACACGCTGCCCGTGCTGATGCCACCGTTCCGTATCGCCCGGTCAAGTCCCATGATGGTGGCGACAGCGCCGTCTATCTTCTCCGTGGATTTTTCCTTGTCCGGCTTGATGTTCCCCGCCGGGTCTGTGCGGACGAAGATATTATCCATCATCCACCGCAGGACGGGATGCCCGCCGTGGGCGATGTTCTTCTCCAGAACAAGCTCCATCAGACGCTTGGTGGGCGGCGACATATCCTTAAAGCCCTGCCCGAAGGGGACCACCGTAAATCCCAATCCCTCAAGGTTCTGCACCATCTGCACAGCGCCCCACCTGTCGAACGCAATCTCCTTGATGTGGAACTTCTTTCCGAGATCATCAATGAAATTTTCGATAAAGCCATAGTGGATCACGTTCCCCTCCGTGGTCTGCAAAAATCCCTGCCTTTCCCACACGTCATACGGCACATGGTCACGGCGCACACGCAGGCGCATATTTTCTTCCGGTATCCAGAAGTACGGAAGTAAAATATATTTTTCCGTGTCATTTCTCGGAGGGAATACCAATACAAAGGCGGTAATGTCAATGGAACTGGATAAATCCAAGCCTCCGTAACATTCCCGCCCCAGCACTTCCCGCTCGTCCACAGGGAAAGCGCAGGCATCCCATTTCTCCATCTGCATCCACCTTGTGGACTGCTTCACCCACTGGTTTAATCTGAGCTGCCGGAAAATATTTTCCTCCGCAGGATTATCCTTTGCACTCAGATACGCATTCCGCACCTTCTCGATGTCAATGGTATGCCCCAGCGAGGGGTTCGCTTTCCTCCACACATCCTCCGATGACCAGTCCGCATCATCGGACGCGCCATAGATCACAGGGTAAAATGTAGGGTCTATCTTCCTGCCCTGCAGGATGTCCTCCGCCTTCTGGTGCTGCTCGAAACAGACGGAATGTCTGTCCGTCCCGGCTGTAGTTATTAAAAAGAATAACGGCTGCGTCCTGGCATCGCCGGAGCCTTTGGTCATGACATCGAACAGCTCCCGGTTCGGCTGGCTGTGCAGCTCATCAAAAATAACAGCATGGACATTCAGCCCATGCTTGGTGTAGGCTTCCGCAGAAAGCACCTGATAAAAGCTGTTCGTAGGCTTATACACCAGACGCTTTACCGACATAACGGGTTTTATCCTCTTTTTCAGCGCAGGGCACTGCTCCACCATATCCACCGCCACGTCAAAGACGATGGACGCCTGCTGACGGTCAGAGGCACAGCCGTAGACCTCTGCGCCCCACTCATTATCACCGCAGGTCATATATAACGCCACGCCCGCCGCCAGTTCCGATTTCCCGTTTTTCTTCGGGATTTCCACATAGGCAGTGTTGTACTGCCTGTAACCGTTCTCCTTCACCGTGCCGAACACGTCCCGGATGACCGTCTCCTGCCACGGGAGCAGTTCAAAGGGCTGCCCCCGCCATTTCCCCTTGGTATGTTTCAGGCAGTTAATGAAATCTACCGTCCGTTTCGCCTTTCCCTCATCAAACACTATCCCCCGCCTCCCTTAAAGAGCAAAAGCTCCATTGCATCGCTTTCCTTGTCCTCGCCATTATCCGCAACGATACGGCTCCGGGAGGAAGGGGTAAGGCCGAACTGCTCACAGAAACGGTTCATGATCTTTAAATAGGTCTGTGCGATGGAGACCTGCGGCACCTGCTGCCAGTAGCCGGAGGGCGTCTTTACGATAGTGCCGTGCTGTGTGATGAATTCCTCGGCTTCCTTCCACCGCGCATATGCCTGACAGTATCCGGCAAAAGCCGCCATGTCGATCTCCGTGAGGATGCCCAATTTCTCCATCTGCCCCGCCATACGTTTCCATTCCTTTTTTGCCTCGCCCTCCAGCCATGCCGGACAGCGGGGCGCTTTCTTTTCCGGCTTCGGCTCGCCCGTGTTAAGGCTCCGCTTGCCCGGATTGCCCTCCAGCGCCTTTACCGCCGTGGGCTTTGGTTTCCTTCCGCTCTGCACCTGTGCCGCCTCCTTCCCTTAAATTTGCACAGCAGAAAAGGGCTCCGAAAGAAGCCCCTTTCCGCTGCTATGTATGTACTTTTATTCCTGCTCCGAAAGTGCGTCCGCCGCAACCCTCGCCGCCTGCAGTGCATTCTCCTCATAAAAATATGGGTCTATGCTTTTGGAAACCTCCGCGCCGCTCTTGTCGAAAATGCGGAAACCATAACCAAGCGCCCCATCATCCCATGCTGTCTGCAATTCATATCCGTTGTAATTTTCCTTCATCATCGTGTTTTCCTCCTTATGCCCTGCTGAGCGCCCACTGCATGGCGTGTCCGCCGTCCTTGAAAGTCTCCTCTGCAACCTCCACAAGGTTGATCCTGCATTCAATCGCCCCAAGCCCCGTTTCCTCCGGCGTCTCGATGAACTCGTAAATGGCCGCTTCGTACTGCCCTCTCCAGTTTACCATCGTCACCAGCACCTTTTCTCCGAAGGTTACCGCCGCCCCATAGCAGGAAGGAATCTGATCCTGCAGGTGTTCGATTGTGGTGGTCTGTAAAAAATTAATCTCATGTTTTTTCATAGTCCTTATTCTCCCTTATTTCATCAAGTTGACCGTTGCAACCCTGATCTCATGCTGCTTTCCCCAAATGTGGTTCAGTATCATGTAGTTTGATGCGTCCAGCCGGTTCTTCGCCCAGACCTTGACGGTCTTCATGGTCTTGGTTCCCTTCGGTGTGTAGTCGATCTCGAAAAGTGTGGCTCCCTCAAATTTCCTGTTCAGCATTCTGTTTTCCTCCGTTTTTCGTGTTTTCCCTTTCGGTAGTACACATGTTACCTCTGAATGCGGCTATTATCCACTCATTTCTGCGCTATAAATGTGACAAAGATAGGTGGGATAAATTGTGTACATTACAGCGGACGGCTCTCCTTCCCGGAAAGCCGCCCCGCTGTGTCATTCTTTGCCCGTAAGAATGAAATTCCAGTATTCCTCCCGGTTTTCCTCGATAAAAAGGACCAGTTCGTAAAAGTCCATATCGAATGCCGCCCTCTGCACTGCGGCCATGTCGCACATATTGGCAACACCGCTGTCACGGACTGCAAATATCTGTTCCCTGATTTTTTCTGTTATCATTCCTGCCTCCTTTATTCTGCCCGCAGGACATCCACCAGCCATCCGGCTTTTTTGTGGAATTCCCCTGTTGCCTTTTCCAAAACGCTGCTCTCCTCGTCAATGTAGTGCAGGCTCTTACCGACCTTCACAAACCGCGCATCCTCGTACCCTTTGACGCTGGTGCGGTAAACGCAGGCGCGTCTGCTTTCCCCGTCATAGCTTTTGCCGTCCCATCCGTTGAAAGTGAATATGATGCTTTCCTTTGTTTTGGTGAAGTTCGCCTCGAAATCCACCCTCGTGATTGCTGTGTTGTATTCCTTTAAGCTGAATCCGTTCCTTAATCCGTAAATGTTCATCATGTGCGTACCCTCCGTTTTTTCGTGTTTTCCCTTTCGGTATTACACATATTACCTCTGAAAGCACACATTATCCACTAAAACCGCAGGCATAAATGTACCAGAGATACTGCCTGCGGTTTGTGTACATTATGGCAGTCTATGAAAACTCCACCATATGTAAGGTTTTGCACACGCGCCTGTATTCGCCGTGTTTTAATGCCTGCTTACTGCTGTGCCGCACCTTCCGGTTCAGGTATTTTTTGTTAAGGGAAATGCCGCGCCTCAGTTCGCCCCTCATGCTGTAGGGGCCGTTGCCCCGCTGCCAGCAGTTGCGTTTCTCGTGTGCATTTCCCGGTGACCTTTCCTGCATTGCCATACCAATCTGCCTCCTTCCCTTATTCCAGATGGCGGGTAAAAGTTATCTCCCGTTCCGCCACCTCACGCATCAGTCCTTCCGCCTTACGGCATTCCTCGGCAAGCTCCCCGGTCTGCCGCACGGACATCCACCTGTCATCCCTTTTATGGACGGCAGCCTCAATCCGGAGCGCCACCTTTTCCTCCCTCCTGCCGATGCCCATAAGGCTGGCACACTGGACGCACCGTAAGTCCAGCAGATGTTCCCGGCCTTCCCAATCTACCCGAGCCGGCACCCCGGCCTTCGTCCGGTATCCGTGTTTTTCCATAATGGCTTTTACCTGCTGCTCTGCTTCTGCCCATTCCATCCCTCTGCCCTGCCTTCCCCGTCAGTACACAAGGGCGCTCACCACACCCTGTTCATCCCGGACATCCGCCTCTTTGCAGCGGAATCCCAGAAGTTCCCGCACTTCCATCTCCATTGCATACTCCGGGGTCCCCGGATGGCCTTTGGGTTTCATCTCCCCGGCCAGTATTTTCCCCGCATCCTGCGCCGTAAGGTCAACATACCCTGCCGGGGTCATGAAGTGGAATGCTTTCACGCTTGGGAGACAGCGCCGCAGCAGTTCCCCCACGGTCACCTCCCCGTCCCCGATTTTCACCGCATAATCCTCGCAGTACACCACGGCAAGGCTGCTGCCGTTCTCCCAATTCACATGGATACTGCCGCTGTCATCCACCCCCGTCACGACTCCGCGCATTCCGGGCGGCATCTCCCTGTAAGGGTCATCCATCTTTATCAGTTCCACTCGGCAGCCCTGCGGGTATTTTTCCCGCAGAGCCTCCAGTTCCTCTTCCCTGATATCAATCCTCATCCTGCACACCTCCGTTCCCCTGTAGGGAAGCGAGCGCCTCCTCCCTGCTGCGGAACAGCCTGCGCGGGGATGCATTGACGCCGTTCCCCCCTCCTGTCCTGCAGGTCGAAATACCTCCCGTCAAATCCCCGCACGGTATACCAGTCCGTGAGCTGCTTTTTCCGGTTAGTTATCATGAAACAGGTGTCGCCCATCCTCCATCCGTCCGGAAACTCCCTGTCCTGCATGCTGGCATTATAGGCATCCAGCAGTATCTCCATCGGGAATCCAAATTTCTCATAGGCGCGTTCCAGCACCCCGTAGTAAGCGCTGCCCGGTTTGCCAGCCTGCCGCCGCTCATCCATGATGTACACCATCGCCGTCACTTCCTGCCCGCCAAGGCTCACCGTCAAATGCTTTTTGTAGTAAAAGGAAGGGGATCCCTCGTAGCGGTCAAGGCTTGCCTCGTCCCGCTCCCCGATCTCCCAGACCAGCACCGGCACCCTGCCGCCCTCCTGCGGCTCTATCGTGGCGTATGCCCCCGTCAGCGAGCCTTTGAACAGCAGGCGGTAACCTTCCACCTCCGCCTGCCCCAAAAGCCGCGCTGTGGGGCACCTGTAGGCCATCTGCCCCTCGTCCATGTTGCTGCCGTAAGCAATGTACAGTTTCTTCATAATCACATCATCCTTTCATTTTTAGTGAGGCTGCCCTCCTACTGCCTTAAGGGCGGTCTCCCGCCCGTTATGGCCTTCAAGCGGCGTTCCGCCATGCGGAGTTGCCTTCCAGGTGTTTCAGGAAGTGGAGCCTGCAGGTCTTGAACTCGTCCCCGCTAAGCCCAAGCCGGAGCATCCAGCACCGGAATGCGTATTTTTCGTTGTCGGTCACAGTCTTTCTTGCGGAGGCTTTTTTCTGGGTCAGCGCCTGGTGGCTCACCGCAAGGCAGAACTGTATGTATGCTTTTATCTCGCCCGCGTGGGTGGTGCTGTTGAAAAGCCGGAACTCCACCGTCCCCTTCGTGAAGGTCGAGTGTAAATTCAATCCGTGGTACCTTGTTTCGTTGTAATGCTCCGTCCTGCCCCTTGTGGAGCCTGCGTACCAGATGTCCTTTAAGGCTTCCATCGTCTGCGGCTTTCTGCGGTTGATGGCCTCGATCAGCCTTTCGTTGGTCTTCTGGCACCACCGCATCCTCGCGGGGTCTATCTGCAGGGCTTTGTAAAGGATGTCCTCCTTGCTCGCTATGATGTTCACAAGGTTCCGCAGGGTCTGCGGCGTGTAGCGGCTGGCATCCACATGGATGTGTATGCCGCACTGGCTGTTTACAAAAGCCCCTTTGTGTCTTAGCTGCCTTACGATCTCCTGCAAATCCGGCAGGTCTTCGTAGGTAAGGATGGGGCTGACGATCTCGCATTTGTAGGTGTCGTTTGCGCCTACCGTGCGCCCGCCGCTCTTTTTCTGTGCGATGATGCTGGAGTCGTAGGTGGCTTTCCATGTCCTGCCCTGCCTGTCCTTTGCCCCGTAGGTCTTGTAGTAGGTGCCGATGTAAAAGCTCTCTGTGCCGAAATATTCTGCGATGGCCTCCGCTGCCTTTTCCCTTGTAATCCCTGTCATTTCAATCTCAATCCCGAATCTCTGTGTCCTCATGTGCGTTTCCTCCTTGCGTCTGCTTTTCTTTTGGTAGTCTATTAATCACTCTGAACGCACTATTTATCCACTTATTTCTGCTCATAATGTACACAAAGATTCGGGGGAAAAGAGCCGTAAAATTGTGTGTTTTACAGCCTTTTCTGCTGTGCTTTTCCGGGTATCTTCTATGGTATAAATACGGGAGGCGGTTTACTCCATTCCCTTTTCAAAACTCTGGTTGACCTGTTCGATCAGGAGGGCATCCGCCACCGCTTCCGCCAGCATCACCTCCGGCTGCCCTGCCGCTTCCGCCGCTGCCTGCAGCCTTGCCGCCTCCCGCTCGTTCCGGCGGGCTTCCTGCCACCTCTGCCTGTTTTCATCGGTGCGGAAAGCGGAATGCCCTTTCAGGTTCTTAAGCAGGAGGTTCCTGACCTCTTTTCCCTCTTTCCCGCCAAAGCCCAGCCGCAGGAGCCATATCCTCATGTAGTATTTTTCATTCTCCTCGATGGTCTCATCGGGCCTGATGCGTTTCTGCTCCCGCGCCTGCTGTGCCATCGCCGCTGTAAGCTGCGTGAATGCCCGTATCATGTCGGGGTCGTTGATGGCGGGGAGGGTGAATGCCGCTTTCCCGTCCGGGAAACTGATGCCCCTGCACCCCTCCGCATGGCTCCCGAACACCTGCAGGAATGTTTCCGCATCGGGAACCTCCGCGCCGCCGAGCGCCTCCACCAATGCCGCGGGTATCCGGAAGACCTCCTCCGCAAAGGCGCGGTTGATAAGGTACTGCTTGCTGTGGATGAGGTAGATGAGGTTCTTAAGCCCCTCTGCCGTCATGCCCTCCACCGGGAGGCTGACCGTTGTTTCCTCAATCTCCGTCTGCGGTGTGTCGATAAGCCCCTGCTCCAGAAGCCCTGCCCTTACCATCTCCGCTGTTTTTTCATCCTCCGTCTCCACCGCGCCGCTCCTGTCGATGGTGCAGTTCCCTACCTCGTAGGCGCAGGTCGGCACCCCAAGGTACCGGGAAGGCTGCCCTAAAATCCCGCTGACCGCTTTCACTACATCTTTCCTGTTTGCTGCATTCGTTTCAATCCTCATCCTTTTTTCCTCCGTTTTTTAAGCCCTCCGGCTTTGTTTTCCCTTTCGGTACTACATTAATCACTCTGAACGGGGATAAAAGCAACATAAATGTCGGAATAAATGTCACAATAAAAATTCCGGGAACTGTGCATAGTACACAATGCCGCAAAGCACGAAATATACATTGGGCAGGGCGCAGCCGTTCCCCCACATACGGTATTCTGCGGAATCGGAATGGGGGTCTTTCAGCCATTTCAGTATCTGGCTGTCGGACTTCGGCTTGGTGGAGGTACCCATTACCTTACGGTGGGTCTCGAACACCTCACGCCAGAATATCATTTCTTCCTCCGTGGGATTCTCCGTACCCAGCCCGTCACACCACCAGTCCGGGAACCCCTGCAGCCTTGCGCATTCCGTGGGTGTCAGCCTGCGGACGATATAGTCCGGCCCTATGATATGGTAGTCACCGCTGAACGCCTCCTGGTTGCCCAGCCACTGCTTGGAGCCCATACTTGCGGAGAGCGTGCCGAACACTTCCTTGCCGGATGCGGTCTGCACGTCATTGATGACGGGCGGGTCCTTGTAATCCGTAGCCACCAGCGTGTTTGCCAGTTCCTTTTCCGCCCGCGTGAAATGGGAATTCTTGCTCGTGCAGTAGGTGGGGTATGCCACCGCATGGCGGTCTGCCCCTGTCAGGCTGAAGCACACATCCTCATTCACGCCGCTGCCCTGCGGGCCGTTCTTATCATCCCGCCCGATCATGGAGCCCTGCACCGCAACAACCGCTATGCCGCCCTGATTCGAGGATGGATTGTTACAGTTACAGTCCAAAGTCCGTGCGGTCTGTGCTTCATAGAAACCGCTGTGCGGATTATCGGACTTCATGGCGTTGCTCTCTTTGGAGCAGATGCCGTATGCCTGCACCACAAGCTCATTGCAGCGGTTCTCCCCGATGTCAAATGTGTTCAGCGTGTTTGCCACTTCCCCATCCTTCCATGTGGGTGCTTCCTCTGCGGAATGCGGGCGCGTCCCTTTGCAGAAAGGCACAAAGAGGGTCTGGTCATTGCTGCAGGAAAGCGTTGCTGATTTATCGTCCTGTATGAGTGCACCTTTTCCGCCGCCCTCACATCCGGAGCGGATTTTCAGCGTCTTGGGCGTTTCCACCACGAACGGCTGGTTGTTGCCGCCCATGCCGTAGGTGGCATTGACCGTGGGCGCGGTCTCCAACGGTCCCTTATATCTCGTATCTTGTGAATGATTTTCAAATACGGCCTGCTCCAGCACACACGGCGGATGGTGCGCCTCCGCCCTTAAGGTACACGTCACATCATCGGTCACGTCCATGCGGCTGCCGCCCTGGTCATTCAAACAGACTCTGATGCCGCCTGTTTCTCCAATGCCCTGCGCAGCACTTCCGGCAGCTCCTTGCCACGCACGGAAGCCCTGCGGAGTATACCCTGACACGCCTTCGGACTCAAATAATATCTTTCCGGCACTCCCGCCTGTAAAATCTGCGACAAGGTAGATGCGTTTTCTACGTTGGGGGACGCCCCACAGGCAGGCATCGACCACCCGCCACGCAAGGGAAAACCCGTCTGCCATGATGCATCCGGCATTCGTCCATTTTCCCTTTGGAGGCTGAGGTACAGAAATGTCCCCGGCTTTAATGGAGCAGACCGCGTTAAGGACTGCCCTGAAATCCTCCCCGCCATTTGAGGAGAATGCCCCCGGCACATTCTCCCATACGATAAATCTTGGGTATCTCCCATCTGTCGCACACCTCATTTCCTTTATGATCCTGATTGCCTGAAAAAATAAACTGGACTGCTTCCCGTCAAGCCCTGCACGTTTTCCCGCTATTGAGATGTCCGTGCAAGGCGAGCCGGATGTTATGATATCAACAGGTTCTATTTCATCCCCGCGGATGCTGTTCACGTCACCGTAATGTTTCACGAAAGGCAGCCGCTTTGTGGTCACCCGGATAGGAAAAGGCTCCACTTCCGCAGCAAATACCGGGCGGATTCCGGCAAGCAGACCGCCAAGCTCAAAAGCGCCGGAGCCTGAGAACAGGCTGCCCAGCGTCAGTTTCCCATTTTCATCCATCATCCTCACCCCCGTCCAGGTCGTCACAGGTGATGCCCGTCAGTTCCGTCAGCACATCCTCGCAGGAAGCCACCGCCGCATCCCATCCGCGGCTGAATGATTCCGATGCGTCACACCCGCCAAGACCATGTATCCTGCGGAATATCTCAATGAAAAGTTCCCTGTCACTCATTGCCCGCCGCCTCCCCCATCAGTTCTGAATATGGGATTTTCACCCCGTCCCTCTCAACAAATACATTCTCCGCAGAGCCAAAATCCTGATAATAGCGGTTCACAATCACATCCGCAAACTTCTCATCCAGTTCTATGGTGTAGCAGATGCGGTTCGTCTGCTCACAGGCGATCAGCGTGGAGCCGGAGCCGCCGAAGGGGTCCAATACAATGCAGTTGCTCATACTGGAATTCTTGATGGGGTATGCCACCAAGCCCACGGGCTTCATGGTCGGATGCTGCTCGCTCTTCTTCGGGCGGTCAAACTCCCATATGGTGGTCTGCTTCCTGTCGGAATACCAGTTGTGCTTGCCGCCCTTCTTCCATCCGAACAGGCACGGCTCGTGCTGCCACTGGTAGGGACTCCGCCCCAGCACAAGGCTCTGTTTCTTCCAGATGCAGCACCCGGAAAGGTAAAAGCCCGCCGCCTTGAATGCGCTGCGGAAATTCAGCCCTTCGGTGTCGGCATGGAACACATAAATGGATGCGTCCTGCTCCATGTTCTGCTCCATATTTACGAATGCGGCGAAAAGGAAGTTATAGAACTGCTCGTTTTCCATGTGGTCATTCCTGATCTTCCCGGCAGTCCCCTCATAATTTGCATTGTACGGAGGGTCCGTCACCACAAGGTTCGCTTTCGCCCCTGCCATCAGCACATCGTATGTCTCCGGCAGGGTGGAATCGCCTACCACCAGCCTGTGCCGCCCAAGCGTCCAGATGTCGCCCATCTTTGCCACGGCGGGCTTTTCCAGTTCCGCGTCAATGTCGAAATCATCCTCGGTCACTTTCTTATCGTGGACGGAATTGAATAGCTGCTCGATCTCCGGCGGCTCAAAGCCGGTGAAGGACACATCAAAGTCCGAATCCTGCAGGTCGGCGATAAGGTCTGCCAGCAGCTCCTTGTTCCATTCGCCAGTGATCTTATTGAGGGCGATGTTCAGCGCCTTCTCCTTCTGCTTGTCAATGTCAATGACGATGCAGTCGATCTCCTCATAGCCTAAGTCCGTGAGGACTGTGGCTCTCTGGTGTCCTGCCACAATGGTCATGTCTGAGTTGACGATCACCGGCTCCACATAGCCGAACTCCGTGATGGAGTTTCTGATCTTCTCATATTCCCTGTCACCCTTTTTCAGTTTTTTCCTCGGATTGTATGCCGCCGGAATAAGGTCGGCTATTTTCAGACGTCTAAACTCCATTTCAATCCCTCCAGAACCTTGCTTTGATGTAGCAGTCATGGCTGCAATACTTCGGATGCCTGCTGCCATAGAAGGAAAACTCCCTGCCGCAGCATTCACATTTCTTTGTGACAATGGCTTTCCTGTTCCCCTCCTGCGGGTGCGCTTTCCACCACTGCCGTCTACATTTTTCTGAGCAGAATTTCCTCGGCCTGCCCGTCCCCGCCTGTGCCGTTTCCTTCCCGCAGCAGATACAGATGCCGTTCTGCACCTCCCGCTCCTGCAGGTTCTTCACGGTTGCCGCCACATAGCCGCCCATCCCTTTTGCCTTGCAGTGGTTGCGGACGATGTCGCGGGAAAGCCCCAGCGCCTCCGCAATGGCACGGTAGCCCATGCCCTTTAAGCGCATTTCCTTCACCTGCGCCGCCTCAAAATCGGTCATTTTCCCTCCACCTCCATCAAAAAAAGGCCAAAAACCAGCGTTTTTTGATGGTTTTTAAGCCCAAAAACATGGGTTTTTCGGTACTTTCACGCAAAACTAAAGTGCCTGAAAGCCTTGAAAAATCAATGTTTATGTAAGATTTTGGGGCGATTTCCTATCCCCCCTGTGCGAATTTGCGAAAACGCGCGTTTGAGGGGGCGGCGGTCGATATTTTTCGACAGTTTTAGAGATAACTCGACCCCCTTCCCCATGCGGATTTCCACGGGAAATGTTGTGCCTTGTCGGAATATGGAAGAAAAAGAACCATCACGGAAACCGTCAGTAATGGAACTCCTGATAGCGGTCCTCCGTCATGGTTTTATGGTCATGGCAACTCTTACAAAGTGCCTGCCAGTTGCTCTCATCCCAGAACAGCTTCGCATCCCCTCTGTGGGGAACGATGTGGTCAACCACAGTCGCCCGCACCAATCTCCCCTGCTCCATGCACTTGACGCAGAGGGGATGTGCTTTTAGGAATCGTATCCGTGTCTTGTTCCACCTGCTGTCATACCCACGGGCGGATGCGCTGGCACGGTCAGAGGCGTGCAGCCCTGCGTGTTCTTCACAGTACATCCCGCCCGTCAGCTTCGGGCATCCGGGATGCCTGCATGGTTTCATCGGTCTCCTCGGCATGGCTGTACGCCTCCTTCCTGTTTACTCTTCCGGCAGCCGCCCGCACAGCGCCCTGTAGGTCTGTGCCAGCATCCCGCCCCATTTTTCACACTGCTCCGACACAGCCTTTAGCTGCTCCGCAAGGGTGTGCATATGGAACCGTGGCTCGTAGTTATCCAGCGTCTCGTTGATGTCCGTCAGATCAAACCGCTCATGCAGGTTCTCCGCCATGACAGCGTTCATGCATTCCAGGTCCTCCGCCAGCGTCCCCAATATCAGTTCCTCCAACTCCGCCGCCGTGCGGAACGTGTGGAACACCTCGAAGTACCCGTGTTCCCTGTCATACACATAAAAGAAATGTGTGCCGCTCCTGCCAAGCGCGATGTCCGCATCCCTCTCCGAAAAATAATCCCGGTATCTCTCCGCCATTTCCAGTGCTTCCTCCCAGCCTTCCGGCATCATGCTAAAACCTCCCTTCTTCCTTTGGTGTGGGCATTTTAACTCTGAATCCCGTTTATGGCAAGGTGGTTTCCCGCTTATCTCCCTAAGTGGCAGGGTGCTTATAAAACCGCCGTTTTCTTTGTCACTATCTGGTATTGGCTGCTGCGCCCCTCCTGTTTTAAACTGTCTCCCGAAAGGAGGTGGCGTGCCATGACAGACGGGGAATTCCTCACCCAGACCGTCATAGAACGGATGGACCTTATCTTCCGGCGGAATAACAAAGAGCCGACAGGGGAAGAAAAGGCAGAGCGGCAGGAGCGGGACGCACAGTTCCGGCGCATCCTTGACAGCCTCCCGGAAGATGACCGGGAACTGTTAAAGGGGATGCAGACGGAGGCATTCCGCAGGGCTGCCCGCGAAAACGAGTTTTATTACCGCGAGGGCCTTAAGGACGGCTTTTCCCTCTACCGCTTTGTGAACAGCGGGTAAAGCAGACGGGCGGCAGTGAAGGAAAGCATCACCACTTCTTCACGCCGCCGTAATACTTGTCAGCGATGGCCTCCTGCTGGTACTCCGGCAGGCTCCGTAATCTCTCGCTCACTTTCTCCAATGACTGCGCCTGTTCTTCCCTCGTCTTATGGAAGTGGCAGGTCTCGCCCTGGCATTTGCCACAGCGCAGAATGTTGCAGTTCCCATTTTCATTTTTCGCAAAACAATCCATCAGCATCTCCTTTCCACCCTTTCCGCAAAAGAAAAGGACAGCGGTGAAAGGATAAAGCCCGCTGCCCTGTGCGGAGGCGTGAAAAAAGCCCCGTGGCTTCTCCATCAGGGCTCCCTACACTTCTTCGCAGTTTGATACTACCATAAAAATTTTGAAAAAACAATTCCGATATAGTCTACACTTAGTCTCACGTTAGTATCACCTAACTTAAAATATATTTCATTTCCACATCATCCCTGAATTCATACATCTGGTCCATCTCCCTTGCCGCCTTTTTCCGGTACCGCCCCACGGTACTGTAGCTGATGCTGTATTTCTCCATAAGGCCGTTCCAGTCCATCTGCTCCATGACCATGTCCCTTACGAATTCCGGCAGCCTGCCGCTCAACTGTGTCATCAGGAACCCAAAGAAATCTATTTCTTCTTTCAGGTAGAGGTACCGCCGGAAAAGTTCATCAAAATACTCATCGTCCAGCCTGTCCGCCACCCTCCTGTAATATGCCGCCGCTTTCCCGGTCTTATCGGAAACCATGCCCTCCTGCACCCGTTCCCCCTGCGGCTTGGAGAAATTCATGCTTTCAATGACATCTTCTTTCCTGATTCCCTCAAAATCCCGTATCTTAAATTCCAGCACCGTCATTTCCTGCTTCATCTTCGTATAATTTTTAAACATTTCTTCTGCCCTCATTTCCCACCGCCTCCAATCCTCGCTTTTACCGCATCCACAAGTGCCGACTGCCCGCAGTCCTTTTTCTCCAGTGCAGCCATCACCCTCTCATCCAGTGTGCCTTTGGCGATTAAATGATGGATCACCACCGTCTCCTCCTGCCCCTGCCGCCACAGCCTTGCGTTCATCTGCTGGTACAGTTCCAGCGACCATGTCAGCCCGAACCACACCAGCGTGGAACCGCCCGCCTGCAGGTTCAGCCCATGCCCCGCCGATGCCGGGTGGATCGCCGCCACCGGGATTTCCCCGGCATTCCATTTCCGCATATCCTCCGCCGTGTCCAGTTCCACAGCCCCGGTGTGCTTTTTCAGCCTGTCAAGGTCATGCTTATACCAGTAGGCAATTAACACAGGCTTTCCGTTCGCCGCCTCAACCAAATCCTCCAAGGCTTCCAGCTTGCGGTCATGGATGTGTTTCACATTCCCGTTCTCATCATAGACCGCGCCGTCCGCCATCTGTAAAAGTTTATTGGAAAGTGCCGCCGCGTTCACCGCATCAATGTCACCGTCTGAAAAGGGAAGGAGCATATCCCGCCCCAACTGTTCATACAGAGCCATCTCCTTTTCACTCATAATGACCTCCACACGGTTGTAGACGCATTCCGGCATATCCAAGTAGTCCACAGCCTTCATGCTGATGCAGATGTCGGAGATTAAATTATAAATCATATCCTCTGCACCCTCCCTGGGCTTATAGGAAAATACCATCTCACGGCTGCGTTTGTCCGGCACGAAGAACCGTTCCCGGTAGCCGCCGATGAACCGCCCCAGCCTCTGCCCCATATCGAGGATGCCGATTTCCGCCCAAAGGTCGATCAGTCCATTGGGTGCAGGCGTCCCGGTAAGCCCCACGATGCGCCGCACCATCGGGCGCACCTTTTTTAATGCCTTGAACCGTTTTGCCTTATGGGACTTGAAGGACGAAAGCTCATCAATCACCACCATGTCAAAATCCCATTTATGGTTTTCCACCAGCCACTCCACGTTTTCCCTGTTGATGACATACACCTGTGCGCTCCTGTTAAGTGCGGTTATCCGCTCTTTTTCAGAGCCGAGGACTACCGACATTCCAACTCCCGATAAGTGATCCCATTTTGCCAATTCCGCAGGCCATGTATCCCTTGATACCCGGAGAGGGCCAATAATCAGTATTTTTCGGATGTCAAAATAGTCAAACAATAATTCCCATATGGCGGTGAGCGTGATCACTGTTTTCCCCAATCCACAATCCAAAAACAATGCGCTCACCTTGTGGCTCACGATAAATTCTTTTGCATATTCCTGATACTCATGTGGCACATATCTCATCCAGCACACCTCCGATCTGCTCCACCCCGTCAATCACATAAACGGGAAACCCTAAACATTCCAACTGCCTCATTCTTTTCTCCTGCAGGGGTCTCGGCTTCTTCCCCGGAGCCTTTAACTCCACAAATGCGATCTTCCTCCCAGGCAATAAAACAATCCTGTCCGGCACCCCATCCAATCCGGGTGAGGTGAATTTCACCGCCATGCCTCCCATCTTTTTCACTGCGTCTGTGAATATCTTTTCCACACGTTTTTCGGAATGAACCACAGCCATAACGTCCCACCTTCCTCTCCGTCCACATGGACTGACTTCACGCCCAGCAGAGCCTTCTGCCGCTTTACTTCCGTCTTTTTTATGCCGTTTTCCTCTGCCAGTTCATACACCTTTTTATAATTTACGAATCCGTCTTTCAGGATATCTTCCAAAAACATAGCTGCCTCCAGTCTCAGGAACAACGGAACGAACGAACAAAAAATCCCTATATTGCTATACGCGTGTATGACATACACACACATCCTCTTTCTCTTTTATTTTTATATTTCTCATATAGTAAAGGTTGTTCCGTTGTTCCTATAAATCCGCTAACGCCCATAGTTGCTGGCTTTTTTCAAAGAACAATCTGCCGGAACAATCATCCGCCTTGTTCCGTTTGTTCCCGGCAGTACGCCCTCTGCTTCCCATAAACGGGGAAAACATACATCCCCGTCCTCGTCCCGGCGTACTTCTCCCACCCTTCGATCTTGCGCATGATGGCATTGATCTCATAGGAATCTATCTTTTTGAGCGCCGAGGATTCCCGCCCGAAGCACTCGCACCATATCTCCATGTTGCAGACCAGCGTCCGGCGCACGGTGCCTTTCCGCTGCGACTCCCCGAATTCACTGCCGTTTAAGAAGTTCCTGCGGTCATATAAACCCATTTCATCCCAATCCTCCGGGAGCAGCGTGTCAAGGTACGTCCGCACCAGGCCTTCCCGGTCATCCGTCTCCATCGCCTCCGCCTGCTCCGCAATGGCGATCTGTGCCTCCTCCCCTTCGAGGTAGAGCTTCTCCCCGGAACGGTACAGCGACACCGCCTCCGCCCATATCTGCCATATCTCCTCCCCGGTGATCTGCCAGGGCTTCTTCCGGCTCTCCCTTCCCACCCGGACAGGCCAGAAGCGGCGGTTGCCCGTCACGTCGCGCAGGAAGCCGTTTTCTGAGTTGGTGCTTCCCACGATGATGCACTGGCGCGGGTGGCTCTCCACGTTCATGCCGTAGCTTGCACGGTACTTGTCATCCACGCGGGAGAGGAAGGACTTCACGGTCTCCACATCGGTCTTGCGCATCCCGGCAAGCTCGCCCAGCTCCAGTATCCAGTAGCCCTGCAGTTTCTCCGGGCCGGACTTGTCGCGCATATCGGTGAGGGTCAGGCTGTCGGAGAACCATGCGCCGCCCAGCTTTGCAAAGAGCGTGGACTTCCCGATGCCCTGCGGGCCGTTCAGGATAAGGACGGAATCAAACTTGATCCCCGGCTGGTATATCCTCGCCACAGCCGCCGCCATCGTCTTACGGGTGACCGCCCGCGTGTAGCTGGTATCCTCTGCGGCGAAGTAATCCACCAGCAAAGTCTCCACCCTTCCCGTGCCGTCCCATTCCGGCAGGGCATCAAGGTATTCACGCACCGGGTGGTATGCCCGCTTCGCCGCCACCGCAAGCACAGCGTCCTTCGTCCTGGTCGGGGAGTACACGCCATACACATTGCTCAGATATACTTTCAGGGATGCGAAGTCGGCATCATTCCACCCCGGCTTGATCTGCTTCCACGGAAGTCCCTCCCCGGCATCTATCCCGTCCCGGTGGAGGTTGAACGCAATGGAGCGCAGGCGCTCATCGCTTCGCATGACCAGCACAAGGTTATCCAGCGTGGGCTTTACCGCACCCTGCCTGTCAAGTTCCAACGCACCCTGCCAGTCATCGGACGGGGCGAATTCCTCCCCCGCCGCTTTCTGCCGCTCCTGCGCCAGCGTGGCTTTCACGTTCTCATCCTTCACGGCAAACTCACTCATAGCGGTAAAGGAGGGCAGCTTGGCAGGCTCCGTGTCCTCGGACGTTTTCGCATCCATCTCACCGAATCTGTGAATCCGCACCATGTCAAAGGCGTTCATCAGCCTGCCGCAGGCCGGGTCCGTGGCATGGTGGGAGTAAGCGAATTTCCCTTCATAAATGACCACGCCCGCCTGTGAGTCTGCCGGGATATAGTCATACCGCCCCGGCATGGTGCTTGGCTGATAGACGTCAGAGAGAAAGTTTGCGATGGCATCCTCGATGGAATACGTCCGGCAGAATGCGCCAATAACGCCGTCTTTGGAAAGCGGGTCTGCCTGTTTACGCATTTCCCTCTGGACGATGTTCTGCTGCCTGCTGCTCACCGGCCATTCGGAGGAATCCCGCCAGTCCTTATACCGTGATAGCACATCGTCCGGATTTAACGGCTCCCCCTCAATGTCACGGAAAATAAATTCCCCGTCAGAGGAGGTGGACGGCCAGTACATGAGGCGGCTCGGCTCATAGGTGGTGTCATCGAACATCTCAATCCCGATGTCCTCCGCCACCTTGCGCGCCACCGCCACATATTCATCCGGCGACACCGGGCGGGATAAGATAATCACAAGGCGCAGCCTCGGATTCTCCGGCGTGTGCTTGTGGGTGGAATAAATGAAACAGCGGTAATTATACAGCATCTCTATCTGCTCGATCACTCCCGGAACTGCATGGTCAATATCCAGCGTTATGATAATGCGGAACTCCACACAGTCCTTCTTCCTCCTACCGCCTTTCAGCCTGCCTCCCACAAAGCCGCCCACGTCCTTGATGGCGTCCTGCTTTGCTTTCGTCATCTTCATATACTGCTCCACGGTCTCCGCCGTGCGGATGGTATGGGAGATGCGCTCTATAAATTCATCCAGCTCCATCTCCACGTTGTTCCACCGCTTCTCCATCCTTGAATTGCCTGTTGATATATACAGTTTCATTCCTTCCTGCCCTCCAATAATTTCAGATTTTTCATGCACTGGTTATAGATGATCTGCTCTTCCCTGGCCTTCCTTCGGTAGAAATGCCATTCCTCCGATTTTGCCGTAAGGGACTCCGCCTTTTCCGAAAACGCCTGTGCTTTCCCGGAATGCTCCCGTGCCTTTATCCGTAAGAACTGTTTCAGTTTCTCCCTGTCATCCTCTTTTGCAAAGCGCCGGATCAGCGGGAACACCTTCCTTGCCACCGCCAACCTGCATGGGAAGAACTCATGGATATAAAGCTCCATCCTCCCGTTCTTATAAACCATCCTTACCGTTTCCTTTTCCGCTTTCTGCTCCGCCATACGCATCCCGCCGTAGGCAGTCGGGTCATGGTACCCTTCCGCATTCCTTCTCTCCATATATTTCTCCCTCTACATTTTCTGATAAAAACTACACTGGTAACCGTCCGCCCGGAGCGGCAGTCCCTCCGCCCATACAGGCTGAACCGCCATAACCTCACACATCTCATCCACGGAGCCGATTCCATCCGGCACTTCCGCTATGATCTCATCATGGCAGTGCATCACGATAGGATAACCTTTCTTCTCCACCCGGAGCATTGCCTCCGCCAGTAAATCCCTCGCCGTCCCCTGCACGATGTTCTCCACCAGCTTGGGGCCGTAGGTTTCTATCCGGCTCCATTTCTTGTTTTCGGAAATCCCCTCATAGGTCAGACCATCGCGCCCGAATCGGTTCACTGCCATCCTCGGCTTCACATAGGACAGCTTGCGCCCGGACGGGAGCGTGATAAATAAAATCCCGCTCTTATATTCAAAAATGATCTTTCCGACTTTTGTTTTCTGCTTTTCGGTAACCGCCTTTATTGCCGCCGCATCCACATCCCACCAGAACTGCACCATATGCGGATTGGCTTTCCGCCATGCCGCCACAAGCGGAGGAAGTTCATCTTCGGTCAGCCCCATATCCAAAGCCCCCATTGAAACGAGTGCGCCAGTGGAGCCGCCATATTGGCAGGCGAGGGAAGCTACTTTACCTTTCGCCCGCTCCGGACTGCCCTTTCCGATCTCCGCCATAGGGATGCCGAACATCCTCGATGCCGTCATTTCATACAGTTTCCCGTCACCACGGATAACGTCCAGCACCCATTCCTCGCCGGAAAGCCACCCCATGACACGGGCTTCAATGGCAGAAAAGTCTGCCACCACAAAGCGGCATCCCTGCTTTGGGATAAAGGCTGTACGGATTAATTCTGAAAGCACATTCGGTGTGGAATCATATAAAAGTTCGATATCCTCAAATCTGCCTTGTTTCACAAGCTCCCTCGCCAGTTCCAGATCGGGAATGTAGTTTTTTGGCAGATTTTGGATTTGCACTATTTTGCCTGACCATCTTGACGTCCGATTTGCGCCGCAGAACATCAGCATCCCGTGTACCCTGCCATCCGAACAGACAGACCGCTCCATAGCCTCATACTTCTTCACGGATGTTTTTGCCATTAATAATCTTAATTTGAGCAGTTCCTCCACTTCCCCGTCCGTCTCCGCTATCATCTCCGCCACTGCTTTCTTGGAAAGGCTCTCCGCCTCCATCCCCATGTCCCCAAGCCAGCCTTTGAGCTGTGCCACGGAGTTGGGATTCTCCAAGCCCGTCAGTTCATAGGCGCGTTTCGTCACCACTTCCTTATGCAGACGCTCACAGGCAATGGCCTGCTCCACAAGCCCCATATCCACCAGAACGCCCCGGTCATTGATGCGCTGGTCTAAGCGGTACAGTTCCATCTCGCTTTCCGGGATGGGGAAATTATGCAGTTTCCTGCGGATGGATTTCTCCACATCCACATCCCTCTTGCAGTAGGTCTTGAATAGTTCCCACTTCTCCGGCGCATGGCAGGGGAGGTTCCTCGCCCTGCCGCCGTTTGCTTTGGTCGGCTTGCAGGGGACGCAGAAATACCGGATCAGTTCCTTGCCCTCCTTCATCTTCTGCTCATCCAGACCAAGCACCCTGCCCACGTCCTCCAGTGACCGTGGCAGGGCGAGCATTGCCGCCTGCACCGCGCTGCAATGCCAGGACTCCGGGGGAATGTATCTCGCGAAATGTTTTGACAGGCAGGTGCGCTCAAAATTCGCATTGTATGCTGTCTTGGTCACTGACACGTCAAAGATGGCATCCTCCACTTCTGCCGGGAGTTTCTCCCCCTGTGCCAGATCTATGATCTGTGTTTCCCCTCCGTCAAAGGAATAAGCAAATAATAAAATCTCAAAAGCAGGGCTGTCCGCATAGGCGTATACCCCGCATTTGATCAAATCCACATCGCTGAAACTTTCGATATCCATTTCAAGCACCCGTTCCATGACAAGCCTCCCTCCTTCCGTACTTTGGATGACGGGCGGCAGTTCCCCGCCGCCCTGTTATGCCTATCCAAGAAAATCTTCCTCGTCATCCACTTCCACCGCGTCAAAGTCATCCTCTGCGTTCGTCCTGCCGCCCAGCGACTCCCCGTCACGCAGCTTCTGGATGTTGCCAAGCCCTGCGGCGATGCCCTTATTGCCGTTGGTGGAAAAGCCGTAGAAGTTCACGCTGATCCTGCCATAGCACCCGGAATATACCTCCGACTGGTCGAGGATAGGCTGTACGTTTTTATCCACCACCTGCGGCGCCTGCTTGCTGTTGGCGTTGAAGAAGTAGCTGTCCGCATAAGCCTCATCCTCCGGGCGGTCAATGTCGCCGTCCCTTAAGGGGAGTTTTAAGTTCGCCGGGACCTTGCCGCCCCACTTGGAGACGGAATCCTTCTTTGCCTGCTCGATTGCCCTTTTTATTTTCTCAATGGTCTCCGTGTCCGACTTCGGTATGATGGCCGATACGGAATACTTGGGGTCCCCGTCGCTGACTGCGTTGGGCTCCCAGCAGTGCAGGTAGGAAAACCTGCACGGTACGATCACTTTTGTAAGGTTTGCATTTTCATTACTCATGGTATTCATTCCTCCTTAAAATCCGCCTCTGCGGTTGCTGCAACAATCTCCTGCCTCTTGTCCGATTCCGGCACTAAGGTCACCTTGCCCTGCGGCTTGTAGACCAGCTTCCCAAGCACCTCTGCAAATTTCTTCTTCCCAAGCAGGCGCTCCATCTCCGTAATGCCGATGAGCGTCTTTTTGTAGATATCCGTGTACCCGGCTTTCTGCGCCGCCTGCGCCACTTCCTCCTCATCCGTGTATTTCCTGTTGCTCCTGCCCTCGACTAACTTAAAGCCGGCCCACTTCTTACCCTTAGTGACCGCCTCGTCCTGCGCGTAGGCGTAGACGTCCGCTGACCATTTGGCAAGCTCGTCCGCCACTTTCAGGACTTCCGCGATTTCCTCATCCGTAAGGAGCGGAGGCTGCTTGAACTCCATCTGCGCCAGCCGCAGGTATTCCTCCGCCCTTGCCCTGCAGGTGTTCTTCGCCCTGCAGAAACGGCACCAGTCGCCGGAGCGGTACTCACCCTCTCCCTTGATGGCAAGCACGGCCTTTGGCTTCAGTTCCATCTCCACCCATTCCATCAGGTCCTTTACGGAAATCTCCCATGTGCTGACGGATTCCAGCCTCGGCTGGTAGATTGTCATTCGGATAATCTCAATGTCATAGAGGGCATCGAACAGTTCCAGTGCGCCAAGCCCGTACAGCATCATCTGCGGGTTCCACTCCGCATCCACCGGCACGCCTTTCCCGTATTTAAAGTCAATGACGGTAAGGATATGGTCAGCAACGATCAGAAGGTCACCCGTCCCGAATCCCTCCGGCACATAGGCGGAGTAGTCCAGCCGCTGCTCGATCAGCACCACCGGGTCCGCACATTCCTGCCTTGCCAGCTCCACCTGCTCCATCGCAAAGGCCACATACCCGTCCGTGCATTCCTCCATCTCGTCACACTGGTAATCCGACACCGGGCGTTTTGACCGCCTCTTTAATGCTTTTTTCAGCTTATGCTCCGCAAGTGCGTGGGCGGCGGTGCCTTCCTCGGCATAGACGCTGCCGCCCGGTTCATCCCTGAACTGCTCCTCCAGCCTTGCGGAAGGCGTGCAGGAGAGCCACCGCTTGGAGGAAGATGCGGAAAGAAGTGCGTGTTTCCCCATCACAGCACCTGCGCTTCCTGCATCAGCGCCGGGTAGTCCTCCGGCTTCACCGCCGAGAGCTTCGCCGCGCCGTACTTCTGCAAAAGTTCCTTTATTTCCTTCGACTTCCCTTCCTGCGTTTTCTGCGCCATCAGTGCGCGGATGCCCTCCAGCGTGGCAGGCTGTTCCTGCGCCGCATCCTGCTTCTGTGCTTTTTCCGTAGCTGATGGCTGTGCCTTTACAGCTTTCTCCTTCGTTCCGCCTTCCGCTTTGGCAAGTCCCCGCAGGCCTTCCGCCACGATGGAGAACCCTTCCGCAATCCTCAATAATTCACTTCCCATTTACATTCCCTCCGTTTCCTTAAAAATGATTTCCTTTCCCTGTTCTGTGGCATAGGCGATCTCCGCCGCCATCCCTTCGGTGGCTTCCCCGAACACCCACACCTCGTCACACAGGGCGAGCAGCTCCATCCCCACAGCAATGCCGAGCAGCCTTTCTTCCTCGATGCCCTCGTTCAAAAACTGCGGGAATAAGAGGTGCGGCGCAATGGGGAGATGCCCTTCCTCACACGCCATGCGGCAGTAGACCGCCGCTTTCCTTGCATTCCCCTCCATGTCGCCGCGGAAGGGGCTGCAGATAAAAACCTTCTTACGCATCAGCGCCTCCATCCTTTCTTCATTTTCCTGTCATGCGCCGCCTTTGCGGCTTCATAGGCTTCCACTTCCTTCTCGATCTGCATCAGCTTGGCGGCGAGGCTCTTCGCCACGATGCTGATCGCCTGCAAGATGCCGATAAGCTCCTGTGACTTTTCCATAGGCTCCGTTCCTCCTTTCCGGGACAGTTAAACCTATCCCCTTCACTGTCGTAATGACACTTTTTTGAAAACAGGCAATGAAAAATGAAACATTTTTGAAAACCGTTCGACAAACGTATCTTTTCCTGTCGAATAAAGGAAGAACTACACATCAATACCACGTTCCCGGAAAAAATGGCGCAGTTTCTCCATGACCTTGTTTTTGCGGAAATCAAGCGTCCGCCTGTTGCCGCCCGTTACCCGTGCATATTCGTAGACGCTCATTTCCTCCCCGAACACTTTCATGGCAAGCTCCCGCTCTTCTGGCAGGAGGGAATCCATAGCATCACGAAGGACATCCAGCAGCATCCTCTTTTCCGCCAGTTCCTCCATGCTCTCCGAAAAAAACTCCGTCCGCATATCGTTCTCTTTCCATTCCTCGTAGGATTCTTCCGTATAGCCGTTCTGCTCCATCGCTTCCCGGTTCCTCTGCTCCTTTTTCTTCATCTGCCACCACGGGCGGTAGTATTTCAGATATTCCTCTTCCGTAGCATTCATTGTGAATTCTTCGTTCCCTGACTTGATTGTGATTTTCCTAAAAGACATAAAGCGTTCCTTCCTTTACGCCTTCGTAAAGTTAGGAACGCTCTCATTCAGATGTGGGACTGGCTTTGAAAAAAAGGCAAAAAATGGCCCTGAGAAAGCTCTTTGTAAGAAATCTAAAATAATTCACTAGCTTTACTCCGGCCATTCGTGACTCGACACAATGCGGTCCCACTCGCTCGGTACATATTCAGTTATCCGGCATGGCTGACCTGCCAAGCCGCACAATGGGAATTTCCAAAAATTTCCATTGATAACTTTAGTATGACCATAAAAGAAACGCTTTAATCTATAAAAATAAAAATAACAGGATACCTTCCTGCCATTCTTTCCCACTATGTATATTTATCTTTTTCCTTTCGGTTTCCAGTACACCTTTATTACCCTGCCGCAGTTAGGGCATTTCAGCGACACGATAATCCAGCCGGAACCCGTCTCCCCAATATCACAGGCCCGTTTCTTGCACCATCTCTCCGGGCATTTCATTTTCCGGATAATACCACCTCCTCTCCCCCAAAAATACATCTATTGCTATCTCCCCGCACTGATATGGAACAAGGGAACCAAACATGAACACTTCACGTTTGGTTCCCTTTTATCGTTTGTGCTTTATGTATTCTTCTTATGCCCTCGCAACAAATCCGCCCTGAACTTCCATCCCGGCAATGCCGGAATTTATCTCCTGCCTTGCCGCATGGTACGCATCATAATAGGCAGCCTTCAAAGCCCCGTGTACCTGTGTCTCCGCCTTCGACTCCTTCTCATGCCAGCCCACACCCACCGTGTAGGTCAGTATCTCGTCTCCGTTCCCGTCATACACATGGACTCCGCCGCCGGACTGGAACTCGGCTTCATACGGCTCGCCAAACAGGATGCACAGCCACCTCCTGTCCACCGATTCCCTTTTATCACTTGTGCATTATTTGTTTTCATCACTTATTTGTCACGCTGTACCAACTGGAACCTATCGTGTCCTTGATCCATTCGCTGTCCTGTGCATAAACGATGGACTGCTTCGTGTCAATCAGCCTGCCCGACTGGAAGAGTATGCTGAGATTCATATCTGCCACATTGTTCCAGCCCTTCCCGGAAATCTCTGAAATCATCCCGCATATCCACTGCTTTACCTGCGCCTTGTAATCACACGGAACCGTGCCTGACTTATCCACTGCTGTCCTGACCAGTTCCTTTATGTCCTCTCCGTCCTTTGTATAATAAGTTCCGCCCCTCTCATCCAGTTCATTCAGTTTCAGCCCGATATATTCATACACCTGCTGGAATGCCTGAAACTTCAACTTGGAATCCGCAGAAACCTGCGAACTGTTGCACCCGTCCTGCGTAGAGCAGGTGAGGATATGCTTATACAGGTTCTTCCCATTGCTCCCCTGATTGAGCGCCTGTTCCATTGGCTGCTTAAGCGAATCGTCCACGCCATCGACTGAAATATAATAACTGTATGGATCAACCGTAAAAGAGCAGGTGTCCGGAATCCCTGCAGTGTCAATCCCCGCGCCCGACAGGATATTGGATATCTGCCTGTTTATAGTCTGGCGTTTAAACATGATCCTGTCATTATCCTTCACATCCCCGTATATCTCAATTCCCCTGAAAAGGGAATCCTGATAACTTACGCCGTTTATCTTTCCGTCCTTATACATCTGCATTTCATAGTTATAGGCAATCCGGCGCTCTGTTTCTGTCAGATTCGCTTCATAATACTGTGAGCCTTTGTCATAATATTTCCCGTAGATATATTCTTCTGGGTTGGAATGCGTCTTTGCCTCTGCCGCCAGTTTTGAATATTTATCCGTCAGTGCCGCCCGGAATGCTTCGGAACTGTCCGTGTATGTAACAGCATTGACATCAATCTCACTACCCGCATTTTCCAATGCCGCGCGATTGCTTTCCCTGGCATCATCTATATATTTCTGCAGGTCAATCGTGCTATCTACGCTTGTGTTCCGCGTCCTGCCCGATATGCTTTTCTTCATGGACAGTTCCTGCGCCTCGCTACTTATGGTGACGGTATCCCTCCTGCCGGACTGCATATTCTTATTAGTTTTTGTGTTCTGTACCTTTCTGCCAAACATAATGTCAAGCAGTGTCTGATTCCGCCTAATTTGATTATTAAGAAAAATATTCATTTATACTTTCTCCACTCCTTTTACTCCCCGCCATCCACCAAAGCCGCCCCTGCTCCCCGATTTGCCAATCTGCCGGAAAACAGGGATGCCTGCTTATCCTCTGTGGGGCATTGGTGTTAATCTATCATAATCCTTTATAAGCAGCCTTCCAGTTTTACCAAAAACAACTGATAAAATGCTCTCTCCTTCACCTGCTGTCTCTGCACCTCAATGCTTTTTACGCTGTCCGGGGAAAGCGGATGGTCTAAATCATAAAGTGCCTGTTCCGTTGCCCTGATTGCTGACTGCACTGTGCTTCCGAGGATATCGTTTGTCCCGCCGATGCCGTTCATCCAGTTCTCAGCGCGCTGCACCATCATCTGTGATAAATGTGTCAGCATACCGTTCCCAGACATATCCACCTTTTTCGTACTGTCAGTGTAACTTGTTACATAACTGCTGTAATTGCTTGTAATCTCCATTGCCATAATTTTGTCCTCCTAAAAATTTTTATTTTGAATGGCGGCTCCTCTGTCATTCGGAGCCGCCCATGCCCCCTTATGGTAAGTCCGGGCATAATGCCCTTTATCAGCCAAGCAGAGAAGCACTGCCCGCAACAGTTTCCATCATAACATTGGCATCATATGCATCAGCCACTTTTGCCATCTGCCTCTCACTGCTCCATGACTGCGACAGTCTGCTTTTCTCCAGTTCCATCTTTGCAATCTTTTCATTCAACATTTCCTGCTGCTGTTTTTTTGCCTGCGCCCTCTTTTCCAGATATTCCTCCAGAAGCTCCTTCTGCCTGTCTTTCTTTTCACTCGTCTTCTTATAAAAACTGTCCTGAGAACGCGCGTAAAATTCCGAATCATTATTAACTGACCATCCATCAGCCCTATAGTCTTTAGCTGTAGCTCCTACTGTAATTACCAAAGAACAATCCGGGGCCGGAGCAACAGAACCCGTCATATCACGCCTAATCACAGATAACATCTGTTCCCTGTACTTTGGATCATCTTTCATATTCTTAAATGCTTCTTCTGATATGTTAACAGCCACATTTGCTATTGTTCTATCCCTTGGTATCCTCTCAAGTTCGGCATAAAATTCTTTTTTGAATGCCGCCATTTCCTCTGCTTCCGATAATTCCCGCATACCGCTTGTTTCTTCTGTGTTGTTTACACTCTTTGAACTTTTCGTTACCGTCACATTGTTCTGATAATAATTCTGTCCTACTCCATTTATGCTCATTTCCAATATCCTCCAATTATTTTAATATCACGGCTCTTCTGTCGTTCAGAGCCGTCCATGCCCTCTCGCAATAAGTCCGGGCATTCCGCAGGGGCAAAGGTTTCTGCGCCTCTGCGGAATAGGGTGTAAAGATTATTTACGCCTTTATATCAAAACCTGCTCCCGTAGATACTGATGTACCAGAAATTGCAGCTATAAGGTTCTGCGTAACGCTTTTTACATCGGTATCTGTAGCCGTTACCGTGAACGTATCTGCTCCTCTGTCTTCTATCAACTTTTCCATCTGCTCCTTCTTCTCTGCCCTTTTTTCCGCCTGTCTCTTAGTCGCCTTTTCTTCTAAAATTTTTCTTTCCTCTCGCTTTTTCTCTAATCTTTCTTTTTGCTTCTTTTCCGTATTCAGTGTAGTTGAATTTTGTTTTGAACCACTTGTTCTTGTCATACCACCACAAGTAACGGAAGCATTCCCATCGGCATCTATTACAGTTGTAACACCATGTATCACTGCATTATCAGCTTTGGCTTGTGCAAACATTCTATTTTGTCCTGGAACTGCACCAGTTAAATTAAACTCTACTTTCTTAGCAAATTCTGGATCATTTGCCATTTTCTTTAAACATTCGCTGGAAAGATTTATTACCACTTTATTTTCATTTCCGCTCATAAGACCACTACCTGTATTAAAAGTAATGTTAGGGAACTTCTTGCACAATTTCTCGTAATATGCCTGCACCTTATCCTTGCTGTTTGTTGATGTGTTTGTCTTTACCTCCGATGCCGCCTTGCTGTCTGTCTTCTTCGTAGTGTCGGTGTAGCTTGCTACGTAACTACTGTAATTGTTTGTAATCTCCATTGCCATAATAATCATCCTCCTTAAAAAATTTTGAATGGCGACCCCTCTGTCATTCGGAGCCGCCCATGCCCCCTTATGGTAAGTCCGGGCATTCCGCAGGGGCAAGGGTTTATGCGCCTCTGCGGAATCGGATGTAAGGATTATTTACGCCTTTATATCAAAACCTGCTCCTGCGGGCGTAGACATACCCAAAGATGCTGCTATAACTTTCTGCGTAACAGCTTTTATATCCGTGCCTGTGGCGCTTACGGTATATCCGTCTGTATCTGCCGCTGCTTCATTCGCCGCTTTCCTTTCTGCCCGTCTTTCCGCGGCCTTTTCTTCCTCTGCCTTTTTCTCCTCCCGCCTTTTAGCCGCTTTTTCTTCCTGCTCTTTCTTTTCTTTTGCTTTCCTCTCAGCGTTCTCTCTGGCTATTTTCCCATCCGGATCGTTTGTACTGCCGCTCATCATGGAGATATTACCATTATCATCTATCTTATAAGTGGCATAGGTCACTACAGGACTACCCGGTGCCATTTTCACAGAGTTACAAAGCGATTTAACGCTATCGGGAATAGCCGCCAGATTTTCCTCCAAATATTTAGCTTTCTCCGGGTCATTCATACACTTCTTTAAGAATGCTCCCGATACAGATACTGTTGTCGGAACACCCTGCATTGAGGTAGTCCCCGTATTCATATAGCTGTACTTGCCCTGCAAATATTTGGAATAATCATTCACATTGCTATAACCCGTCTTGATCTGCTCCGTTTTGGTTCCGCCGGTTGGAGTTTTCAGCTCCACCGTACTTGTTTTTACACTTTCCTCTGCCTTTTTTGCGGAATTTGTGTACCCCGCATAAGTGTTTGTGTAATCCGTTACTCCTGAAATTGCCATAATAATCATCCTCCTTAAAAATTTTTGAATGGTGGCCCTTCTGTCATTCGGAGCCGCCCATGCCCCCTTATGGTAAGTCCGGGCATAATGCCCTTCATCAGCCAAGCAGGGAAGCACTGCCCGTGGCAGTTTCCGTCATAACATTGGCGTCATAAGTATTTGCCGCTTCTGCCATCTGCCTCTCACTGCTCCATGACTGCGACAGCCTGCTTCTCTCCTGCTCCGCCTTTGCAATCTTTTCATTCAATATTTCCTGCTGCTGTTTTTTCGTCTGCGCCCTCTTTTCCAGATATTCCTCCAGAATCTCCTTCTGCCTGTCTTTCTTTTCACTTGTCTTCTTAAAAAAACTGTTCCCAGAACGGGCATAAAATTCCGAATCATAACCGACAGGCCACGAATCGCCCCGATATTCTTTTATTGTTGCGCCAACTGTAAACACTCCAGAACAGTTTCTTGGCGCCAGCGAACTCCCCAAATCCCTTTTGAGCAATGAAAGGATTTTTTCCCTGTATTCCGGGTCATCTTTCATAGCCTTAAACCCTGCTTCTGAAATATTGATAGCAACATTGTTTAATGTCTTATGTATTGTTATCTTGGAAAGGTCTTCATAGAATTCCTTCTTGAATAATTCCATTTCTTCCGCTTCCGATAATTCCTTTGTCTCGCCTGTTTTCTCCAATGCAAATTTCTCCGTGCCATTCACATTTTTTGTGTTTTTCGTTGTTGCCACATTGTTCTGATAATAATTCTGTCCTACTCCGCTGATTGCCATTTTCTAATCCTCCATTTTTTGTTTTCAGTTAAAAGCATCCTGTTACTTATTCTTTTCCGCTTCCACCTCCCCCTGCTGCAGCATGACCGTCACATGGAATACATCCCCTTTCACTTTTATGTTTACACCACCAAAATACCGCTCTGCCATCTCCCTCACATTGGAAAGCCCGATTCCATGCTCCGTGATGATTCCGGGCAGGGTACTCTGTTTCGTTGTAGGCGGTGCCGAGCCGCCACGCACCTGCACAGGCACAGCCCCGTCAAAGCTGTTCTCCACATCCAGCAGTAAAAACTGTTTCTTCCGTTTCAGGACAAGGCTTATGAATCCCTTTCCCGGCTCCAGTTTCTCACAGGCTTCTATGGCATTATCCAGAAGGTTGTTCAGTATGATCCCCATGTCAAATACCGGGATTTCCCCGCCGTACCGGAAATCAGCTTCAAACCGGATGCCCGCTTTCTCCGCCCTGCGGCATTTGTCATTGATGATGACATCCGTCACCGCATTTCCCGTCACATATTTATACTCCAGCTCCTGCATGGTCTCATCCATCCGCCGGACATAATCCTCAATCTCCCCGTACTCCCCGGCTCCTGCCAGCCCCTTGATGTTCGCCATGTGGTTCTTCATCTCATGGCGCACCTTCCGGATACTGCCGTAAAAATTCTCTGCTTCCTCCAGCCGCTTTTTCATGGCTTTGACCTGCTGTTCCTCCACAAAATGCTTCTGCCTTTCATCAAGCAGAATACGGTATCTCTGCCAGAAATAGATCAGTGCGGCTTCCCCTGCAAATATGAAGACTGCTATCATGGGAACCTTCCATAGCAGATCCGGCTTTTCATCAAACAGGATAAACGCACCGCTTCCTATATTTACAATCAACAGGCCGCTTACCACACCTGCAATCAGGCTTCCCACAAAATTCAACACGGAAAGCAGGAATACGTCCTGCCATGCCATTATGCCCGTCCCTTTGATGATACTGCGCAGAATGACCGTCATCGCCACAAATAATGCCGTATAAAGGAAAACAGATAAAGCCATCCCGACTGCTATGCAATGGTACACCTGCTGTTGATAATTCCCCGATAAAGCATCCAAATCCTTCATCATCATGTCTGTTATTTTTATATAAATGCTATTTGCTATCAGAAAGCTCAGGCAGTGGAGGTTATAAAAGCCAAGTATCACGAAGACCGCTTTGCCAATCTGTTTTTTATAATTCACTGCCCCATATCCCAATATTGCCAAAGCTAAAACGGCATACCTGACCCATGATGCACATGGCAGAAACCATAATCCCATATTTGCAAGCATGAATATGACTGCCGCAATGCCATCCCTTTTCCCCTTCTTTACATTGAAAGCTGTCGCCCACAAAACAAGGAACATTATGGCTTGTATGATTATCTTCCACATATCCAATATGTTATTGGCCATTTCAAATCCTGACTGGCTCATAGGCTTTCCTCCGAAATGTAATCCATATATGCCTGCACAAAGCCGTCATACTTATACCTTGAAAGCAGGAGTTTATCCCCATTCGCCATCCTTACCTCTGTCTTATCGTAGCCTTCCACATGGAAAAGGTTGATAAGATAGCCCCGGTGGATGCGGTAAAACTGCCCCGCCAGTTCTTCCTCCAGGTCACCGATTTTTGCATAATACTCTATATTTCCGCTTTTCAGGTACAGGACGATATTATGGTTCCGGCTCTCCATGTAATAAATATCATTCAGCGGTATGGCTTTTCCCTCGCCGCCATACTGGATCACAAGTTTTTTCTTTCCCTGTTCTGCTTCGGATAAAATCTGCCCCACTGCCCGGCCAAACACCCCCGAAAACTTCTGTTCATCCACGGGCTTCACCAGATACTGGAACGCCCCTACGTCAAAGGCGTCATAGACATATTTTTCATAGCCCGTGACAAATATGATGATTGGCTGCCTGCGTGCATCCATGCCCCGGATATGCCTTGCCAGCCCCATACCGTCCAGCTCCGTGCCGGAGTCTCCCATCTCTATATCCAAGAACACCAGATCGTGTTCTTTCCCATCCGCCAGATACTCGTCAGCAGAGGCATATTCCGTAATGCTGCATTCTGTACCCTGCTTTTTGATGAGTGAAACAAGGTAGCCCCTTATATTTTTTTCATCATCACATACTGCAATTTTTACCGTGTCCGCCACCTCCAGTCTTCAACTAACTTATCGGAAAAAATAGGGGAATTTCTAACGCCTACTTCGTGAATGGTTAATCTGGCTACGTGAATCGCAGATTTTTCATTTTTTTGGTCTAATATTTTTCGCCTTTCATCCGATAAGGCCATCCGCCTATTACCTCTGACCTCCCCAACTGCCAAGTTAATAATCCAGTGTGGGGGAAAATGACAGAACGCCGCATATGGGGCGATTTCCCATAGCGGCGGTTAGCACTTTATCTGCCAAATTTCAACAGCATTTTCAGACAATTTAGCGAAACCCTTATACTATTTGGCAAAACCCTATACAATTTGGCAAAACCATACTTTTTGGCAAAAGTCCGGGGTTTCGCCAAATTGTATCCGATATTTCCTTATCGCCATATTCACAGCCCTATCCCAAAACGCAAAAAAGAGGAGCCCACCAGCCGCTCCGGTGAACCCCTCTACGCTCAAAATCCCTTGATTTCAAGCCATTTCTTTATACTTTCGCCAAATCGTACTCAAATTCCTATGGCATCAATTATTGATAGCCGCCTGTGCCGCTGTTAGATTATGATGACTTTTACCCCTCTTTACCCCATTTACCCCACCCAATTCGACATTCGACAAACGAGATTCGACAAAATCCCCTTGCTTTTATGCGGAATCCGGCATAAAATCATTTCAGCGGAATTTTTCATTTTTATTGACATATTTCCCGCAAAAACGTATAATAATATCAGAGATGGGAAACCATCGTCAGGAGAGTTCCTGCCAGACAGTGGAAAACTTTATATTCAGGAGAGTTCCTGCCAGATAGTGGAAAACTTTATCAATCAGGAGATTCCCTGCCAGACAGTGGGAAACTTTAAAATCAAAGGGTGATCGCCATGATCGCCCTTTTCTCTGTAGGAGATACCAATGAGCGAATTAAAACTATATGAAATATCTGAGGAATATATCTCATATATCAGTACCGTTGAAAAAAATGTTTTTTCCTCAAAGAAAAATGACCGGAACCATACACGGAAGTATCTGGGCATTGTATACAGCATTAACGGGTATAACTATTACATCCCCCTTTCCTCACCTAAAAATTCTGATTACCGAATGGAAAATGGAGTACAGAAAATCCGGGGAAGCATTGTTCCCATCATCCGCATCACTTCCCAATCCTCATCCGGGGAATTGGAATTAAAGGGAACATTGAAACTGAGTAATATGATTCCAGTTCCTGCATCGGAATTAACCTTGTATGATATGGAGCATGAACCAGACTTATTCTATAAGGCTCTCATACATAAAGAAATGCTTTTTATCCGTAAAAATAAAAACAAAATTATCCAGAATGCAAAAATTCTCTATAAGCAGAAAAAGGAGAACAACCCTGCCATTGGATACCTGAAAAGCACCGTTGATTTTTCATTACTCGAACAGATGCACGATAAATTTATTGAAAAGAAAAGTAATTAGCCAAAAAAGCCGGACGCCACAAGCAGTTTTCCGGCTTTTTTCTTTTTCCGCTTGCAATCCTAAAAGTCGAATAATCAGTACTCAAAACATCAGAACGCTGGAACCCCCAGTTTGTCAAGAAATAATTGGTCCC
>NZ_CALPDH010000043.1:0-35974 GCF_943193215.1 Acetatifactor aquisgranensis | reverse complement strand
CCTGTTCCTTGCCGGAAATGACAAAATTCTTTGTGATACTTGAAGTTGCCATGATAAACACCTCCTTTGTTAGTATGATTCTTCCGCTATAATTCATACTTTTCTATCTCTATTTTATTATTTTATATCGGTTAATGCAACAAAACATTTTATGAATTTTTTATAACTTATTTTCCACTTGCTATCCCGCCAAAACAGAGGTAAGCTACGACACCACAGAGAGGAGGGATTGGATTGGAAAAAGATTCTGCATTGTACCAGCTCATGGACACACGCATGCACAGCGTCATGAACGGTATCGTGAGCAGTGACGGGGAATACCAGGCGATTCTCCGAAAGTCTGACGTATACTCCGGCGAACTGGACAGGATGGATTTATCAAAAGAAATCCGGCTGCTGATCGACCGCTACGTCAGCGAGCAGAACGCGCATAGCACTTGTGCTATTGATCCCAGTTCGGGATGCTCGCCTACCTGCTTGGCTTTTCCGACTGCAAGGCCATGTTTTTAGGGAAATGCCTGCCGACAGACGCAAAAGAAATGAATACAGAATTGTAACCGCACATACCATATCCGTGGATGAGATGACCGGGATCCAGGCGCTGGAGCACAAGTACCCGGACAAGCCCGTAATCCCTGGGAAGGCAGCACGTATGGAGTTTGAATACATCCGCCATGGGACGACCAGCCTCATCGGCTTCTTTGACGTTGCCACGAGGCGCATGGAAATGCCGTACCTGAACCCTACACGTACAGAGGAGGACTTCGTGGAGGCCATGCACGCATTGGTCGAGACAGACCCGGAGGCATCATGGACGTTCGTCTGCGATGGGCTGAACACACATAAGTCCGAAAGCCTGGTGCGGTTCATTGCACAGCAGTGCGGCCTTACGGAGGACCTTGGCATCAAAGGGAAGTCCGGCATACTGAAAAGCCTGGAAAGCCGTGCCGAATTCCTCCATGACAAAGACCACCGGATACGTATCGTATATACGCCAAAGCATTGTTCCTGGATGAACCAGATAGAAATCTGGTTTGGCATCATAAACCGCCGCATTCTCAAAAGGAAGAGCTATAAATCAATTGAGGAACTGGAGGCAAGCATCCAGCGGTTTATTGAACAATACAATCTTATGGCAAAGCCCTTCAAGTGGACTTATAAGGGTGTGCCTCTGGTGGCATGATATTACTTGGTTATTAATGCAATGATGTACTAGTACTTTATCCGGTTAGTAACAACACTTTACAGTACTGGAAAAATTTGCTATACTCCATGTTCGGAACCGCGGAAGGAGCCTCGCGCTGGACCATGCAGACAATCGCGGATGAGCTAATCCGCCTGGAAGTGGTCGATTACATTACGGACACCACCGTCTGCGAGGTCATGAAAAAACGAAATCAAGCCGTGGCTCGTAAAGCCAGCCAAAATAACTTGCTTCATCTCTCTCCCATTATTTCTAATCCAAAAATGCTCATATTACCTTCAATATTAATATTTTTCAGTATACACATTTCACGGTTACCGTCTTTCAATATGATGTTTCCGTATTTTTTGTTTCTGCCCGTAGTTCTGTCCTCCAAATTGGTTGGTATAACCATTATAACAAATATGTGATACTAGAAATCGATTACATTCCAAGCGGAATATAGCCTATATCTAATGGAGCTTCACTCTACCACACTTTTTTATAGTTCTACATATTTTTTTAATATTTCCCCCTTATTAATACATTCTTTATTTTCTCCCTCTCTTCTCATAATCTGCTTCAAAATTTTCGCTATTACCAATTTAAAATTCGCAGATCCGTTTTCACTTATCTCTTTCCCAAATAAATCTATATCCTCCTCTTTATATCTCAATAAAGTCATACCTATATATATATTCAAAAAATCTTCACAACTAGATTTATACCAATTTTTCCATGTACTTTTTGCCCCTCATCATATATTTCTTCTAATCCTTTTACATATTCCCTTAATCCCTCTTGCATGTTATGGGCTTCTACTGCCCATAAAGTCATTCTTGCTATCTCTATTATTTGACTATATTCTATATATTCGGAATCAATAATAATCATCCTACACAACGGTACCACATCTTAGACTGTTAAGTCTATATCACCTTTCTTTAATTTATCTTCAATATCATCAAAAAGATTTACGTCACCCTCCTGTATTGCCTGATACATCTGTTTAATAAACTCTTTCATTAACATACCTCCTCCTTCATCTCCTCTAGGCTATGCATATCATTTCCTTCTAACGCTAATGATTCCCTTACCTCTTTCTCCCCAATTGCCATATCGTATTCTTCTTGCAATTTACTTTCCATAATATCCATATCAGCGTTAGGTCTTGTTTCTCCATACACACTTTGTAAATCATATTGATCAAATGCAAGTCTATCTTCATATGACAAAGACTCGTATAAAGCCGTATCATATGGCCGCGAATTACTATTCATACCATAAGTAAAAGTATCTTTATGTGTATCCGTCATCATATTTGAACAGGCTCCTTGATCACGAGTAATGCCTTCACCTCCATTAATAGAATACGATGACGGCATATGATGGGGTGACATATCATCACCAGAAACGGCATCCATTCCTAATACTGCATCCATTTCGCCATTTAACAATCCACTATTAGAATAATGAAGTTTACCAGTATCTTTTTTCTGTTGAAACAACTGATCTCTCCTGAAATATAAAGACTCAACCTTTTGTTCATATGTCATATCAGCAAGGTTTTGCAGCCAATTATTCTGATTCGAATATCCCGTAGGATCATAATACACCACCGGGTTATTCCCACAATATGTGTACAAATTCAGCCCATCACCCCAGTATACATCCTCCTGCATAAATCTTCCTAATACAAGATTATAATACCTTGCCCTCAGATAATACTGCCCAGTTAAATTGTCATACTGCTGACCCGCATAACGAATACGGTTGTGGAACTGCTCTATCGCTTCAAGCTGTTCTCCAAACGTATTATAATGATAACTATTCTGAATTCTATTTTGAGCGCTAACAATAAGTGCTGTATTGAGCTGTTCATCCCTGTGGTAATATGATAGTTTCTGTCCTCTTTGAAAAGCATCAATCCCAAGCCCCAAATAATAGCTATACTCCTGCTCTTCTCTCCCCTCCTCGTACAGAAGTTCTCCTTTATGATATACAAAACCAGTACGATTCCCATCTTCCAATAATTCAAATCGTAGTCCTTCTATATCATAGCGATTTTCCTGTATATGACCATTTTCTGTTTCTACTTTTGTCTGTTGATGTCTGCTGTTATAAAAGAACAATCGGCTTCCTGCACAGTTCCTTTCTTTTACTATACTACCTTGTCTGTCATATGTAAATTCTTTTTTACCGGTATCACTTTCTTCCATAACAAGCTGGTTTTTCTCGTTATATCGATACAGAGTCGCCCCCTTGGAATTCGTCTTCCTAATCCGGTTTCCCGCCCTATCATAGGTATAGCAGATAGAATCACCGTTACACCATTCTTCCAAAAGCTGCCCTCGGACATCATAATCATAAGAGATATCCAACGCACTGTTTCCTTGCGCAATGTCGCCCTGTGCCGCACTTGCTTGTGTGCCCACTTTCGCTGTCCTGTTTCCGTTTCCGTCATACTGATATGTAAAGGAAAGGAGCACATTTTCTCCTACCCTTGTATCAAGGCTAATAATGTTTCCATCTCTGTCATAGGAATAAGCAGTCTCCACGCCGTTGCCATAGCGGATGCTGCTAACTCGATTCAGGGCATCATAGCTATAGCGCACTTCCAGACCGTCATCATTATAAATTCGGCTCCTGCGACCTAATATATCATACTCATAGTGTAGCCCAGCAAATTAAAGTTCCTGTCTCCCGCACAAAAACGTCAAATTAAAATCTCAGTTTTTAAACACTGTCTATAAAAGCGTGCTGCAGGAGGCGGCACGTTTTCCTCTTGACCATCCCATGTCATTCCGATATAGTTTTTATGGAACAAAAAAAGAGAAAGAACAGCACCTCCTACAGTTCGTTCTTTCTCTCACATACCAGTGTGCCTGCCATATACGGGATCGTGTCCCACTCGTGAGGCTCCGGCACCACCGACATATACTATGATAAGAGAAAACTCCCTGTTTTGCAAGCTGATTCGTATAAAAAGTTCATCAAAAGCCCTGTTCGGCTCCTTCATGGCCGGATTCCACCCTGAGCTGCAGACCTGCCCATGCTGTGGGGCAAAGGGCTCCTGCCGTATCCATGCCTACTATGACCGATCCCTGGTGGACTTCATAGGCGGTGCCCCAGTCCGCCACAGCCTCTGCATCATGCGCCTCATCTGTACCTGTGGCCATACCCATGCCATCCTCCCGGACTTCATCATCCCCTACTCCGGCTACGGCCTGTTCTTCCTCCTACGTGTCCTGGCGGAGTATTTCCTGCGCCTTTCCACTGTGGAAAGGCTATGCGAACGCTTCTGTATCACCCTTTCCCAGCTGCGCCGGTGGCTGCAGCTCTTCCGGGTGCAGAAGGAAGATTGGCTCGGCGTGCTCTCCTCCATGGAGGCTTCCGGCCTTTCCTTCCTGAAGTCCCTGCTCACGCAGCCGGCTTATTCAGATTTCGCCTCAGCCTTTGTCCGCCGTTTTACAAAGTCTTTCCTCCAGTCCCATAAGAACCCGGCGCCTTACTGCCAGCAGGTGTTCGGCCCCTGATCCTTTTTCCGTCGGCCACACGCCATGGGTATGGTCTCCCACCCTTCCCTCCTGCATAATGGTGGAAACCACCTAAGGAGGACATTTATATGGACAACAATCCCAAGAACCTTTCGGACGCAGCCGCCATGGCGCAGTTCCGCCTCGCTCTCATAGCGCCGGTCATCCATGGCCTTTATCCGGATGCGTCCAGGAACGCCTATTACCAGCGTGTCACCGAAAGACCGCTCACCCTGCCTGACGGTTCTGTATTCCAGTACAGCCCAAAGACCCTCAGCAAATGGGTGTCCCTCTACCAGAACGGCGGCATCGACGCCCTCATGCCGCAGGAGCGTTCCGATAAGGGCTCCACCCGGGTGCTCCCGGACACGGCCATCGAGGAGATCTACCGCCTCAAGGCGGCCTTCCCACGGCTGAACTCTACACAGATCCACCGGCACCTCGTTGAAGAAGCCTTCATCCCCGCCACGGTCAGCGTCTGCGCCGTCCAGCGCTTCGTGAAGAAACATGACCTGAAATCGGCACGCAACCCGAACATGCGGGACAGGAAGGCATTTGAAGAAGACGCCTTTGGAAAGGATGTGGAAAGCCATGCAGGCATGGCTTGGCCGATACCTGTTGCCTGCCTTATATCACGGAGGACGGCCAGCGCAGGAGGGTATACTGCATCATGGTCATCGATGACCACTCCCGCTTCCTGGTGGGCGGCGGGCTCTTCTACAGCGACAATGCCTATAACTTCCAGAAGGTGCTCAAGGACGCCGTGGCCGCCCACGGGATCCCGGCAAAACTTTATGTCGACTATACCGATGTTTTGACTATTCCGACATATGTCAAATCTGCTTGAAATATATGATTCTTTGCTGAGAAATATCGGAATAGTTTTTATGGTCAGTTAATGGTTTATATGCCATACTTTCCACGAAGGGAGGTGTGGCTTATGGATAGAAGCACACTAAAGCTAACTGAACTTACGGATGCTATTCTTTCTCAAATGGATGCATCCGGGTTCATGGAATCAACAAGGGGGTTTTATGTAACCCTCTTCAGGAGGCTCTGCCGCATGGCGAAAGAAAGGGGGGATAATTACTATACTATTGAGTTGGGTCAGGCCTTTATAGGCGACCAGTCCCATGTGGTCCCAGAAAATACGGAGCGTTATCATCACGAGCGGACTGTTGCATATAAGAGATGCATAAAGCTTGTTGAGTCTTACCTGGCAACAGGCACTGTTGATTGGACCCCCGCATTACATTGTGCGGCTTTTCCCGTCGAATCCGATGCGCTTCGAACCAGCTTCTTAAAGTTCCTCTCGGAGCTGACGAACCGGGAACTTAAGCCGAATACGATTGATGGATACCGCAGGTTCACCTACTACTTTATTGAATATCTGGAGGGAAAAGGATACAGATCCCTTGCTGACGTTAAACGTGGTGATATCGCAGCTTTTATATCCGTCATATGCAGCGAACGTTACCAGGCAACCAGTCTCGGGGCGCATATGCCAGGCCTGAAACCGTTCCTCTCCATGTTTGGGGAAACAGAACCATTCCTGCCCGAAATACCTGGGCATTTGCCAAAAAAGCGTGACATACTCAAGGTATACAGTGATGATGAATACAACAGGATCATCGCCCATCTTGACGAGGCAGAAGGCCTGTCGTTCCGAAATAAAGCGATAACGATACTGGCCATGAATACAGGCTTAAGGGCGGTGGACATCTGTGCGGTCAGGCTGCGGGACATTGACTGGGAACATGGCATCATCCATATCGTGCAGCAGAAGACGGGAAGGACCCATGATATCCCATTGACAGAGGCCATTGGAAATGCGCTTGTTGACTGCCTTCTGAATGAACGGCCTGTGTCAGACCTGGATTTCGTTTTTCTCAGGTCCGTCGCTCCCCATGGCCCCTTGATGAGCCATGCGGGAATCCGGAACATCCTGTTCAACGTGGTCAATGATTCTGACATTGAAGCCAAAGGGCGGAGCTATGGAACCCGGATCACCCGCCACAGCACTGCTTCGCGCATGCTCAGGAACGGAGTGCCGCTTCCTGTCATATCAGAAGCCCTTGGCCATGGAAATAAGGACAGCGTGATGATATACATAACGACGGATAATGCCAAGCTTGCGGAATGCACACTTCCCCTTCCGAGAGGAGGTGCATGCCATGGATAGCCGTACACTTAGGGAAAACGCCACGGAGTTTATCAATCACAAGCGTTCCATAGGCTATGCCTATGAGGCGCAGGAGTGCCTGCTGAACCGATATGTCCAGTTCGCTGGGGCAAGGACGTCTTCACCTGTACCCGTTAAGGACACAACGGATGGATTCCTTTCCTCATTAACCGGCTCCCCGGGCACGCTGTACCAGATGGCAGCTGTCCTCCGGGAATTCAGCAGATACCTGCTGGCACGCGGATTTAAGGAGCCTTATGTGATTCCGCCCAAAACGGCATCCCAGCCTGCTGCGGAGAATCCGTATTTCTTCACGGAAAAAGAGGTCGATGCGTTCTTTGAAGAGCTCGATGCCATTAAGCCCAATAGTTCTTTCAGGGGAAGGGAAACAGTTCTGCCTGCATTGTTTCGGCTGCTTTATTGCTGCGGGCTGCGGTGCAAGGAAGTACGCACGCTCCTTCGCGTCAACGTGCATACGCAGGATCATTATATCGATGTCATCCAGTCAAAGGGCCCGAAGAGCCGCAGGATTTTTATAAGCCATGAGCTGGCTGGATACCCGGCTGATTACGATGTGCGTATAGGCATCCTCTTTCCTGGCAGGGAATACTATTTCCCAAGCAGTACGGGAGGCTGTTGCTCATCACTGTTTGTTTCCAGCAATTTCAGACGTTTCTGGCTGGAAGCGTTCCCGGATTTTGAAATGGCGACACGGCCGAGGGCCTATGACTTCCGCCACCATTTCGCATGGTCCAACCTCAACCGCTGGGCTGCGGAGGGGCTGGACCTGAATGTGATGCTTCCTTACCTTATGAGGTATATGGGGCATCAAAGCGTGAGCGGGACGCTTTACTATTTTCATTTTGTCCCTGAGTTCTTCCCTACATACAAAAGCATGACAGACGCCCCTGAAGATGTCATCCCGGAGGTATCCTATGAAGAATAAGAAAGATGCCTCCAAAAACAGTGCCGTGTTCTGGCAAATGGCGAAGGATTACGTGGACCACAGGCTGCCGGAGATCAGAAAGTCCAGCCCGAATACAGTAAAAGCTTACCGGGACAGTCTGAACAAGTACGTTGGTTACCTTGAATCCGGGAAAAAAATAAGGAGGACGGATATCTGCTTCTCTGATTTCAATAAGCAGAACATCACCGACTTCCTTGATTGGATGCTTAATGCGAAAAAATATGCTTATAAAACCTGCAACCTGCGCATCACGGCGATACATGCCCTGCTGGAGTATGCCGCAAATGAGAACAGCACTGGCCTGATGGCCCTCTACCTTGAAGCATGCACTGTAAAAGGGTTGAAAGTCACGGCAAACCCCATTGGGTATTTCGAAAGCTATCAAATGAAGGCCCTCCTGGCAGCCCCTGATGGAAAAACAACAACCGGGAGACGCAACCAGATGATGCTTATTTTGTACTATGACACAGCAGCCAGGATATCTGAACTTCTGGAGATGACAGTCAGCCAGCTCCACCTTGATGCCGATATTGCTTACCTGACAATCCTTGGAAAAGGAAGGAAGTACCGCAACATACCACTGATGGATAAGACAGTCAGACATTTAAGAAGTTATCTCCATGCCTTTCACAGGGATACCACTGCAGACTGTCCCCTGTTCTATGCAAGGTCACATGGCAGGATACATCCATTGTCCCATGATACAGTGGAAACCATGATAAGAAGGTATTGCAAGGTTTTCGTTGAAAACGGCACATCCATGCCAGGACAGCCGCATTGCCATATGATAAGAAAAACACGGGCCATGGACCTGTATAAAAACGGCATGCCCCTTGCCCATATCCAGCAGCTTTTAGGACATGAAAGCATGTCAACCACTTCCGGTTTCTATGCCTTTGCGACGATAGAAACCCTTTCAAAGTCTATGTCCGCAGCGAATCAAGAAGACACAGGGGCAGGGAAAAAGTGGGATGACCGGGGCATCCTTGAGAAAATCTACTCTCTGTAAATGTAAAAAACTATTCCGACATTTCTGAACCTGAATGACCTGATTCACTCATTCCGGCTCAAAATGTCGGAATAGTCAAAACATCGGTATAGTCGACACTATCACGATATCGTGATAGTGTCGACAATGGCTGCAGCTACTCCAATGAGCAGCTTTCCCTCATCTGCGGCTCCATCGGCACCGTACTTTTACATACGAAAATCCGTGACGGTGCATCCAAGGCCAAAATCGAACGCCAGTTCAGGACGCTCAAGGAGACATGGCTCTATACACTGGATCTGGATTCCGTTACCTCGCTGGCGCAGTTTGGCGGGCTGCTTAAGGACTATATGCGCACCTACAATACGTCCGTCCATTCCGGCATCGGCGCCACGCCCCTGGAGCGCTACCAGCAGGCCCGTTCCGCCATCCGGAGCCCTAAGTCCAGGGAATGGCTGGAAGAGTGTTTCCTGAACCGTATCACCAGAAAGGTGAACAGGGACTCCACCGTCTCTATTGACAAGGTGTCCTATGACGTCCCCATGCAGTTCATCTCCTCAAAGGTGGAGATCCGTTTCCTTCCGGACGACATGTCCTCCGCCTTCATCCTTTATGAGGGGGAGCATTACCCCATCCGGCCTACGGATAAGAATGGGAACTGCAGGACGAAACGCAACAACACGCCATCCATCGATTATTCAAGGATCGGGGGTGAGGGCTGATGTTCCGTTCCTACTATGGGCTTTCCTTCAATCCCTTTGACAAACAGAATGCCAAAGAAAAGGACCGGTTCCTCTCAAAGGACATCTCGGAGATGACGTCCCGGCTGGACTACCTCAAGGATACAAGAGGCATAGGACTTTTTACCGCGCGGCCAGGCATGGGCAAGTCCTTCGCCCTGCGCTGCTTTGCGAAGAGCCTCAACCCGAACCTCTGCCACATGGAGTACATCTGCCTCTCCACCGTCAGCGTCATGGAGTTCTACCGCCAGCTCTGCTCTGTCTTAGGGGTGGAGCCAAGGGGCGGCAAGCCCGGCATGTTCCGCGCCGTACAGGAGCAGATCCTCTACCTCTACAGGGACAAGAAGCAGCCGCTCCTCCTGGCAGTCGATGAGGCACAGTACCTCTCCACCGGCATCCTGGAGGACATCAAGATGCTCATGAACTACGGATATGACTCCCTCAACTGCTTCACGCTCATCCTCTGCGGGGAGCCCCACCTGAACAGCACCCTGAAGAAGCCCGTCCATGAGGCCCTGCGCCAGAGGATCACCGTGCATTACAACTTTTCCGGACTCTCGGATTCAGAAGTGGCGCAGTACATCCTCCACAAGATCGCCTGTGCCGGAGGAGCCGCCTCCATCATCGACCAGGCGGCGCTCTCCGCCGTCCACAGCCACTCCCAGGGGAGCCCCCGCCTGGTGGACAACCTGATGACCGATGCACTGACACTGGGGGCACAGATGGACAAGAAGCTGATTGATACAGATGTCATCCTGGCTTCCGTCAGCAGCCAGAATCTCGGATAGGGAGGCATGGAACATGGATTATACCTGTATCTTAAAAAGCGGCTCCCACAGGGAGACCTGGACCGGGGAGATTATCCTGCTGGGCATGGGAAACGGATGGTATGAGGCTGAGATCAATGGGCGGGGGACTTACTTCCACATCCTCGCCGGACGGCATAAATATGGGAATTACCTGTGCATCCCCAACCACGACATAGGGTGCGAGCTCTCCGATTTCTCCGATATCTTCTGGAATGAGGAACGGCTCAGCCATCTGATACGGAAGGTGGATGCGGTGACTGTCGCCGCCGGCCTGGTCCATCTGCCTGCCATGGCTGCCGGACAGCTGAAAAACTGAATGCTTCATATGGCTGTGGATCTCATGACGGGATCCATGGCCTTTTTATATTTCAGGAGAAAATCCGTGCTGACAGCAGTGCGCCGCATTTTCGGCAGGATCATGCATTCACAGACGGCACTGCGCGGTCAATGGGATAAAGGTTGGAAAAATAATCTGCTGTTTGCGTCTCCCTCAATTCGCCGTCCGACAATCACTTATGTTTCTGCATATACTCTGCTTTCACTTTATCAATCGTCTTACCGCCAATGCCAAAATTTTTGTCCGGCACTTCCTTAATTGTTGTAACAAAAAATTCCTGCGGTACTTTCATAATCTCGGAAGATACTTCCGTCAACCGTTTTATCAGTTCCTCCTTTTGGTCATCTGATAAAGCTCCACTTTCAATTGTAATATAAGGCATTTTATCTCTCCTTCCTATTGTTCTAAATTTTTCCCTGCTCCCCGATTCCCCAATCTGCCAGAATGTCAGGGATACCCTCCCTTGCCGGGCTTTGGTTTATCGGGGATATAGGGATGAGGAATAGCTTACTTATTATCCAGAAAATCCAAAAACTGCTTATAATCCAGATATCCTTTCAGATTCCCCGCATCATACTGCGTCTGCATAGCATCTTTTAAAACACCGATCCAGTCTTTCATCCCGAACAGGTCATCATGTGTTTTATTGTCAGCTCCATGCTGATTTGCCCCTGCCCTGATAAAAGCAGACTGTGCGCCCGGACATTTCCCGCTTGCCGATAAATGGCTGGAATATGCAAACATATCTATATAGTCGCTGCCCGCTGTGTCAACTTTCGACACATCCACCATGCGTTCTGTCACATTTCCGCCTTTATCCCATACCTTCACTTTATATACCGGGTTCGCAGGGTCAAAGTCCTTCGGCTGGTAGACCGTAAGGGAATAATCCGCCCCACACATTGAGCCGATTGCCTTTCCGTCCTTATCGTTTGAAATATGTAACTCAAATGTACCGCCGGATGACTGTGTTGCTGGAACCATATTACACATCTGGTCAGCGTAATTCCTTCTTGCCCTTCTCGTTTCATACCCTGCTGCCGGGTATCCTGCTCCTATTCCGTTTACATTCATTTTCTTAATCTCCTCCATTATTTTTGTCAGCCCCTCTGTCGTTCAGAGCCGCATCAGCTCCCTCGTAATAAGTCCGAGCAGTTTTCTCCCGGAGGGAATCAGACAGCTTCCATTCCTTTTTGGATGACGCTTTGGGGATGCCCGCATGATGGCTTTTTGCTATTCCTGTTATATCCATTTCAATCGTCTCTCTCAGTTTTGCCGGAAATGCCGGGGATGCCTGCCCTGCCTTGTCAGGCTGTGGCTTATTGATGGTATGCGTCCGTTGAATTTATCCCCTCTTTCATCTTTTTTCGGACGATCAGCTTCGCAATAACCGCCACCGCCACAAAAATAAGCATAACTATGCCATAAACAAAAATACTTGTGTACCACGGTGCTGATTGCATAGCATATAAATCAGGGTGTTTTTTATAATCACAAAATACATATATTCCACATCCAATGAAAACTCCTACAAAAGAACCGATTGTTATATTTGTAATTTGGTTCAGCTTTTTTAACATCCCAAATACCTCTCTTATCACAATTATATTCTCCAATCTGCCAGAACGCCGGGGATGCCTGCCCTGCTTTGTCAGGCTGTAGCTTATTGGGAATATGAAACCATAGAATCCATTTCCTTCTATGCCTTTATACTGCATAACGCTGAATACTGCCTAATGCAATCAAGCGATTGAACCAGTCAGCGTTATGCAGTCTGGTTTCACGGCAAGTGAAATCGTTAAGCGTATATATCAAGGCCGCCCCGCAGCGCTCCCCTGCCCGGAAGGCGCAATACTTCTTTCGTAAGAGGTACAACACGCCCATTACTGACTGCATAATCCAATAGCTGCTGCATCGCTTTCAGATTCGGCTGGGACAGCAGTGTCCCACTCTTCCCATATGTCCTGTTCCCCAGCTCTGAAAGGACTTCCTCCGTATATGCCATCTGCCCGTCCAGCCATTTCTCATAGGCTGTCGGCTCCGCTTTCTCCCTGCGCAGGGTCTCCTCCCGTTCTTTACGGTAATTTTCCCAATACCGGCAGTGCCGGTTCCTGCTATCCTCCAGCCATTCCCTCTGGCCCGGCCCGTATCCGTATTCCGTATCAATGTCATAAAGACTGCCATTTTTATAGCCGATGGTAAGCCCGCGCCCATCTTCCTTATCCCATCCCTCTTTCACAAATACCTGATAATCTTTATACAAGGATTCCATAGGCAGGGCATCCATCTCACCATTTGCCCGCTTTTCATTATACTGCTCTGTTACTACATCCCACAGGTTCCGCCCATCCGGCGTATAGATTACCCCGTCCCTGTTTTCCAGTTCCCTCATGTCCAGCCCTGTCATGTCATTTACAAAATGCCACATGACCGCCTTCTCCTGGTATGCCGTATCATATAAATACTGCCTGGGCTGCTCAAACCCATTATTCGCCGGATTGCACCAGCGCAGATGCTCATACAGGTATCTTCCATTGTTTCCCCTGTTCAGGACTTCCTCTATCTGCCTTGCCAGCGCCTCGTCCACACCGCCTGCATGGATTTTGTACTCATACGGGTCAACCCGCAGGCGCAGGTCTGCCCCTTCCGGTATGTCAATGCCGTTTTCCGCAAAAAGCCAGTTGATGGAATCATTCATGCCGCGCCGCACCTCATCATTCCATTCCTCATCGTTCATGATTCCACCAAAGTTCTTCTGGATTACCGGGTCATAGCTGTTCACTGCCGCCGGAAGCCCGTTCAGGACACGCCTTTCGGATTCCGCACATATCTCGCGCTCCCTCTGTGTCAGCCCCTTCACATAATAAGGGGATTTTGTGTTATAGTATTTATCCCATATATGCTTTGACGGATTATCAAATTTTCTATTTTCTTCATTTACCTTTGCATAATGCTCATCAATGGCCTTCGTATATTTTTCATATTTCGCAATGACAGATGGCATGGGAAATGTTGTTGCGCTGTCCTGCTGTGGCAGGCCGCCGCTTTGGGATGCCCGCTCCGCATAGACTGGGACGGCCTGCCCCCTTTGGTGCGTTTTCACCACACTGTCAGCCTTTGCAGGTGCTTTTACTTCCCCTGCCCTGTGCCGGGATGCAGCCGTCTGATTACTATATAAGGCGGAATATTCCTTTGCTGCACTGCTTCCGATTCCACTAACACTCATTCTTGAATATCCTCCATTCTTTTTCCGTTCTCCCCCTGCTCTCCTGATTCCCTAATCTGCCGGAACATCAGAGATGCCCGCCCTCCGTGGCTTATCGGGTATATACAGCCGTGGGGCAGGCTGTTTTTCAATCATGATTTGACTTTACAGAAAGTAAGGATATCGTTGATCCACTTCCCATACCGCAGATACCCGTCCCAATTTCCAAGCGTTTTCATGTTATTCATAAGCTCGTGCGCCATTGCCATATAATCTGCTTTTTCGTGGTAGGAAGTGCCGTCCATCTTATCTTTCAGTATCGACATGGTCATGAAATTGCTGTCTGACTTATTCCCTGTATGTGCATTTAACGCAAGCATCTCCGTATAAGAGCAGCTATTCGGATTTACCTTGCTCACATCCACTGTCTGCTCGTATTCATTTCCGTTTTTGTCAGTGCCTTTCACAAGGTAAACCGGATTATCCTCTGAAAAATCATCCGCCCGGTATACGTTTGCGCTTTCTCCGGTCTTCACATGATGGATGGAAAATACTGCGTCAGGATCGATATGCACTACATTTCCTGTTGATTTCACATTCGCCCCGAAATCACCTTTCGCACTGTTTTCTGCTTTCCTTGCTCCCTGCCATGCCGGATATCCTGTTGTCCCTATTCCATTTACATTCATTTTTCAAATCCTCCATTTTTGACAATCTGGCAATTAGAAGTGTCCCTGTCTTCTGTGCCATAATGTACACTATAATTGCTCCAGCTTCTCCAAAAACGCCCTGTAAAACTCCCCTTCCTTGATGCGGGCCTGCTGAACCTCTATGCTCCTGGGCGTATATACCCTTGGATGCTCCAAATCGTACAGCGCCTTTTTCGTTGCCTGGATTGCAGATTCCACTGTGTTTCCAAGGATGTCAAGATTCTCCGTTTCACCCTTAAGCTGCCTATTAAGCCGCTGCACCATCATCTGCGATATGTGGCTCATCATTCCGTTGCCCCGGATCCCCATGCCATTCGCATTTGCTTCTTTTGCCGCCTCCATCCACGCATCCTTCACTTCCTGCGGGGCGCCCTGGCCGACCATCTCAAAGGCTTTCTCGTCCTGGTCGGCTGCTCTGCCCTGCGCCAGGGATGCCTGCGCCCTCTGTGGCTTATTGGGAATATGTAGCCGATAGAACTTATTTCCTGTTCATGAAATCCCAATACGCCTGCATACTGTACTGGTAATATGCCACCAGTTTTTGCTGCCCTAACAGCCTCATATCACTGATCTGCTTTTGAAACATATCCATAAAGTCTGCCCTGTCATGCAATCCCATCTCTCCTGTCTCCGGTGGAAGGGAGGAAAGGCCTCCGTTTTTATCTACGCTAAGATGCGCTTCCAAAGCCCGCATCTCCACAACCGTTGCACATTTCGGATTTATCTTGTTGATATGTATGGTCTGCTCAAATTCATTTCCATTTTCATCAACACCTTTTGCAATCACAGTCGGATCATCCTCTGTTGAACTTTCCGCATATTTGATGTAAAAGGACAGTCCTGTCCCGTTACCGCCAGAGTACAGCATATCATCTGTTTTCATATAGACTATAGATGTATGCGGCTTTGCACCTGCCACATTGTTCATCTGTGCCGCAAAACTCTTTCCTGCTGCATTCTGCCGTGTCCTCCTTGCCCCCTGCCATGCCGGATATCCTGTTGTTCCCATTCCGTTAATATTCATTTTTTCAAATCCTCCATTGTAATCAATTATTTATACTGCTTAACGATTTCACTTGCCATGAAACCAGACTGCATAACGCTGACTGGTTCAATCACATGATTGCAATAGGCAGTATTCAGCGTTATGCAGTATAAATGGCAGCCCCTCTGTCGTTCAAAGCCGCTCCCGCTCCCTCATAATAGGTCCGAGCGGTTCATTACTTTATAAATACATTTTATCTAACTTCCTCGATCAAATTCCATGCTGACCTTCACCTCCTTCTAAATTACCCCCGACAGGGGTGCATGGTTTTTGCGTCTCCGCCGAATAGCGGGTATGGATTATATCTTCATATCCAGCCCTTTTGCTTCTCCCGATACCATTGACGTGATGCTCTCATCCGCAAAGATTTCATCCAGCACATCAGATGGAATCGGCCTGCCATGCGTCCAGCCGGGTACTTTCTCCTTTACGGCACTGGCTACTTTTCTTCCAATACTTATTTCCAACTGCCCTAAAGTCCATGCCGCAGCTACCCGGTCTTCCTTCTTTAATGTCTTATAATAATTATTTTTTGCCTGAGCCATTTCTTCCCACTCTGCTTCATTATCACCGGACATTCCATTGTATTTATAATACGCATCCTTCACGCTGTTAAAAACGCGCTGCTTCATCTCATCAGATACCTTGATAATCTTCCTCGCATTGGGATTGTTGGTAACGCACATCCCTTCCACACCATAAGAATTTTTCCTATGTCCGGTAAGCTGGTCTTCCAGCGTATTCCTCCCGCCCGCACTGGAACGCCTTGCCCCGGCGAAAGGCATATTCGTGTTTGCTTTGCCGCCGTTCATCCTTGATAAAAGCTGCCAGATTCCCTGGCTGTTATTTCCTATACGCATGATAAAATCCCTCCAAAATCAGATTTTCATATCCAGCCCTTTTGCTTCTCCTGATACCGTTGATGTGATACCTTTATCCGCAAAAATCTCATCCAGCACGTCAGACGGAATCGGCTTGCCATATGTCCAGCCGGGTACTTTTTCCTTTACGGCACTGGCTACCTTGTTCGCAAAATTCACCTTCATCTGTCCCAAAGTCCAAGAGGTGGCAGAACGGTCTTCCTTCTTTATCGTTTTCAGGTAATTATTTATGGCCGCACTATATCTTTTCTGCTCTGCCTCGTTATCGCCCGACATACCGTTATACTTATAAAACGCATCCTTCACATCATTATAGACAAACTGCTTCATCTCGTCTGACACAGGCATGATCCTTTTCCGGTTGCTGCCCTTCGTTATCACCATGCCCTCCACGCCATGCGAATTTTTGTAATGACCGGTAAGCAAATCTTCCAGCGTATTTCTGCCGCCCGCACCGGAACGCCTTGCCCCGGCGAAAGGTGTATTCGTGTTTGCTTTGCCGCCGTTCATCCTTGATAAAAGCTGCCAGATTCCCTGGCTGTTATTTCCTATACGCATGATAAAATCCCTCCTCCTTCTATATGGTCAAATCCAACTGTGCGCCCTTGCCTTCTTCCTGAATCTTCACGGACGCACCCGCTCCTGTCCTGATCTTCTCCAACAGCTTTTCCAGCGTCTCCGCTTTTTCCAGCCGTTTTTCCTTCAGGGCTTCTTCCTCTTTCTTCTTTGCCCGCTTTTCCTCCGACTGTTCCTGCAATATCTTCTTATAATCCGTTCCCTGCCGTGTATCCCTGCTGTACCTGCTTACGCTCCAATATGAGACTTTTCCATTTTTGTCAATAGAAACACCGCAGGCCAGATTTTCTCCCCCAAGGTCAGCAATCCGGGATTTCATTTCCTCTGTCGATTTTGGAACGTCTGCAATCACCTGCTCATATTTCGCCGCAAATGCAGAATCTTTCGCCATCTTTTCAGCGATATTGGAAGCAAGTGCCAGATTGTTCCCGCCCTGGCTCCCGAATACATAGGCATCCGACTGTTTCTCATTTGTAAAATCAACAAGGGAAATCTTTATCTCGTATTTCTTTTCCAGACCGCTGATGTATTCCTCCGTGGTCTGCTGTGCGGGAGCCGTATCCTTTCCGCCTTTCGTAGCACCGGCGTAATTTGCCGCATATGTGTTTGTGTAATCCGTTACTCCTGAAATTGCCATAATAATCATCCTTCTTGAAAATTTATTTTCTTACATCAGACTGCCAGCCATTTCATAAAGCGGCTTATGTTCGCGCTGATCCATGAATTGGAAAGGCTGCTCTGGTTCTGCAGGCTTTCCAAAAACGACTGGAAACCGTTGTATTTCACATTCTGGAATGTGGCCGGCAGCTTTGTCTTTTCCACTTTCTCCTTCCAGTCTGCATAGCCGCTGTCCTTCTTCGTGTCGGAAGAAGCATCCAGTATCTTCTTCGCCGCTTTTGTGTATAATTCTATGAACTTAGCGGAATGGTTCTCCCTGTCCTTATGGTTTATGATGCTCTGGTTCAGCTCGTTGATCTGGTTATACAGCTCGGTGTCATTCGCTTTCAGCCAGCCCTCCATATCCACATAGCTGCCGGGTGCGCCGGACATCCGCACCTTCCCCTCCTGCACATTGTATATGACCTTCCCGCCGTCCGAAACGGAACCGTTCAGGCCGTACTTCGCAACCGTCTCCATCGCGGACATAAAATCTGCCGCATGGGATTCATCCAGATAATTCTCCGCCAGATACTTGGCCGCCTCCAGGCCAAAGGCCGCCATGTCCTGCCTTTCCTGTTCCGATAATCCCGAAGCGTCACCCGGCATGAGGTAATTCGAGATGATGCCCATCGTGGAACTGATCACATTATCACCGGCCCCGCAAGGCTGTTGTAAAGATGCTCGTTTGTTTCATAATTCGGGATGACAATCCTGTGCGTGTTCTCATGCTGTATGACATTCTCCGCCTGGAATGCGGCATCTCTTGCCGCCCTCTTTGCCGCTTCCTCCTCGGTCATTGCCCTGCCGGACATGAACTTGCCGCCTCCCGCAAGAGCCGCAAGGCCGTCTCCCGAAAACTCCACTATGACGCTGTCCCCATACTGTGAACGGATGTCCTTCATCGCCTGCAGGGTTTCCTCCCTCGACATCTTATCCATGACCTTGTTGCCATGCTCATCCGTGGTGTTGAACTCATATTTTACAAGGGTGTCCTTCTTATATGCGCCGCTACCATATGAGGGGATATTTGTTGTTCCCCTATAAAACTGGCTGTAATCAATATTCATGACCTGCACTCTCCTTTGCTGTATTCTGACTCGTTATGCCTTGATGTCAACAGGCTTATGGTACGCATCCGATATGACGGTTACCGGCTTTTCTGAAACCTGAATCTTTTCCAGCCGTTCTTCCTCCTGTTCCTTCTGCTCCTTCCTCTTTTCCTCGGTGCGCTCCTGCTCCTTCTTCTCTTTTAATTTTTCCTCCCGTTCCTCTGCCAGTTCTTTCCAGACCTTTACCCCGCTGTCGGATAAGTTTGCTGAACTCAAGGGGCTTTATGCCTTTATGTCAAAACTGCCCCCTGTGGGTGATGATGTGCCAGATACCGCCGCAACAATATTCTGTGTAACGCTTTTCACATTCGTGCCAGTGGCAGATACCGTGAACGTACCTTCCGTCAATTTATCCATCTGCTCTTTTCTCTCTGCCCGCCGTTCCGCCGCCTTTTTTTCCTCTGCCTTTTTCTCCTTGCGCCTCTCGGCGGCCTTTTCTTCGGCTGCTTTCTTCTCTTTCGCCCGCCGTTCCGCATTTTCTTTGGCTATTTTTCCATCCGGGTCACTTGTACCGGAGATTGCTACTGAAATATTCCCATTTGCGTCAACACTGTAGCTGAGATTGGTCAGTGTTCCACGACAGCTTGATACTGCGCTTTTCGCACAGTCCGGCAATGCCGCCAGATTTTCTTCCAGATATTTTGCTTTTTCCGGGTCGTTCATGCATTTCTTCAGGAAAGCACCCGATACGGATACCGTTGTCGGGACGCCCTGCATGGAGGTTGTACCCGAATTCATATAGCTGTACTTGCCCTGCAAGTATTTGGAATAGTCATTGACATTGCTGTACCCTGTCTTGATCTGTTCCGTTTTTGTTCCACCGGTTGAGGTTTTCAGTTCCACCGTGCTTGTTGTCACATTGCTTTCCTTTGCAGTATTTGTGTAGCCTTTCCCATAATCGCTGTGATTCTGCTTCCTGACTGCATAGTCAGGAAGATTCCCGGTAATCTCCATTGACATAATATTATCCTCCTTCAAAAAATCTTACCTGCGTCCCCTCTGTCATTCAGGGCCGCCCATGCCCCCTTGCGGTAAGTCCGGGCATAATCTTCCCTACTTCATAATGCCCGCCGCTTCCATAATCCCCGCCGCTTCCATAATGTTCTGTTCATATGCCGCAAACGCAGAACCCATAACTCCCGGTGCTTCCGTATATGTAACTCTGCTCATATCCACTGCGCGACTGGCAAAAAACTCCGCCACAGCCTGTTTCCTGTAAGCTATTTCCATCTGCTGTTTCCGCTCTTCCGCCGCCTCCTGGCTGCGCTCCATACTTGCTTCCCTCTGTGCGGCTTCTTTCTCCCGCTTTGCCTTATTGATTGCATTCACCTCCGCCACACGCTCCGGGGAATCGCCGCATCCGCCGATATAGGTAACGCTCCCATCCTCATGGACGACTACCCCGCACGGCTGGTAATCAAGCCCCTGCGCCGCAAAGGATGCTTTCAATCTCGGCGTGGCTTCAAAGAAGTCATCTATCTTTCCCTCGTAATAAGCCGCCTTTTCCGGGTCATTTGCCATCTGCTCCAGAATGTTCGGGGCAATCACAACATCATTGCCGCTCATGCTCTTTCCTGCCCTGTCAAGGCTCTTCTGGTCTTTCCCGATACTCTGGATTCTCACATTGCCATACTTTGACCGCAGATATTCTGTGTAAGCATCCGCTTTTGATGTGTCTGCCGTTTCTCCCGTTTTCTGCAACTGTAACTGTTCTGTAAAACTCGCCCCACTTGCCGATGTTTTCTGTGTCCTATTGGCGTACTGATATGCGTCCGCCAAAGCTCTGTTTACTCCTGAAATGCTCATAAATAATTCTGCTCCTTCCAAAACTATTTGTATCACAGTCCTTCTGTCATTCAGGGCTGAATCCGCTCCCTTGCAATAAGTCCGAGCAACTATATCCTTACTTCAAAATGCCTGCCGCCTCATATGCGGCAATCGAAACTGCCTTTTTGGTCATGCTGTCCTTATAATATCTCTCGTCCGCTTCCTTCTCCATCAGTCTGCGTTTCAGGGCACTTTCTTCCGCCAGCCTCTCATACTCAGCGTGTTTCTCTTCCCTAGCTTTGCGGGCTTCTATGAATTCTGCCGATGACACTGACATCTTTTCACTTGTCACGCAGACATGCGCAATATCTCCATTCCCATCTAATGCAATCAGATAGCCCTTCCGGGGATTTGGATTCATTGTATCCTGCTCTGCAATAAATCCTTCAACCTTTGCCATGACACGCTTTGCCAGTTCCGGGTCATTCTTCATCTTTTCTTCCAATTCCGGCGGTACAACAATGGCCTTCTTGCCTATGGTGGAATTGATTTTTGCCTGCACTTTAGAGTCAAGCATGGCAGGCTCCACACCCGATGGTTTCCAGTCCAGAACAGAATCATCCGCATGATTGCTGAAATACTTATCCCAGGGATAATCATTCCTCCCCCATAAGGAACCGTCAATCTTGGATGTGTCTATCACGTTGTAGTACGTTCCGGGAAACCTTGCCTGCCACATATCCTTAAAACTCATTCCCGATACATCCGACTTCCCCACCGCTTTCGCCGCCGCAAGCTCCGCAAAACTCACGCCTCCATTCTTATCAGCCGCCGCATTCTTCCGGTACTGCTCCGCCAGATAGCACCCTCCCAATTTACCTGTCACTCCGAAATCCATCTCCCTCTCTCCTCTCATTTTTCATCATCACAGACAGGATGAACACCCTGCCGTTTACCTTAAAATCCATTGTCCCCTGATATTTCTCCGCTGTGCTTTTGATGTTGACCATCCCTATCCCATGATTCTCCCTGTCCGCCTTGTCCGTCATGGGGAACTCATTCTGCGGTCTCCTCACAACCCTCCCGTCAAAGCTGTTCTCCACTTTCAGGAAAAACAGCTCCCGCTTTTGGAATGAGCTGATGCGGATAAAGGTTTCCGCATCCGGTTCGATCGCTTTCAGTTTCCGGCACGCCTCTATTGCGTTGTCCAGCGCATTCCCTAAAATAATGCCGATATCATAACTTTGGATGGACAGTTTTTCAGGGAACTGCAGCCCTTCCACATCCATACGCAGATCCGGCACCGTGCCGGCAATCTCATGGTATTTCATGTTCAGCAGGGTATCCACCACCGTATTCCCTGTCTTAAAACGGAATTCCAGTCTGTCCATCGTCCGGCTCAGTTCCTCCAGATATACCTGCAGCCCTTCCTCCTTCCCTGCCGCAAGCTGCATGATGACGGAGATCGTATTCTTCATATCGTGCCTCATCCCCCGTATCCCGGAATAGACGCGCTCCATCTCCCCCATATGCTCCTGCAGGCTGCTGACCTGTTTCTCCAGAATAATCCGGCTGCTTTTTTCCCTGTTCCAGTAAATCATGTCCTGAAAAAGCTTTACTCCGAACAGAATGGACAGGAAGGACAGCAGAAGGACAACCGGCACCATAACTGTCAATGACGGATATCTGTCGTATAAGGATGCCGGGATTCCATCCTCTATCGTGACTAAAACCATACGCAGTAATGTGCAGATAAACACCGCCGTCATGCTGGGCGCTAAAATAAACAATAATTCCATCCGGCGGATGGCATAATCCTTTTCCCTGAAACTCCTTACAATGCTTTTCAGGGAAACAAACAGTATCACTATGGAAACGATATGCATTGTCGCTGATATCCCCAATGTGGTGGCCTTCAATAATCCGTCAAAAACGTCAATTGATGCAATATATCCTTTTTCCGCACACCACATCCATACGGAATAAAGATTGCTCCCCAGCCAGCAGACATTATATGCCAGAAAAAAGCTGAACTCGCCTGTTGCAAGAAAAGCGACCACAAGGAAGACCTTTATTTTTCCGGCCGCCCTGTAACAGCACACTGCAAGAATGGTCAGGATGCACAGGGTCAGTGCCAGTTTCGCAAAAATCCTTACACTCCCATAATCTGAGGGCAGAATCAAATCCATTCCAAGCTTCAGCACAGCATACAAAAATACAGTCCATAATCCCGCATGGCGTCCCCTTATCCTTCCCTCCAGAAAACTCCCGAAGAAATGCTGCAGGCAGCATCCCTGGAACATGGCAGAGAACACTCCCAACAGGCCATTCACCACTTCATACACAGGACACCCCTCCATTCTGCAGATACCACATATACGCCTTTACAAACTCATTGTGCTTCTTCCTCGTCAGGTAAACCTTCTCGCCGCTGGAAAGGAAGATGCTGTCACTGTCATACCTCGCTATGTGCGCCATGTTGACCAGATACCCCCTGTGGCAGCGGTAAAAACCATCCCCAAGCTGCCCTTCCAGTTCATCCATCGTGGCATATGACTCTATGATGTCCTCCATGTCCGTGGTATGGATCTCCACCTTCTTCCCCCTGCTCTCGATATACAGGATGCTGTTTAAGTTAAGCGTATACCCCTGGTTCTTCGCCCGTATGAATATCTGGCGCTCCTTCTGCCCTTTCCTTTTCCTGGCTTCCTCTGCCGCCCTGCCAAGCACCTCCATGAATTTCTGTTCCTCAATAGGCTTTAGCAGGTAGTGGAACGCCGACACGTCAAAAGCCTCAAACACATATTCCTTGATTCCCGTAATGAAGATGACCACCGCATCCACGCCGGACTGCCGGAGGCTCCTCGCCGCCTCAATACCGCCCATGCCCTCCATCTGTATGTCGAGAAAAATCATGTCAAAATCCTTTTCTGCCGCGAGCAGTCCTTCCCCCGTGGCAAAACTACTTATATCAAAATCGGGATTCCGTTTTTTTATGAATCCACCAATCTGCTCTCTGATGGCTTCCTCATCATCAACCACTGCTATATTCAAAATTCATCACCTCGGATTTCTGTTTCTGCCGTTACTTAATTTATCGGCAGATTTTTTGTTATTTTGGGATGGAGGGAACGAAAGGCATACGAAAGGGAACGAAAGGCATAAACACAGTACGGAAAATTCAAAAACAGGTCTAAAGTTTTTCGCCTTTCGTCCGATATAGGGGCGGCTGCCCCCGCAAGGCGGCACAAACGCAAACCACCGTGTAAGCATATTACTTCTGATTCCTCCGCTTCCCAAGCGGTTTTCTGAATAGGAAAAAGGGCCTGTGAGCCCTTTCCCCATTCCTCCTTAGTGTATTCTCCCTTTTAAGCCGCAGTGCTTCAAGCATCTCATAAGCAATATTAATGTTCATCAACTCATCTGGAAGCCCTGTGCGGAGATGCCACTCTGCTGCCGTCAGTTTTTCCTGTCAAGGCATATGCCGTGTCCAGCCTGTAAGGGGAGATATCCTGTATCATGGCTCCCCTCCTTACAGATGCCGCAGGTTCTCACGGTATCTGCGCAGCTCCTTTTCATCCACAGCGCCGATGACCTCATCCAGCCACTTTACCATCCGTTCCCTGTCCTTCGGCAGATGCCCCTCCACGTTGATGCAGTTCGAGGCCCCCATCGTTGCAAAATAGGTGTCTATGTCAAGGCTGCCGATCAGCGTCCTCAGTTCATACAGCTTTTCTATCTCCGTTTCCTCCGTCCAGTTCCCAGCCTGGATTTCCTGGTACAGTTCCGAAGTCGGGTAGACCGTCAGCATGGAGGAAACAATGACCTTCGGGTGGAGCTGGTTGAACACCTCCGCCGTGTTCTTCACCCCTTCCTCCATATGCCCGGAGCCGTATATCCCGGCAAGGTAGAAGAAGTTATAGTCCATCCCTGCCTCATCCAGCCTTTTGCATTCTTCTATGATCTCCTTCGTGCCGAACCCTTTATGCATGAAGGACAGGGATTCCTCATCCCCCGCTTCCACGCCGATGGTAAGGCTGTTGTACCCAAGCCCCCGCAGCTCCCTTAACTGCTCCGTGGTCTTCGGCGTGATGTCCGTGATGCGGGCGAAACAGCCGATGGACTGCACTTTTGGGTAATATTTCCGTACCAGTTCCGCCAGCGTTTTCAGTTTGTCAAAACTTAGGACGAAAGGGTTCGCCCCGGTGAAGAATACCCTTTTTGCGTTCCTGTAGTAGCGGCTGATCTCCTTCAAGTCCGCCTCCACCTCGGATAAAGGCGACATACGGAACTTAAACGGCACGTCCTCATAGAGCGTGCAGAACTTGCATTTGTGGTGGGTACAGCCCGCCGTCGCCTGTACCAGTGCGCTCCCCGCCTCATAGGGCGGCCTCCATATCGTTCCCGTGTAATGCATAAAACATCTCTCCTTCCTGTCTGTAAAAATCTAACTGACGATACCCCTGATCTCCTTTAAGTCCCGGATACCGTTTTCCTCCATGTACTTTTCCAGCCCGCCGATGATCTCCGGCATGGCACAGGGGTTCCTGAAATTCGCCGTCCCCACCGCCACCGCGGCGGCCCCGGCTTGGGGCAGGAGATGTTGGCCTCCAGCATGTCTATCTCCTGCCCTGACAGCCGTTCCACCACTTCCAGGTAATCCGCCACGGTGCTGCCGCATATGTTCACAATGACCTTCGTGTCAAACTGTCTGAGGAAAGGGAGGTCCTTTTCTATAAAGACGTCTATCCCCGGATTCTGCAGCCCCACCGCGTTTATCATCCCGCTGGCCGTCTCCATAATCCTTGGGGCTGGGTTCCCCTCCCACGGGACGCATGAGACGCCTTTCGTGACCACCGCGCCTAACCGGTTCAGATCCACGAACCCGCTGTATTCCTGCCCGGAGCCGAATGTCCCGGACGCGGGCATCACCGGGTTCTTTAACCTGATGCCCGCTATATCCACTGATGTGTTTATCCCGTCCGCCTCCTTCCTGAATCACATGATAGCAACTGGCAGGGGAAAAGAAAAGTACTGTCTTTTTTCGTTTATAGTGCGTAAAATGATACCGGTATCAAAAATCATAGTACCTTGAACAGATAGGACGGATATAGTATAATGCCGTTAAAAGGAGGGGAACCTATGAGCAACATGAAAGCGCCGCTGCCCCAATGTGCAGCTATGGTCAGAGTACAGAACATCCTGAGCGGGAAATGGAAGATAACGATATTATGGTACATCGCGGAATATGAGGTGCAGCGGTTCGGGGAGCTGAGGCGGAGGCTTGGGGACATCACGCAGTCCACCCTTACCAAGCAGCTCCGGGAACTGGAACAGGACGGTTTCATCTCCCGCTATATCTATCAGGAAGTGCCGCCGAAGGTGGAGTATTCCCTGACCGACCTGGGTAAAAGTTTCATCCCTATTTTGAAAGATATGAAAAGCTGGAGCGATACGCATCTGATGTAGTTTCCCATAAAGGGTACAAATTTAGATTCATTTGTGCAAATGTATTAACAAAACAACGAAAAAGGACCGCTAAAACAGTCCCTTTTCACATTTACTCCATCTCCCTGAACGTGCCAGCCATTCCTCCCACAAGGCTCCACTGGCGCTGCATATAGGATTTCAGATTTTCCGTGCTTTGCCGATATGCCTCCCGGACTGTTTCCGGGTCATAAAATTATGCTTTCTGCCACAGAAGCATATTGTCCTGAAATTCAGCCGTCATTTTCCCGGTATCTTTCAGCCACGAAAGGTAAGAGCGCACCGTACTTCCCACCAAAACATACTGTTCAAAGTTCATGGAAAGCCCATAGCCTTTGAACACTTCCTGCTGAATCCTCTCAAAGCACATCGGCTCCCCACAGATGGACAGAATCCTGTCCGCCACCTCATGCACCTTATCCCTGTTGTAACGGACAAGTTCCTTTACATCAACAGAGGCTTCCGCATGGGCGGGAACGAACATGGCCGCCTCCATCTGTTCCACCTTATCCAGCGTTTCCAGATATGCGCCCACGTCATAAATGAAGGAAACCGCATATTTATCCAGCGTCTCCCTGCTGCTGATGCAGTCCGCAAGGAACACCACATTGTCCGGCATACGGAACCCCACCATGTCAAAGAAATGCCCCGGCAGCGGTATCACTTCAATCTCCTTCGGAAAACTCTCATTTGAAAAATCCGTCACACCGCTCTCCTGCGCCATCAGGAACTTGTGCCGCAAATCCTTACAGGGATAACCGCCATAAAGGAAGGACGGCTCCAGTACCGGGTACTTCGTGAAAGCCGTCTCTATGCCGCCGGAATAAACCTTACATCCCGTCTGCCCCTGCAGGTATTTATTCCCGCCGATATGATCTGCATTGGAATGGGTATTCAGTATAGCCGTCAGATGCCAGCCGTTCTTATCCAGTATCTGCCGAACCTTCCGCCCTGCATCTTTGTCATTCCCGCTGTCAACCAGATAGACATTCTCCTTGTCCGCCACATAGACGCCTATCTTCGCTGGGCAGTTTATGTAATAGCATTTCTCACTGACCTGTACCAATTCATACATTTTCAGTTTCCTCCTTTAATTATTCGGGTAAAATATCACATTATAGGCGGTGCAGGCTTTCTCGGAAGCATTATGGTATCCGTGGGAAACATCCGCCCGGAAGCGTATTGACTGTTTTTCCTGCAGCACCACTTCCTTCCCGCCAATTACCATTTTCAGCGTCCCCTGCACCAGAAAAACATATTCTTCCACGCCCGCCACATGAGACAGTGATTCATGGCGCACTCCTGCATCAAACTCAATATAGAACACCTCCACATTCCGCACCGGGTCAAAGGGGAATAGAGGGTAAGCCCGCATCCCTCCGTTTTCCTCCATAATCATATCCTTTTCGTCAGGTCCGGTAACCGTATATTCCGCTTCCTCCTGTTTGCAGAAAAAGGACAATGGAATTTTCAGCCCTGTTGAAATCTTCCATAATATGTTGATGGTGGGTGAGGACTGCCCGCGCTCGATCTGTCCCAACATGGGCTTGCTGACACCCGTCAGTTCCGCAACATCATCCAGCGTGAGCTGCCTTGTATTCCTAATTTCTTTCAGCCGCTCGCCTATCTTCAATGAAACCTGCTCCATGATTCCTCCTTGAATTTATTTTTACATACAAAATATACTATAACATATCAAAGGACAAAATGAAAGGGCCATTGAACAACCCTTTTCCTCCCGCTAACATTTTTTAATTTTTCTGTATACTAACAGGCAAAACTCCATATTATCACGGAAACTCATATACAAACACGAAAACTCTGAGCAGTTCCCGTGTTTGTATCATATCCCCCATTTTCCGACAGCTTCCAGCGTTGCGCTCTGTGTCCGCCCTTGCAGCCCGGAAAGCTCGCCCACATAAACAAGGTTGTAATTCTCCGGCTTAATGGCATCGAGATTGTCCTTTTTGATGCCCCTGCGCTTTAAGGATTCCGTGCCGGCAAACTGGAATTCCCGCATTTCCGGAATGTCCTTTAACTGATAAATGCCGTACTTATCAGAATCCCCGTATAAAAGCTGTGCTTCCTTACCTGCCCTGCCCGCTTCAAGTTCTCCCAACATAGCCCGCAGGTTCTTTTCATTCTCCCAATCGCCTTTTTCAATACCGAAAATGCCTTTATGGGCTATGATTTGTTTCCGGTCATTCACCGTTGTTTCCGAACCGTCCTCATGGAGCAGGTACACAGGCAGGTCATGGTCAAAAAGCTCCAATGCCTTCTCCTGCGTCAGCGGCAGCATTTCACCCCATGTGTAACCATATTCCTCCATTTCCCATAAGCCTATCATCGGGTCAGGGAGAGCGTCAATCTCTGCCTGTGCGTCAATGACCGCAGGGGCGGCTCCCTGGCTGCCTTCCGTTTCCTCATAATAGATACGCTCCGCAAGCTCCCTTGTCTTTTCCATGTCATTCAGCTTAAATGCATAATTCACGATAAGGTTGCACTCGTCATCGGAAAAAGCGGTCTTGGCAAATTCCAGTCGGTTGATGATGCCCTCCGCCTGCTTTGCCGGGGAAAGGTGGCTCATCATGGTTACCTCTTTCTTATCCAGGTCAATCTCAAAGTCATTAAACTGCGGCGTACCGGAATTTCTGCCGCCGTCCACAATGATAGGGATATGATCAGCCCCACAGCTTTTCAGACAGTCACGGATATTTTGCGTGCTTTTATCTTCCAGCTTTGTAAGCGCAGCCATGATCTCCTGCACTTCCTCCGGTGTCTTGTTGGTAATGCGCTCCACCTCAAAACCGCGCGAATGTGTAATTTTCAAAATCACATCATCCGCACTGATCGGCTCCTTTGCCCTCTCGTTCAGTTCCATTTCCACTTTTACATCAATGACCTCGTTTGTGTCGGTATTATACCGGACATCCAAATGGTGTTCTCCAAACTCTTTTGTATCCTGATTGGCAATCTCCGTAGTCCATGCGCCCCTGCTCTCCAGATATGCGGCAATATTCAGCCTGTCATTGTCATTCATGGCGGACAGGGCCTCCACAACCTCCGCAGCATCCATGCCTCGGACATTTACAAGGCTGTACTCGGACAGATTGCTGTTCTGTATCAGCAAAAGGCTCTCCTTTTCCTGTTCCTGCATCATTTCCCGGTCACGCTGTATTTCCCTAAGCTGCTCCTCAATCCCCGTGATAAGCTCCGATGCTGTCCTGCGGATCGTGTCAAGGGAAGATTTCAGTTCTTTCATGCCACGTCCTGATGACCACCCGGCAATATACCCAAAGGAATAATCCGAAGTATCTATACCGAAATGCTGGCACACGGTGTAGGCAATGCTCTCGGCCTCCACCTCTTTGGTGTTCCTGTCCTTTGCAGGCGCAGAAATATCTTTGTTTACATCTTTATCATGCAGCATGGAATGGGCGGTTTCATGCACCATCGTCTTTAATGTCTGGCTTTCGCTCATGCCCTCCTGCACTGCAATCCGTTTTTCCGTTGGGCTGAAGAACCCCTTGGAATCACCGGGAATGTCCTCAAAGCTGACCGGAACCGGGGCAACAAATGTGACCGCCTTGATAAAGTCCTCATATCCCTCCACCGTGGACAAAAGCTCTTTTGCCTCCAGTTCCGGGATTGGCTCACCGTCCGTCTGCGATACGTCAAACACGGATACGGCACGGAAAGCGGGGATTTTAACCTCGACTTCTTCCGTCTGCGGCTACCGTCCTTATCCAGCATGGCCTCCCCGGTCACAGGGTCTAACTTATCCCGTTCCTCTTTGATTTTGTACGGGGCCGGGGCCAGGATACGGATTCCCTTTTCCCCCTTGTTTACATGGCGGTTGAAATTCTTCTGCCATGCCTGGTAGCCTGCGACCAAACTGGCGTCAGGGCGCTGTAGGGCTATCAGGAGCGTGTTGTTGACACTGTAATTATGGAATTTTGACATGGTGGAGAGGTAGTTTTTGTATTTCTCGCTCTCGAAAAGCTCTTTTAAGCCTTCCTCCAACTTGTCAGTGATTTCTTTTACTTTCTCCCTTTTTTTGCATCTGCCATATTTGATTTTCCTTTCTTTGCACGAAAAAAGACAATCTGTTATGACTGTCTTTCTTCCTGAAAACAGAAAAAGCAGCGAATTGTTTTCTCTAACAAAAACAAATCCACTGCTTTACTGTATGTGTTATTTAGTTGCTGTAATTATGCCAGTACAGGCTCACGCTTTTTGATGATAGCACTAACTTCCTCTACGCTTTTTTTTGTCGCAACGGCTATCTGTTCAAGCGTAAAATTATTCTCATACATGGTCATTATAACATCTACTAAAGTGTTATCCCTAATTCCCTGTGAAAGATTACACAAAGCGCTCACATCCTTTCTCAATTCATCATCTACTGGAACATGGTACTCGGTTTTTATAATCTCTAATTTTTCATCAACGGTTAATTCCATTGAAAGCAACGTACTCAGCAGACGGTGAAGCTCATACTTCTCATCATGCTCCGGAAGTTCATTTGATATACCGATCAGGACAATATTCAGCAAATCAAGCCTGCCTTTCCACGGATAAGAACCTATCAGCTTATCAGCTGTCAGATGTATATAATCCATACTGTTCTCATCCATGTTCATACAAACCCATATGGAGAATACACGTTTTATGTCATTATAATTCTGATTGACAAAATCTCGTTCCTTCTGCGAGGATACAAGGCGGCTCACATAAAATACTGCCCTGTTTAAGATATGGTAGCCTGTCGGGTTATCTTTTTGTGCCTCTAAATTCACGATTACCTGCGAGATGCCGTCTTTCATCCGCACATAAAAGATAATATCAAACCGTACAAGCCCCTCGTTTATCTCCGCATTTTCCGTATTCATCCCAACAATGCGCTGCCCGTTTTCTTCTTTTTCCACATTGGTCAACCCAGGCTCCACCGGAACCACGCTGATAAATGGCTCTCCCTCGATATAGGATACCACGTCTTTCGGGTTCATTCCCCGAAACTCGTCAACCGTCTTTACCAGGATATGCGCCAGGATAATCTTATTCCCCAAGAGGCGTTTTGCCTTATCATCATACTGTGCGTCCTGGTCTGTTGCGCTGACCGCATTTTTTATTTCCGTATCCATCAGCCATAAACCTCCTTTTTGTATAGTAGGAAACGCAAAAGCCATTCCCAAAAGGTATATGACCTCAATGCCATTATACCCCGAAATCCCGGCTAAATCAATCAGATTTTTTTGAAACTTCAATAAGTCTTTTGGCCTAGATTCTGAAAATCTGGTATAATGAATGGGGGATTCCCATGATACCAAAGCGGAGGTGGCCTATGATACAGATATGCCGGAAAGATAAGGAAAAGGTTTATGAGGCGATACGCAAAGGAAAAATAGATGCAGCAGAAATGTCATTCCCCAATCTGATTGACGACATCATCCTTACGATGAAAAAACATAAGCTCACTGGACACCTTGCACAGGCCCTGCCTGACAAGCGCAGGGATAACAGCCATATCCCTTTCGACATCCTGCTGTGCCTTGCTGTCGCAGCCAAGCTCAAACGCAAGACCAGCCTTACGGATGTCCCTTTCGCAGTGACCGGAGCAGAGCTCCTGGCAGAACTGGGCTGGAACCTTTGGGACAATGAGAGGGATGCGGATGAGGGGCTTTTTTCGGAAAGCGTCATGCGCAAGCTCCTGGCGAAGTACAGCAGCGGGGAATGGATCTCTTTCTATAACGACTATGTCCAGGAACATCTGATGAAGGAGCTGGATGTGCAGCCATGCATCCATATACTGGACTGTACCAAAGTCCTTGTCAACCTGGACAATGAAAACTATGAAAATTCTTCAGTGGTAAAGATAGACGGGGAGGCCATGCGCGGATATAAGCTCGGCGTCCTCAGGGGCGTCCTGGATGATTCAGGGATAGTGGAGGAGGCCGTGTTCGGCACACTGAAGACCCATGACATGGCGCAGTGCAGGGAGATGCTGGAGAACACTTCCTGCTTCCACGAGAACGACATACTGATCAATGACAGGGGATTCCTGTCACGGGAGGTGATGAACTATCTCAAGACCGTCCGCAAGGTGGACACCTACATCCCTGCCCGGGAGAACATGTCCATCTACCAGGATGCCGTGAAGCTGGCCGCCACCGGCGGGAAATGGCAGAAGCACCCCAGCCGGAAGAGGAAGGACCAGGAAATCCAGCTGGTGACGCACCTGGGTCCCTTATGGGAAAGCGACGAGCCGCAAAAGGATGTCCCGGTCAACGCCTGTGTCGTGCATGACAAAAAGACAGACAGATATTTTGTATTTATGACGACTGACACCAGCAAGACTGCACGGCAGATCATAAATACCTACGAGCTGCGCCCGGAAATCGAAGAGGACTTCCGACAGATGAAGGACTTCTGGAAGCCGGAGGACTTCAAGAGCACAAAATACAACTATATTACCTACCATATCGTAATGACGCTGGTGGGATACCTTTATTTCCAGATTTACAAGAACCTAGACGAAGGGAAAAAGTATTCAGGGAAATCCCTGCCTGTCGTAGCGAAGAACTACAAGGAGACCAGGCCTAAATCAGTCATCATTTATGTCGGGCAGTATTTTGGCATCTTTCCTTTTCTTGAATTCCTACAGCTCTATGCAGAATGCGCTTTAGAAGTACGACGGCTTCTTGATCCGATCCTGGCTAAAGTATAACAGGCTTTTGGCGGGATTCCCAAAAGCCTTATTGAAGTTTCATTAAATTTCTTCCTCCCTCCGTTTCGTTCTGCTCTGTTGTCTGTTATGCTGTCGGCTCTCGTTCTGAAGTTCCCTTTCAAGGTTCTTTTTGTTATAGCTGATAACTTCCGCATACGCTAACTCTGTGGCGGTCTTGGTCTGTTCCCTGCCGATACTGTCATACTCGGACTGCAAAGACTGTATCTCGGCTTTCCACTGTTTCGGCGTTATCTTCTCGCCGTTCTGCAAAAGGCTCTGCATACGCTCCTTTAATTCGGGGTACTTCGATAAGCTGTCCTTATGCTCCCTATCGTATTTCATTTTCGCAAATCCTTTGAGTGACTGGCTCTCCTTATAGGTGGCTTGGATTGGCGCATAGAGGGCATACATTTTTGACAGTTCCTTTAGTCGGCTTAGTTTCTGCCCCTTGGAAAGATGTACCGTTTCCAACTGCTGGTATTTCTGCTCCCTATCCGCTGTGAATTTCGCAAGGCTCTCAAAGCTGTCTATCTTCCTTGTCGTGATGAATTTCTCCGCATTGTCGGCTGACTGCAAAGCGGTTCGGTCGGATATTCTTCTTAGGTGCTTTCCGCTGACAATCGGCAGGTCAAGCCTGCCTTTGCGCTCCCTCACTTTTGTAATCATCTCCATGACTTCATTCTTCACGCTGACCGCTGTACTCTTAATCTTGGCGTACTGTGCGCTGTGAAATTCCTGCTTGGCAAGCATGAGCATTTCTTTCGCCTGTTCCAACAGCAGATTATTCTTGATGATTTCCCGATTGATGTTGCCCCTCTCGGTCTGTATGCCTTTGCGCTCTAAAGCGTTGGCAACCGCCCCGATATGGATTGTCGGCTCTCGGTCAATCCCCTGTTCCTTAAAAGAGCGGTGTTCCCAATGTAGCGCAATCCCCAACTGTTCATTGGTTGCATTGATTGTGTCAGCTAAATCCTTTCGCCACATTTTAGCGTTTTCCCTGCTGTTCCAATCGGTGCTGTCGGCAGTATGGCATTTCCATTGTTTGCGATTGCGCTTGTCAACTTTCTGCTGTCCTGTCTTTTTGTCAATGACAGGAATACGCTCCCCATTTTCATCAAGGTCATACACTTTTTTCTGTTTCGCTCCCCATTCCCCATTTTCTGTGAGGGGGCGCATTGTGAGTAAAACATGGATATGGAGATTGCGCTGTCCTTTGCCGTTCTCGCTGTCATGGATTGCCCAATCAGCGCACATTCCCTTGTCAACAAAATTCCTCTGCACATAATCCCTCACGACTTCTTCCGCAAGTTCATAACTCCAATCGTTGGGGAGTGACGCTTTTAACATTCTTGCAAGCTGTGATTTCTGTCCTTTCTCTGACAGTTCAACAGTGTTCCATAAGGTGGCTCGGTCTGCATACTCTTTAGGCGCATTGGGTGGGAGAGTGATTTCGCTATGGACTAAATCTTCATGGTATTTTGGTCGATATGTCTGTCCGTCAAATTCACTGACAAGAATACTCCTGCTGATATAGGACGCTTTCTCAACTGCCGACTGCCCTTTGCTCCGCTTGACTATGGAGAAACGTGTGCTTGCCTGTTTCGTAACATTAGCCATACGCAACACCTACATTCTGCCGACAGGGTAGTGGGGCGCACCCATAGACTTTGTGGGCAGATAAAAGCCGCACTTTGGCTTTTGTCTGAACGCAAAGTTCACTAAAGGGTAGCAAGCGCAGCTTGCGAAGGGGAATTGTCGTTTCCCCTTTTGGCTGCCGCAAGGCAGACAACGCCCTCCGCAGGAGTCCATGCAAGTGAAACTTGCTCCCCGAAGGGCGCACATACCACCTCTGGTGGTATGTGCGCACCCTGTAAACAGGGTGGATACGTTACCTCGGCTTTCCAGTGTCCTCGCCTTTGTCATTCCGTACCGCCCTCGCTTTCATTTTCGGCATTGGGGAGAGTGGATTGTGGGGGAGTGGTTTCTCGGCTTTCCGCTTTGATTTTGGATATAATCTGCTGACACTCCCTTGTCTGCAAGGCAACCGACAAGATACGGTTTAACTCGCCCTCGTCATAGCGGTAGCAGTCAGGGAAATACTTCACGATAATGCCGCCCATGATGTACTTATGGTGGTTTTCGGCTTTGCGTTTCTTCTCGTTCTGCTTTTTCTTTTCGTTGGCTACACGCTGTTGCGCCTGTTTCAATGCCTGCAATGCCTTTTCTAAATCTCTGCTGACTTCCTGTTTACTCTCAATCATTTCTAACACCTCGCTCTTTCTGTGATAAATTGATAGTTACTGAAAATTAAAAAGGTAGCTGATTTTCCACAAGGATAAACCGCTACCATAAGTAACCAATATTCAGTTTTTCATATCCTCCTTTTTGCTCTGATGTTGTAAATAGGACATAAGAAAAGCACTTAGATTTTACCTAAGTGCTTAATACATCTCATGATACAATTGGAGAATAAAATACCTTTTATTTTGCAAAATTCACAAAATATTCTCGATACATTTCATAATCAATAGAAGATTGCAACTCTCCAAGTTGATTTCGCCATGAATTCTCCCTAACTTGCACCTTCCTGAAACCAAGTTCTTCATAAACATGTTGCGCCCTTTTGTTATTTACGTTCGTATCAAGTATTACTTTTTTATATCCCATATCTTCAAATAATGAAAAGATAAGCATACTCAAAAGTATTTTTCCATACCCCTTGTCATGCTCTGAAAAATCACAAATCTTAATTCCGATTTCGACTGTAGCTTCGCTCTCCCTGCTATAACTCATTTCACCAATAGGTCTTTTATCAAGTTCAACAATCAGACGTCTTCTGTCTTCATCAGTGTCCCTTTTGATTTTTTCAGCAATTTCATCTGCCATTTCACCAGTCCCATTAGGAAAACCTGCATGAGCCATAATCTTTCCATCATTCCACCATGATGATAATAAATCTGCGTCTTTAACAGTTGCATTTCTAATTGTTAAATTTTTAAATTGCAATAACATATGAAAATCCTCCGTTTTATCATTATAATCTCTCGGAATCTTTAAGCCAATAA
>NZ_CALPDH010000042.1:0-38155 GCF_943193215.1 Acetatifactor aquisgranensis | reverse complement strand
TCAGCTATTCATCAGATATGACTTTGTAACTTATTAACTGTATAGCTCTTGTGGCTATATCATCATTATACTAGGAGATGCGACAATGAAGAATTTTTTTCAGAACATCAGTTACTATATTCGAATTGTCTGGCAGAGCGAAAAAAGTTACTTTTCTGTTTTTATTGTCCTGACTTTGGCGATGGCGGCAGGACCAATTTCAGGGGTTTTACTGCCCAAGATTGTTATTCAGGACATTATGGAACAGGACTTGGCAAGCTTTGCGATTCATATTGGAATACTGGTAATCGTGTCCATGTCCTCTTCCTTTCTGGTTTCATATTATAGCCTGAAAAACGATGCCCTTTTTCTGCGGTTGGGCTTCAAGCTAAAAGAAAAACTGCAGAAGAAAGCGATGGAGATGCCTTTCGTTGATACTGAGAATCCGACTGTCCTGAATAGCCTGAACAATGCCACATCCAGCGTAGATCGATTTGTCATGGCACTACACAAGACAGGTACGGGCTTTCTCTCCAACGGTATCATCCTTTTTTTCTATATTATTCTAGCGGCAAAGCTACAACCGCTTTTGCTGTTGCTGCCTTTTTTGAACATTGCTCTGAATCTATTTTATGAAGACAGGGTAAAAAAATATGAATATGAAAAAAAGGATGAGAGGGCAGATATTCTTCGGAAACGGGATTACACATTCTCTCTAATGTATGACTATGGTTATGGCAAGGAAGTCCGGCTTTTTGCTATAAAGGACTGGATTATTGGTATCTATCGTCAATACCAGCATCAATACGAAATGTTCCTGAAGCGGATTGCTGTCAAGAAAAAAACTGCGGTGGCAGTGGATCTCATTTTCACGTTTTTACGCGAGGCAGCAGTTTACTTTTATCTGGTGGATATCTTCATGAAAGGTGAGCTGACTGTGGATTACTTTGTCCTGTATACAGGCATCTTTGCGTCTTTTGCAGCAGTGGGTCAGAACCTTGCACAGATGGGAGCAGAGATGGTTGATTTGGCCAGGCAGGTTCAGACATATCGGGACTTTGCGGAGGACAAGGGAAAACTGGATGGAGGCACCGCTCGAATTCCTTTGGCTGAGGCCTATGGATTTGAATTCTGTCATGTCTCATTTCGCTATCCGGGAAGTGAACAGTATGTTTTGAAAGATTTCTCCTGTAAGGTCAATCCAGGTGTTCATGTAGCATTGGTGGGGCGGAATGGGGCGGGAAAATCGACTATTGTTAAGCTGCTCTGTGGCCTTTATAATGATTATGAAGGAATCATTCGTGTAGGGGGTATTGACTTGCGTACATTGGATTTGCGAAAGTACCAGGATTGTATTGCGGCAGTTTTCCAGGAATCCCGGGTTATACCTGCTACTGTGCTTGAAAATATCACACTGAAAGAGGGAAATACCCCGGAAGAGGTCTGTAGAGCACAGGAGACATTGCAGCTGATGGGGCTGTATGATAAAGTAGAAGGCCTGCCGAAAAAGCTGGAAACTCCTGTTGGTAAGGCTATCGACCCGGATGGAGTGGAACTTTCTGGTGGGGAGCACCAGAATTTGGTGATTTGTCGTGCCCTTTACCGAGGTGGCGGTATTCTGCTGCTGGATGAGCCTACAGCTGCGCTGGATGCTCTGGCTGAGCATGAGGTATATGCTCATTTCCATGATATTTCCCAAAAGCGTACTACCCTTTTTATTTCCCACCGCCTGAATTCTACACGTTTCTGCGATGAAATCTGGCTGCTGGATCAGGGCAGGATTATGGAGCGCGGCAGCCATGATGAATTGTACAAGAAGGGTGGACGCTACTACCAGATGTTCCATGCTCAGGCTCAATATTATAAAAAGCAAGGATATTCAGAAGGGGAGGATGCATATGAAGAAGCATGAGAAAAAACTCAAGGAAACCGGGCGGAAATTCATGTTGCCTTTTTATGTCATGAAGTTGACCCTAAGGGTATCCCCGGCCTACCTGATGGTGACAGCTGGGATTGCGGTAATATCTGCTGTGAGCCCGATTTTGAATGTATGGTTCACTCAGCGGATTCTGGCAGGGTTGCTGTCCGAGGAGGGAGAGCGAACACTGTTCTTTCTGGTAGTGTGCTTGGTAGCCGCCAATTTCCTCTGCATGGGAACCAACCGGTATCTGACGGTAAAACAAGGGGTTTTTTCTGAGCGGTTTCGGGATGATTTTAAATGTTATGTAGGACAGAGGATTATGTGCATGGACTATTCCATGTTGGAGGACTCGCGAGTCATGGATTTGAAAGACCGTGCGCTCCGTCCTATTATTGATTATGGTGTATTGGATTTGATGTTACGAGAGACTATTCCCAGCATACTGAGCGGCCTGTTTCTTATGGTGGGGACGGCGGCGATTGCCGCAACGGGATATCCTGTGTTGCTGCTTGCCCTGTTTGTGATGGCAGGGATTAATCTGCACTTTGTGAACCAAACCAGAAAAACCAAGGACGAGACATATCAGGTGATTCTGCCGGTGGAGCGGAAGATTGGGGCATACAATGGGATGACTGCAGATTTTTCCATTGGGAAAGATATACGTCTCTATGATATGAGTGGCATCCTCATGGATAAGATTCGTCGTTTGAACCGGACAGACTTAAAAGCGCTTTCTGCCCAGTTTGGACGTATTAGCCGGAGCGCAGGCTTGTCATCGCTCCTATCCCAGCTGCAGTTGTTTATTATCTATGGACTATTGGCGGTCTGGGCCATGCAGGGGAAACTGGGGATTGCAGAGTATGCTTTTTATACAGGGATTTTCTTGAACCTGGGGACGGCTCTTTTCCGTATCAGTGACAAGATGTCGGATCTCTTTTATACTGGGAAGTTTTTTTCTGCTTTTCAGGAGTTTGAGGAGCTATCTATGCGGGAGGATGAGAAAACGAAACCTTATGTTGATGCGCCCCGAGTAGAGGTTCGGAATCTCTCTTTTTCCTATCCAGGAGTCGGCACACCTGTGTTGAAAAATCTTTCACTGACGATTGCACAAGGGGAGCGTTTGGCAGTCGTGGGACGCAATGGTGCGGGTAAGACCACACTGGTGAAGCTGCTTTGTGGGCTTTATCGACCTGACAGTGGCCAGATTCTGTTCGATGGAGAGCAGATAGGTGGCATGGAGGGGATTAGCGCAGCTGTTTTCCAGGACTTCAGACTTTTTGCCTATACTCTTTATGACAATGTGGTGATGGGGGGGAAGGAGAATGCAGAGCTGATGCCTGTTTTTGGACGTGTGGGATTAAAAGACACAGTGGAGAGTCTGCCAGAGGGAGAGCATAGTTATCTCTATAAGCTTTTTGAGCCGAACGGAGTAGAGCTGTCCGGTGGAAATGAACAGCGGCTCGCCATTGCTCGGGCGGTGTACAGGGATGCACCGATGCTGATACTGGATGAGCCTACGGCTGCTTTAGATCCGGTAGCGGAGGAGGAACTTTTCCGTTGCTTCAGGGAAATCAGCCATGGGAAGACATCCGTTATGATTTCCCACAGACTTTCTGCGACCCGAATTTGTGATCGGATTGTAGTGCTGCAGGACGGCGGCATCGTAGAGGAAGGGAGTCATGATGAGCTGATGGGATTGGAGAATGGTATCTATCGGAATATGTTCGAGACTCAGGCCCAGTACTACCTGGAACAGAAATTGTGCCATCAGGTCTAAGATATAATATCTATAAATATCAATAAAATTTTAATAGGAGGAATATCGAAATGAACTTAATGCATTCGGAATGGAAAGACAGGGTCAAGCACTGGATGCGCACTCTGAGAGACGATCTGTATGAGCCCCTGGGAGAGATTTCCTGGGAGGCGTACCCCACGGAGGAGTACCTGACGCCGGAGGAGGCGCAGAAAGGGCCTTTCGAGCCTGTGAGCCCCGGCTACACCTGGGGACATGTCTGGGAGTACTGCTGGTTCAGAGGAAGCATCACTTTGCCGGAGCAGGCAAAGGGCCAGCGGATTGTGATGGATTTGAAGCCCCAGGGGGAATCCACGCTGTTCGTGAACGGCAGATCCTTTGGAACCTACCGCGCGTCCTGGGTGAACGAGCCTCATCACTTTATCGAGGACAATGTGCTCAGCACCTGCGCGGAGGGCGGAGAGCGGTTCGACCTGCTGATGGAGACCTACGCGGGACATTTCATCCCCGAGGCCCCTACGGGAGGCTGCGCCACCGGCCCTGTGCTGCCCGGCGCCTATGAGGACACGGCGGTGGAGGGAAAGCGGCGCACGCTGGAGAAATGCACCTACGGCATCTGGAATGAGGACGCTTATCAGCTGTACATGGACGTGGCTACGCTGAGCATGCTCCTTATCACTCTGGACGAGAAGTCCCTGCGGGCGGCGAAGATTGCGAAAGCGCTGCAGCAGTTTACACTTATCGTGGATTTCGAGCAGCCTAAGGCACAGCGCATCGCTTCCTATAAAGAGGCAAGGGAGGCGCTGCGCCCGGTGATGGAGGCGAAGAACGGCTCCAGCATGCCGGTGTTCTATGCTGTGGGCAATGCCCATCTGGATCTGGCATGGCTCTGGCCCATGGCGGAGACCTACCGCAAGACGGAGAGGACTTTCGCGGCCCAGCTGCGCCTGATTGAGGAGTACCCGGAATACAAGTTCATCCAGAGCCAGCCGGCTTCTTATGAGATGTGCAAGAAGAACTATCCCGAGCTGTTCGCCAGGATCAAGGAGGCGGTGAAAGGCGGCCAGTGGATCGCGGACGGCGCCATGTGGGTGGAGCCGGATACCAATATGGCCAGCGGAGAAGCGTTAATCCGACAATTGATACACGGAAAGCGGTATTACAAAGAAGAGTTCGACGTGGACAGCAAGGTGCTCTGGCTGCCGGATACCTTTGGATACACTGCGGCCCTGCCCCAGATTCTGAAAGGCTGCGGCGTGGATTATCTGGTGACTCAGAAGATATTCTGGTCCTACAATGAGGGAGACCAGTTCCCGTACCACTATTTCACCTGGCAGGGCATGGACGGCTCTGAGATAGTGTCTTTCCTGCCTACCAGCTACACCTACCGCACGGATCCTATCGAGGCCAACAATATCTGGAAGAACCGGACCCAGCTTCAGGATCTGGACGCGTTCCTGATGCCTTACGGATACGGCGACGGAGGCGGCGGCCCCGCAAGGGATTATATCGAATATGCAAAGCGCCAGGAAGACCTGGAGGGCAGCGTGAAAGTGAAGATGGCAGGCCCCATGGAATTCTTCCGGGATATGGAGGAAAAGGGCGGCCCTGTGAACACATATGTAGGCGAGCTGTATTTCAGCGCCCACAGAGGAACATACACCTCCCAGGCGGCAGTGAAGAAGAACAACCGCCGCAGCGAGCTGGCTATGAGGGAAGCGGAGCTGTGGAGCAGCCTGGCGGCTGAGCGCGGCCTGCATTACGACCTGGAAAAGGCGGACGCCCTGTGGAAAGAAATCCTGCTGCATCAGTTCCATGATATCCTGCCCGGCTCCAGCATCGGACGTGTCTATGAGGAGGCGAAGAAAGCCCATCAGGCTATCCTGGACGGCGCGGCAGAGCTGCTTGACCAGGCTCTTGAGGCGCTGACAGAGGAGAAGAAAGAAGGAGCCGTAACGGTATGGAATTCCTTAAGCTTTGACAGAAAGGCTCTGGTGGAGCTGCCCGAGGCCTTTGCAAAGGGCGCGAAGACCTTTGAGGGAGAGGCAGTGCCCGTGCAGAAGACGGCGGAGGGCGTGAAAGCAGTCGTAGAGATTCCCTCCTGCGGCGCAGTCTCCCTGGTTCCTGCAGAGGGCGCGGCTTCTGAGGACAGCGTGAAAGCTGCAGTGACCGTGGAAGAAGATAAAGACGGATATGTGATGGAGAACAGCCAGGTCAGGGCAATCGTCAACAACAGAGGCGAGGTAGTCTCCTTTGTGCTGAAAGAGTCCGGCAGAGAGTTCGCGGCAGAGCCCATGAACAGATTCCGCCTGTACAAAGATGTTCCCCGTATGTTCGACGCCTGGGATATCGACTCCAACTATATCCTGCAGGAAGTGGAGGCTGTGACCGAGGTTTCCGTGGAGAAAGTCTCTGACGGCATCGAGGGCGTAGTGAAAGTCACCGGCAGGCTCAGCGAATCCGGCTTCGTGCAGTACATCCGCCTGGCTGCGGACAGCAGGAGAATCGTGTTCGACACTGAGGTGGACTGGAATGAGCTTCACAGATTGCTGAAAGCATCTTTCCCTGTGGACGTATATGCGGAGAACGGCATCAACGAAATGCAGTTCGGTTATGTGGAGCGTCCCGCACACCGCTCCAAGCTGTATGACAAGGACAGATTCGAGGTATGCAACCATCGCTACAGCGCGCTCTGTGACGGTTCCCACGGCGCGGCGGTGCTCAATGACTGCAAGTATGGTATCAGCATGAACGGCAATGCTCTGGAGCTGACGCTTCTGCGGGCAGCCGCATGTCCTGAGATGCGCGCGGATCAGGGGCAGCATTCCTTTACCTATGCTTTCACGGCATGGGAGGGAAGTTTTGCAGACAGTGATGTAGTCAGACAGGGCTATGAGCTGAATGTGAAGCCCGCGGTGAGCGGGGGCGCCGGAAAGCGCTTCAGCGCCGTGACGGTGGATAAGGCCAATGTCATCCTGGATACCATGAAGCCTGCGGAGGACGGAAGCGGAGATATTATCTTACGTCTTTATGAGTCCAAGAAAGCCGCCACGAAAGCGGAAGTGAGCCTGAACTTCGGCGTGGGCAAGGCTTATCTGTGCGATATGCTGGAGAATGTCACTGAGGAAGTGACTGTGAACGATGGCAAGATTGTCCTGCCTTTCAGGGCATTTGAAATCAAGACCATCAGGATAAAGAAGTAAATAAAACGGAAGTGGCAGCCGCCCCTTTTGCGGAGAGACAGTGACCGCAAAGGAGGGCGGCTCTTCAAAGGAGGCAACACTTGAAAATCGTAACATTTAATATACGCTGTGATTATGGGCAGGACGGAGACAACAATTTCTGTTTCCGCAAGCCGTTGATTTTGGAGAAACTGGAGAAAGAGAAAGCTGACATCATCTGCTTTCAGGAGGTGCTCCCCCATGTGGCCGCATGGCTGAAAGAGGCCCTTTCGGACTATTATGTCATCGGATGCGGCCGCAGCGAGACCCTGGAGGACGAGCAGGTGGCCATTGCCTATCGAAAGGATGCCGTCAACCTGATTCAGATGGAGACCTATTGGCTGTCGGAGACGCCCTATGTGCCCGCGTCCCGCTATCCGGACCAGAGCATCTGCCCCAGAGTGTGCACGGAGGCGGTCTTTGAGGAATCCGCCACGAAACAGGTGTTCCGGGTGGTGAACACGCATCTGGACCACGAGGGGCCAGGAGCGAGGGAGCAGGGGCTGCGGCAGATTTTGGATAAGCTGGAGCAGGCGGTGCTTTTTGCCCAGGTGCCTGTAATCATCACCGGGGACATGAACGCGGAGCCGGACAGTAAGGAAATGGCGGTGATGGCAGAAGATTCTTCCTATACAAATGTGACGGAGGGAATCGGCATCACTTATCATGGCTATAAGCGGAGCGAACCTCCCTGCAGTATTGACTATATTTTCACAAAGGGCTTTGTCTGTGAGAGGGTTGAGAAGTGGGAGGATGAAAGGGGCGGGGTGTTCCTTTCCGACCACTATCCGGTGTGCGCCGTGCTGCGGCCGGAGGCGTAGGTTCGATACAGAGGGCTCATGCAGGCCGGATGAACACTATATGGTAAGGCTGGACGACTGCCCGAAAGGATTCATGATATTATAGAGATATGGCTTTCTAAAACACCGAAAGGGAGAGAAAATCATGCTGAAATGGAAAGAGGAATGGACATATGAGGGCGGCTGCCCGGCAGCGGGGCTGTATAATACAGGCTCCATGATAACGGATGATAGCTGCGGCCCGACGGAAGATGACGGCCCCATGCTGCTGGTGACGGACACCAATGAAAAGGAGTATGGGGCATACCTTGAAAAGTTGTGCGGGCTGGGCTTTGAAAAAGTCTTTGAGAACCATACCGCCGCCGTGGACTGCTGCCAGATGAAGAAAGCGGATGCGCTGCTTTACGTGTATTATACGCGTGCCCTGGGCCAGGTGCGCGTCATCGAGGACAGGGCCTCCGTGTCCCTGGAAGAATTTTCTTATACCTGCGAGAGAGGGGCCTCTGCGGAAATCTATCAATACGGACTCTACTATGACCCGCGCAATGAACTCAGCCCTGTTACGGTCAACTGCGGGATGTTCTATATTATACGGTTGGCCGACAACCAGCTGGTCATGATCGATGGCGGCCATTATCTGCAGTGCTCCGCGGAGGCGGTGGAGGGCATGTACCGTTTCCTGCGCAGGATTACAGACACAGCGGAGGGAGAGAAAATCCGCATTGCTGCATGGTTTTTCTCCCATGCCCATGACGACCACATGGCGGCCTGCATCAGGCTGCTTCGGACATATCCTGAAAGTTTCGAACTGCAGCGTGTGATGTTCAATTTCCCGCCTTATACCACGCATCCCGGTGATCTGGATGCGCTGATACTGAAAGAGACCCTGCGGGAGTTCTGCCCGGATGTAAAGTGCCTGAAGCTTCACAGCGGCCAGGCCGTCACGCTGGCCAATGTCCGCTTTGACGTGCTGTATGCCCAGGAGGACGCCATTTCCAAAGAGAATTCCAAGGTATTCCCTTTCCGGGATTTCAACTGCACTTCCGTCATCCTGAAAATGACCACAGGCAATGGCACGGTCATGTGGCTTGGGGATACCAACGTGGAGACAGAGGAACTGGTGCTTCGGACGGTTCCGGCCGGGCTGTGGAAGTCGGACGTGGTACAGGTCGCCCATCACTGCTTTAACTTCCTCTCCCGCCTGTATCCTGCCATTGATGCGGATTATGCCATGCTGCCCAACAGCTATTACGGGGGGCATACGGTGGAGAACACCGATAAGCTGATGGATGTGGTGAACTGCCTGGCCTCGCCGGACAATATCTGGTATGAGGAGCGGACTACCGGGTTTAGGTTCGAGGACGGGCGTTACCAGGTCATCCTGGAAGAGGAGCGCGTGGGCGGTGAGCATGACGGCGTGAATCTCTATGGGGTGCGGATGTAAAAGCCATATTATTTTTTATATCTGCCCAGTTCCTCCGGCTCACCCCTTAAAGGTACAGCTCATTCTCCTTTCTTGCGGAGCAGGCTTTTTTCATCGCCAGCGCTGCGGCAGAGACCATGGCGCTGTTCAGCTTCCGGGCCGACTGCGGGCACAGCACGGTACAGCGCATACAGGAAATACACTTTTTGCTGTCCGTCTCTTTGGGATTTTCCAGGCTGATTGCCTGTGCCGGGCACTGTCTGGCGCAAAGGCCGCAGTTGGTGCAGCCATTGCCCGCTTTCGGCACCAAACCGCCGCCTCCCGCTTTCTTATAAGGGCGGTTTCCCGGAATCTGCGGCGTGGAGGGTTCGGCGGAATTCCCGTTTATTTTTTCCAGAATCTTTTGGGCGAAACTGACCAGCTCGCTCTTGTCCTGTTCATCAGGCCTGCCTGCGGCGTACTGATGCATGATGGAATGTTCCGCAATGGCGGCAATGGCGGCGATGACTTTGAAGCCGCTTTTTTCCGCAAGGTCTTGCAGTTCGATCAACGTGTCCTCATAGGCCCGATTGCCGTATACGCAGACGATGACGCAGGGGGCCTGGTTTCCGTGGATATTTGCGATTCTCCGGGCGGCAAGGCCGGGGACGCGTCCTCCGAAAGAGGGAATCGCGATGATGGCGATTTCCTCTTTTTCGATGTTGAGTGAAGAACTGTCCATTTCCGGGTTGGATAGATCGATTTTGCTGACGGGCATTCCCCATGTGTCTGTTATGATATCCGCGACTTTAGCGGTTCCGCCGGTAGGGCTGAAAATTATCTGCGAGACTTTCATGTCTGCACCTCCTGTAATTTTTAAATTTACATCATTATAGCAAATGCATGGCGGCATGTCAAGATTTACAGCAATGTCCGTTTGTGCTACAATTTTATACTACATAACGCCAGAATTTACCGTACTGCACTGGTTAAACTTATATGGCTGGCATTATGTAGTCGGGTTACTCGGAAATTATAACTGTTAAGCAGTATATATAAGGCAGGGGCTGATTCCCTGCCGCTTACTGCGAGGACGCTTATTGCAGAAAGGAAAGGCGTTATGCACATCAGCACGAAATGTTCAGTGGCCATTCACTGTCTGATTTTCATCTATGAATATGGGGAGAAACAAAAGGTGACCAGCGAACTGTTATCGCTGTCCAGCGGCAGCAATCCTGTCACCATTCGAAATATCCTGAGTGCGCTGAAAAAGGACGGCATGATATCTGTCCGATTCGGAACAGGCGGCGCTGCATTGGACTGTCCGCCGGACGAAATCACCCTATACCGCATATGCCGGGCGATAGAGCCGGACTTTGATTCCAAACTGATTGGCGTCCACCCCATGCCCTCGCCATTATGTCCTGTGGGGAGAAATATCCATACAGTATTGGATTGCTCTTATCAGAAAATCAGGGAGGATTTGTGTGAAAGTCTGAAAAAAATCACGCTGGAAAATATGATTTCCGATTATAAGGGAACTTTGGATAATCGTAAAAATTACGATGATGAATAATGATGCCTGCTATACTAATCACTGTAAGACAGGCACCTTGAAAAACTTGAAATGACCGTCCGGAGGGATGCCTCTCCCGGAGAAGCGCCGCCTGACCCGTCCGGGTCCCGCGCGCCAAGGAGAGAAAGGCAACGCCGCAGGAAGCGTGCGGCGGCTCCGGGGAGAGCGGCAAAAAAATACCGGATTTGCACGTAAAAAGTTACAGGAAACAGCATATCAAAGAGAAAGGCTGTAGACGGCCGGAACAGGAGGATGAGAAGATGGAAAGTATCATGGAATGCAGAAAGGCGTTATCTGAATTTGGGGTCGAACTGGAGAATGGCATGCGTACGCTCCGCATCACGGCCCGGTGCGTGCCCCAGGAGGATAAGAATCAGGCTGACTCTCTGAAAAGTTTTGTTTTAGGCCTCGGTTACTCGCAAAAATATTATGGCTCATGGGCTAGACCCGCCGGTCTGCTTGGGGCGCTCCGGCGCTACGGCTATAGGGCGGAAGCAGACTACGTTGCGGATCCTGCGTACCGGGAAGCTGAATATGTGGAGAGGCAGGAAGAGCCCCTGTGTAATTTGGATCCGGTGAGCATTGCCATGAATGCTGATATCGATATGGAGGAACCGGAATATCTGCCCGATCCGGAACGTTGGAAGACAAGCCGGGTCATGGGCATCAGTTTCGGTTTTGCTGCTGTGAGGGAGGTGGTGGTGGACGAGGATAACCCATATTTTGCCTCCCGGGACGGCGTACTGTTCAGCAAGGATATGACCTGGCTGATCTGGTATCCCTATGGGAAGCAGGACAGGATCTATACCGTTCCCGATAGTGTGACGGAAATCGGTCCCTGGGCCTTTGCGGGATATCCGCATGAGCTTCCGGTGAAAAGGGAGGACGGGAGCATCGTACAGGACAGGGGCAATAATAAATACCATGTGAAATATGTTTATAACAAAAGCCTGCGCCAGGTGGTTCTGCCTGATACCGTGACGGTGATTCGGGAAGAGGCTTTCAACCACTGCCTCTTCCTTGCGTCAATAGACCTGTCATCTAAATTGAAAGAGATTCGGTGGGATGCTTTCCGCGGCTGCAAGGAATTGTGGTCAATCTGGCTCCCGGACAGCCTGGAGTACATGGAGCCGGCTTTTGAGGGCTGTCACAAGCTGAAAAAAGTAAGGTTCCTGGGCACCCGGCACCAAATAACGAGAACCTGGAAGACACGCTCCTCCAGCAAGTGTACGACCTACATGGGGCCTGTACCCTACTCTCCTGATTATATGGCGGAATTATTTCATAGAACTTCGGATAAGGAGGAGCCGGAGATACTTTTCGATAGCCCGTGGTTCACTATTACAGACGGAGTGATGTTCAACCGCGACAGGACGGAACTGATCTGGTGCGACCGCTGGAAAAAGGGATCCTATACCGTACCGTCCACCGTCGTCCGCATTGGGGAACGGGCATTCGCCGATTGCGAGAACCTGACACAGATCAGCATCAGCCATCCGGGCACCGTCATCGAGAAGCGCGCGTTCTTTTGCTGCAGGAAGCTGGAGCAGGTGGTATTCCAGGGCTCCGGCAGCGTGAAAAGCATTGGGGACCATGCGTTCCAGGGCTGCGAAAAACTGCGGAATATAGAACTCGCCGAAGCGGAGTCCATCGGAGAATGCGCGTTCTATGCCTGCCGTTGGCTGGGACCGGAGGTCAGGGTTTCCAAAGACTGCAGGCATATCGGGAAGCAGGCATTCGACCTTTGCGAAAATCTGAGAAGCCTGTACGTCCCTAAGGCTTTGGCGAACTTCCGCTATGAGAGCCTTGATTCGAAAAGAAAACGCTGTCTTAAGCTGCCTTATGGGTATGCGGATTGAATCTTACAGAAGTAATTGTACAGAGCCCCCGGCCTGAGATAGATGGCCGGGGGTAAATTTTTGTTCTGAAAGGAAAGCGGCTTTTATAGCCGCCTGCTCCTTTCATATTTGGATTTTTCTATGTTCGCTGCCGCAAAATACGATTTCCGGCATGAGAGGGCAGCCGCCCAGGCATAACTCCATCGTCCACTGTCATATTGGGCTTTTCTACCAGCGCGCCGCTCTGGTAGCAGCCGATTCCCGCTTTCCGGCACAGCCCCGTTTTCCCGTGGATGCAGTGCCCCATCACCCCTACGTCGATGAGATGGGGGAACGACGCCATAAATGGGTCTGCGCCGGTATCTCTGCCGTTTTCGATAACGCCGGAACGGATATAGGTTCCTGTTCTGTCATCGAACAGCGTTATAAAATGATATTTGGGGTCTGTGACTCTGTGTTTCATCTGTTTCCCGCTTTCGTTGTTTTGCCTGCCGACAAAGAAGTTATGCGTTATATAGAAAGAATACCACAAAAGCCGCCTGTTTTCAACGGTGTTGAGGATTGCTATCGAAGACCGGCGGAATCTCTGTGCCCGCCAGGATGCCATGGAACCGCTGGGCGAGAGATTTCTGTTTGGACCGTAATAATTACGAATGCAGAAATTGGTGCCTGCTATACTATTCATTGTAAGGCAGGCGCCATGGAAACATAAAAGTATGACAGAACTGTAAAACAGAATTTTCAAAAAAGGAAGGAGAACCGACATGTACATCCCTAACGAAGCGAACATTATCAAAGAATCATCCCACGGCTATCACCGCATCCCCATCCAGGACGAGATGCTCTCCCACCGGGAGGTGGAGCTGGTGGGGGAGGTGGACGCTGCTTCGGTGAATGCCCTGATCCGCCAGCTGCGCTATCTGCAGCGTCAGAATCCGGAGGCTTCCGTCACCCTGTACATCAACAGCCCCGGAGGCAGCGTGGACAGCGGCATGGCCCTTTACGATGTGATGCAGGCGGTGAGCTGCCCCATCCGGACGGTCTGCGTGGGGCTGGCGGCCTCCATGGCGGCTCTGCTCTTCGTCTCAGGCGCGGAGCGCGACATGCTGCCCCACAGCCGCCTCATGATCCACGATCCCCTGATCCTCCAGACCGGCGGCAGCGCCCTGAAGCTGAAAGCGGTCAGCGACGACCTGATGGAGACGAGACAGATTATCGCCAAAGTCATCGCGGATCACTCCGGCAAGAGCATGGAGGAAATCCTGGCCAAGACCGCCAGCGACAGCTACTTCCGGGCGGAGGAGGCCGTGGAGTTCGGCCTTGCGGACCGCATCATCACAAGCCTTGCGGACGATAAGTGACGCTGCGGCGTACAAGAATCGCAATAACTAATGCCTTGCGGCATCCGCCGGACGGATGCCGGGGCAGCCAATCATATCAGGAGGGAAAAAGAATGTACAACAACATCAAAACAAAACGTATCCTTGCAAAAAACATCTTCGCCAGCAATGACACCTGGGCCACGGGAATCAACAACAATGATCTGCTGGTGGGACCGTCCGGAGGCGGCAAGACCAGGGGCTATGTGGTCCCCAACATCCTCCACGCCCAGGACAGCCTGATTGTGGCCGATACCAAGGGGAACCTGCGCAGGCTGTATGGGGAACACCTGGAGAGGAACGGCTACAAGGTCATGCACCTGGACTTTACCGATGTCGCCGGCACTCCCTGGGGCTACAACCCTCTGGCTTACATCCGGGAGTGCCGGGACGCGGAACTCAACCGGAATGGGGATTATTACCGGGAGCAGGATGTAAAGAAGCTGGCTCATGCCCTTTGCCCGTGCCTGAACGGTAAAGAGCCTTTCTGGGACCAGGCAGCCCAGATGTACCTGGAGGCGATTATCCTCTTCGTCCTGAATCTGCTGCCTCCGGAGCAGCATGACTTGTACGAGGCGTACACCTTTCTTTCGAAGATGGGAACCGATGGGCTGGAAGATATGATAGAAGAGGAGTGCACCACTCATCCTGACAGCGCTTTCGCCCGCAAGATTGGGATGATCCGGCAGAATTCAAGGGCAGAAAAGATGGATGCCAGCATCAAAGGAATCCTGGCCCAGCATCTGGACGTGGTGACATACTCCGGTGTGAAGCGGATGTTCCGCATGAAGGAACAGGTGGACATGGGTGCCTTTCTCAAAGGGAAGACGGCTCTGTTCCTGTCCGTCAGCGACTCCGACCGCAGCCAGGACGTCCTGATTAACCTCTTCTACACCCAGGCGCTGCAGTACCTCATGGATGCTGCGGACAGGCAGCCGGACAGCCGTCTCCCGATTCCGGTGCGCTTCATCCTGGATGACTTCAGCACGAACACCGTAATACCGGATTTCGATAAAATCATATCGGTAATCCGCTCCCGGGAAATCTATGTCAGCGTGGTCATCCAGAGCCTTTCCCAGCTGGAGGGTCTCTATAGTCATGCGAAGGCTCAGACCATCATCAACAATTGCGACCATTGCCTGTACCTGGGCGGGACGGATACCCGGACGGCGCAGTACTTCGCCGAGAAGTTCAACTGCCAGGTTTCCACAGTCCTGAACCTGCCGCTGGATACCCTGTTCATATTCGAAAGGGGCAGTGAGCCGCGCAAAGCGCGGAAATATGAGCTGAATCAGGATGAAGTCTACCGTGGCCTGATGGAGTCTGTGATGTGGATGCACACAGAGGAGGAAGTGTCCGGAAAGGAGGCAGTATGAGGGACGGAAGAGAGGCGCGCCTGACGCTGGAGGAGCGTCTGGCGCGCACGGCAAAGTCTCAGGCGGTTTCGCCTGAGGCCGCCGTCAAATTGGTGAAGCGGTTCGCCGGGATTCCCGCATTCCGGGTTTTCTTCGGAAAGCCTGACGTGGAGATTATGTATGAGCTGACCGGAGAGTTCTGGGAGCATCCGTCAGTATCTGTGGACAGCTACCGCGGCTTCAGCCGTAGTTTCCGGCTTGCAGTCGAGCACGACAACGATTTCGCGCGGTTGTCTTCGCCGGACAGGCTCCTGACGGGGGAGCGTGATTCCTATGAGCCGGTCTGGGGCGTCAGGATGAATAATGCCATGGTCCTGCTGGGTCTGATGCTGCTGGATCACGCCAGGGGCAGGCTGAGGCCGAAAGACATCTATCACTGCACGCGGATGACTCTGGGACAGTACCTGGACGCTGTGATGAATCTGGGATTCGGAAAGAACGGAGGATCGGAGCCGGATCTGACGGATTATGCCCGGAGTTGGAGGGATATGCTTCTGAAAGACCATGACGGCTCCAGGCCCCTGGGAGATGCGCTGGCGGACATCCTGGGGCGCTACATTGCCGCATGGCAGGAGTTCGACCATCTGGATTATATCCTCCGCTGCATAGGCGCCCTTTCCTGTTATCTGGAGCAGGAAGAGGTGGGCAGGACGCTTCCTCAGGAAGAGGCGGATAAGATTTGGCGTTTCCGGGAGGCGCTCTGCCGGTACGGCTCTGACCTGGAGGGATGGGAGCTGGTGGAGATTGACAAGCGGTATCTGGATCCCAAAGGATATTACTTTACGCTGGCCTGTGAGTACCCGGAAGAACTGCCCGATCCCGGCAGCCAGGATACCGCCCCGGGGGCGCTGCGCAGCCGGATTTTCCTCTCTGAGAGGGACTATCATCCCGGGGCGCTGCGGGAGCTGGCAGCCAAGTCTCCCTCCCGGGATCTGCAGGCCCTTCTGGAGAAGTACGTCTGTGAGGAACGGCTGGCATCCGCCATGCGGGAAATCAATACAGCGGTGACGGATCTGTATATGCTGTGGGTGGAACCCTATCTGCGGATGGAGGAATAACACGATAAAACATCTTATTACGACAATCCTGTTCGGGCTACAGTAGGCGGCAGCGCCATTACGTTACTTGCATCTATTACCTTGCTTTTATGCTATAATCATGTGAGGATAAAAATGCAGGGGGATGCCCCCGGGCGCGGAATCCACAAGTTTAAGAAAGGTGCGGTGAAAAAGCATGAGTGAAGAAAACAAGACACGCAGGGAATTACCCTTAAAAGATTTTGAGGCAGACTTCGAAAAATATTTTCAGTATGAAAAGAGCCCGCTGTGGAAGAAATTTGAGGACTATCAAAAGAACCTGCTGTGCATCCGGGATGTGGCAGACAGGCTTCTTGGGCACATGAAAGGGCATGGAGTCTCTTTCAAGCCGGAGATTACAGACGAGAAAGGAAAATTCAGCCAGGAGAAGCTTTCCGGCTTTGTGGATGAGCTTTTGGCCCGCTGGGCGGAGAAACAGCGGGAGGGCACGTTCACGGATTTGTCCACCGGGGAGAGCATGGCGGAATCCTATATCCGGGCGCGGCAGGAGCTGTACGGCAGTTATCTGTACCTGATCATGCGGTGCAGCCTGAGTCAGGCGGATTATGACTTTGTGGTAGGCGGCAGTTTGAAAGTGCGGACGGACTTCGCTTTCCTGCTGGAACAGGCGGAGTGGCTTATGCGGGGCTGGTGTGTCGTGAAAGAGGAGGATGGGAGTAAAAAGAATCAGCTGTTCTGGGGCTATGACGGGAAGTTCGGTCTCCATCTCTACCGTGTCCTCTCATGTCCGGCAGCAGGGCACGACAATGGATTCGATTTGGTTGGGCGTTTGCCTGTGGATGCCCCTAGTTCCCTGACAGATGAAGGCAATGTGAAACGGAATCAATTCAAAAGAATCTACGTGGGCCGCAGACCCTGGTCATTGGCGGAGAAAGTGGAGGAAACGCCGCCGGATGAGGAGGACATGACCGGAGACATCTGCGGAGATGAGGACGGCTATAATACGGAAGAATATTGAGAATCTGCCCCTGTATTTTGAGCACAAGGATGAATATGTCGAGAAATGCAGACGCTTCGTGGAACTGTTCCAGCAGGCGGGACAGGATGTTCTGCGGGAATTCTGCAGAGATTTGGAGGAAATCGTGGCCCTGTATCTGGCAGAATAACAGCAAAATACAAAATCAGTCAAAAATCGACATAAAAAAATACACTGTAATTCAGTTTCAATCTGATTTACAGTGCACCTTGATGTGTACAGTGTGTCATTACTTTTAATAGACATTCTCATCCTGTTCCCATGTATTTTTCGTTTTATCTTCATTAGCCCACATCTCCTTGCCTTTAAAGCATTTGCCGTTTTTATCTTATAAACATACAAACTAAAAAACAGCAGAATTGATTTCTCAAAACCGCTGTATTAAAGTACCAAAAATATCCACTGTGCAACGGTTTTTTCTTTTACCGCCGCACGGCAGATTTCTTGTTTTTAACTGATTATGAATGCCTTTTGTTGTTATTGTGCTGTCGCTAACTTACATTCTACATTATCATACTATTCGTGCGTCTGCTAATTCCATAAACAAGGATAATTCCTGTTATGACATTAACAGCAATTCCTAATACAATCATTTTGCCTGTTAATTCCATTCCGTTATACCCGGAAAAAACATACAGATAATACATAAAGTCTACAAACGATATGTAACTGCCAAAAAACTGGCTAAATAAATTATTGACTAATAAAATTATCAAAGAAGCGCACATCATACTGGATATATTCGACATATACAAGGATAAAAGCACTAAAAACAGAACCATTGTTATCTGCGGAAAAGCTAATAACAACATTTGTAACAAATATTCCTGTGCATGATCGAAGATATGACTGCCCCATAAAAAGAAACCTGTTATAATGCTGACGATTACCACAAACAAAAAACAGATCAGTGCAACTGTGGAAATACTGATAGTTTTTGCGATTAAAAGCTGTTTTTTGGAAACGCCATTCAACAAAGGCTGCCTGAACATACCGCTTGCCTTTTCTCCGCAAATCAATACTGCGCTGATAAAACTAAGGAATAGTGTACCGACAATATCAATATAGGACTGCATACACATTGTTGGAAATTTACCGCCTGCATAATATCCCGCGGCGAAATTCGCCGTGCCACTATCTTCTTGAAGCGCATTGGAAATGATAATCACTGCCATTACAACAAAGAATAAGTATAATATCTTTTGCCTTTTCAGTCGTGCAAATTGTATATTTAGTAATCTTATAATCATTTTTTACCTCTCTCAAAAATCTATTTTTTTTGTTCTGTATAGGGTTATTTGAAAAAAAGCAATTCCGTACAGTATCATAATGGATATTCCTATAAGCAGTTCGCTAAATGGTATTTTCTGATACTCATATGCAAACGTCCAAAGATTAAAGTAATATCCAACCCATATTTTTTGTAATAAAGCAATATTGGAACTATATATAAACTGGTCAATCAATAGATAAATAATCACAAAAAATATTGTTTTCCATGCGTTGCGGGTACAAATACAAAGTGCAACTATACCAAGCGTTATAACTGACATATAGATACCCGATAACAGATATTTTATAATGGTTCTGATAAAGGCTGCCTGTTCAAAGATTTCATAGCCCCAACGCATAAAGGCTGTTATGTAATTGATAAAAGCCACCAACAAAACAAAAATCATTGACATACTAACAGCAACATAGATTTTTGAACGTATCATTCTGTTGCGGTTTTCCCCATGCAATAAAGGCTGGTAAAGCATTTTGTTCCTATCTTCTTCACAAACAAACAGCGTCAACAGAAATACATTAAAAAGAATACCTACTGTACCGACATAAAACCGCATCATAAATTCGGGGAAATTTTTTCTCCCGACAATTCCAATATTGATATTCAGCATTTCTTCCATTTGCGGTGTCGAAATAAGAAAAGCGTAAAAGAAAGAAGCTGTAAAAAAGCAGGCAAAAAAAATGTAAATCAATTTTTGTCTGTATAATTTTCTTGCATATAATCTTGTTAATGGATACATGGCTCTGCTCCCCCTGTCAGTTTTAGAAAAAGATCCTGCAATGAGTGTTTCCGCATGGAAAGATAGTGAATATGCAAATGGTTTGCTACAAGGTTTTTAACAAATTCATCAAAACAGATATTTTCAAGTCTGATTGTAAACTGATTTCCTTTCTGTGAAATCAGACTTATTCCTTTACACCCAGAGAGGACACTCTGTGCAGCGATTGTTTCTTCCAGTATGCAGTCAACGATATTTGTTGTTTCGGATAAAATGTTTTCTGTTTTTCCCTGCAAGATACTTTTTCCCTTATCCAAAATTAAAATATCGGTACAGAATTTTTCCATATCATGCAGTTGGTGTGATGAAACAATAAATGTTGTGTTTCGTTCTTTTGCCATATCGCAAATCAGACGGTATAGGTTAATCTGTCCCTGCGGGTCTAATCCGTTTACCGGTTCATCTAAAATAATCAGTTTTGGCTGTCCTAACATAGCCCTTGCCAATGCCAGTCTTTGTTTCATTCCAAGAGAAAACTTTTTCACTTTCTTTTCTGCCTGGTTCTTAAGTCCGACATAATCAAGCAATTCCATAACTTGCCCGTTTGGGATATTTTCATATAGATGTGCAAAACATTCTATATTTTCTCTTGCAGTCAGTTCTTGATAAAAACTAGGGGTGTCAAGTGCCGCCCCAACCTTTGATAATGCCAGTCCGGGATTTTCGTCTAATGATACGTTGTCTATGACGATTTTCCCATTATCTTTGGAACACAAATTTGTAATCATCTTTAATGTCGTAGTTTTACCCGCCCCGTTTGTCCCCAATAGTCCCATGATATTTCCGGGTGCAAGCTCAAAACATACATTCTGAACGGCAGTTTCCTTTTTGTATGCTTTTCTTAGATTTTTTACACTGATTATTTTCTCCATTTTTCAATCCTCCCTATAATTCCAAATATTATAATTCCAATTACTTCTCCAAGGGCATTGCCTATAAATCCCTGCATATGGAGCGCGTCTTCCCACATATAATCTCCCGTGATTAGTTTTGTGACATAGTTTCCTATGATTACCAAGAATAGGAACAATGCTATGCAGTCCCAAATATTCCATTTTAGGAATGTTCTTGCAAGCACTGGAAGCCAAAGGACACAAAGCCATAACAGCAGGATAGGCACACCATAACGTAAAAGCCAAAATGTCCCTGTTCCAATCAGATAATATCGGGTAATCTGTATGACAGAAAGCAGGACAAGCACTCCAATGCTTATTACTGCCATTGCCTTACAGCCTTTATTCTTTTTACAGGTTGAAAGAGTATATAAAAATGAGTCTGCAAACAGGCAGGAACTTCCGGCAATCAAAGACCATGTAATTCCTTTGTTTACCGCCAAATCCACAATCAGACAGATCAGTATTGCAATAAAACTAAGACAGCCTAAGCCATATAACAGATACATTTTCTTTGTTTTATTCAAAAATCTTTTTACATCTGAAATTTCCGTTGACGGCGTTTCCATTTCCAAATGACAAGCCATATCGTGATATATTTCACTACATTCTGTACAATGCTCTAAATGGTTATCAATGCTCTTTTTAGAAACATCACTTACCATTCCGTCAACATAAAGAGGGAGTAAATCTCTGACAATCTCACAAGCTAATTCTTTTTCCCTTAGTTCCATTCTCTCATTCCTTTCATTATTTTCTGTTTTCCACGGTAATAAGTTACCCTCGCCCAGTTTTCTGTTTTTCCCAAAATAGCCGCAATTTCAGAAAATTGTAGTTCTCCTGCCAAGCGTAAATACATGACTTCTCTTGTTACATCATCAAGGTTGTGCATGAGGCGGAAAATTTCTATTTTTTCTAAATTGTTAAGGCTTTTACTTTCAATATTTTCTGTGGAAGGTATCGTATCGTCCAGTGGGGCGGTTTTGTGCCTGCTTCTTTTTTCCAGTTCTTTGTACCATATTTTTTTGGCAATACCGCATAGCCAGACGGAAATTTTACAATCTCCCCTAAACTTGTCAATCCCCTTAATTGCTTGAAAGAATGTTTCCTGCGTCAGTTCCTCGGCAAGTCCGCTGTCCTGCGTTAAGCCGCATAGATATTTATATAGCATGGCGGCGTTTTCACGATATATTTCATCAATTTTTTCTTTATCCATATCAGCACCTCATATTGTTAGTTCTTTTTAAGTGCGATTTGTTACAAATTATTTTATTTTTTTAAAAAGGAAAAACCCTGTCATTGACAGAGCCTTTCCTTGCTTAGCTGAACCGTTTATTATCGGTAACCTTTTAACGAAATAATTTTACAGTATTATCTCTGCCGTCCTCGCAAAATCAGTTTTCCGCCCGATAAATTCCGACCGCTTTTCTTCTGACAGACTTTTGAACACCTTTTCATAGAGTATGTCGTTCATACCCATTTCCTTTGCAATACAACACAGCTTTGTGTTTAACCATTCCTGATACAATTCCTCAAACAATGTCCTGCTGTCCGTAAAAGTTTCATCTTCTTCAAAGCCATGCAGAGGCGTATAGTATTTCAGCATCACAAAGCCATATCTGCCTACATCAACCACTACAATATCCGCCATTTCGTACAGCTCCGCAAACGCATCAGCCACCTTTTGGCACTTTGCCCGTTCTTCTTCTGTAATATAAATTTTCTTTTCCATATTGCTTTACCTCGTTTCTTATAAAATTTTACCATATTCATTTTATAAGAACCACCTGCACACCAGCTTTTTATTCCTCTTGTTTTTGGCAAAACCCACTTTACTAACAATTTACTTCTGTCATATGGGTATGTGGATTGAATCTTACAGAAGAAATTATGGCAAACTGATTTGTCCGCCCCCCGGCACTGCGCCGCAATCCATCGGAAATCGTCTACTGTCATATTGGTTTTTTCTAGCAGTGCACCGCTTTGGATATAGGTTCCTGTTTTGTCATCTATTGCCGCAAGGAGGCTTTCCTTTGGTAATTGTCTCTTCCAAGGTCACTTGATAGGCATTGTCCATGCACCAGTGCAACCTGAGGAAAATCTGCATGGCAGCAAGGCTGGAGGGAACCAAATGGCACAGAGATGGGCGAAAGCGTTCTACAGGTTGAAGCGGTGGCTGAAATGTAGGGACGCATACATAAAGGACAGAATCCTGACCGCGATATGTCTGCTGGCCAATGAAATAATCAGCATCCTGGAGAATATATTGGATATAGGAGTCGAGATGCCGCCATTCCTCCTGCCGTTGGTGAAGAACGTAAGGCTGACAGTGGAGGAGAGGGCGGACATGGGGACGAAGGAGGATGGAGATGAAGAGTGAAGTATTGTATGAGGGCCCGGATATTTCCGAACATCAATATGTTGTGGACATCAAGCGTGTCCGGGATTCCGGATGCAGGCGCATCGGTCTGCGGGCGGGGTACGGCAGAGACAACGTGGACCAGCGTTATGTAGCCAATGCGCTGGCATGCTACAATCTTGGGATGGATGTGCTGCTGTATTGGTTCTCTTATGCCTATACGGCGGAGATGGCGGCAGCAGAAGCGGGATATGCCATCGCCCAGGCAGGAAAGTATTGGGAGAGGTGCCCCATTGCGTTTGACTTTGAGTATGATTCCGTGAACTATGCCAGGAAGAACGGAGTGGCTGTCACCAGGGACATGGCCACGGACATGGCCATCGCGTTCCTGCAGCGGGTCAGGGATGCCGGCTATATCCCTGTGATTTATACCAACAGGGACTACATGCAGAACTATTTCGACATGGAGAGGGTTACGGCACAGCTGGGCCAGGTATATGTCTGGTATGCCAGGTACACATCCGTGCTTCCGGACAGCGAGGCAGAGGTGGCGGACGTCTGGCAGTATACCTCGACCGGGCGGCTGCCTGGCGTGAACGGCAGCGTGGACATGAACCGGTTCTACACGGATTTCGATGGCAGTACGGTCAAAGTGGAACGGGAAGACAGATGCAACCTGAATATCCTGGGCTTCCAGGCTGCAGCCAATGCTGACGGGTGCCGGGACGCTGATGGGAACCCTCTGGTGGAGGATGGGCTGGACGGCTCCAGGACGCAGTATGTCCGGAGGCAGATTGCCCTTAAGGCAAGGCTGTCCCAGGGGAACTATGTCGTGGGTTCCGCGGGCCATGTGGTGAGATGGTGGCAGCAGCGGTGCAACGAGATTCTGGTACGCAGCCAGGCGGTGGACGGACTGTTCGGCAAGACCGCCAGGATAGACACGCTGGCCCTGCAGCGCAGGCTTAGCCTGAAAGAGGATGGCATTGTCGGATACAACAGCATCCAAGCTGCATTTTACAACTAAGAAAAAGGGCGGCAGGGTCATCCTGCCGCCTATGCCTTTGAATAGATTATTCGTGATGCCGCAAATCCTTGGTTTTACTGAAAAATCTCTGGTTTGCGGCTTCTTGTCACAGCGGAGAGTGTGGGATTCGAACCCACGACTTACTTCCTCCCCATATCAGGGATGGAAGATGCCGTCAGGACACTGAGCGCGGCGAAAGCACCAAAGAAAGACGGGAAAGGGAACCCTTATGTGGACAGGATTGGCAGCCACATGCCCCTGCTGGACGCAATGCGGACGGCATCCAGAAAGGCATTCATAGCAGCTTTCGTTGATTAAAAAGCAAAACAGGCTTTTATCAAAAATGGAAACTGAATTATCAGAAAATAGCAGAAAATGTCGGACATCTATAAAAAGAGAAAAATGCCAATTAAGACTTGACACATACGTTCATAATTGCATTGTTGATATTATTCGTTCAAACGGATATACTATATAAAGTATGGGTAAGGAGGGCAGTTATGTTTGAATATATGACAGCACAGGAAGCGGCAGAATGTTGGAAAATATCAGTGCGGCGTGTGCAGCGGCTATGTAAGGAAAACCGTATTGAGGGAGTCCTAAATATAAATCGTGTATGGCTTATTCCCCAAAACACAAAAAAACCCGTGGATAAGCGGAGAAAGGCTGCGAATTATGGAGAATAGAATTTTATTGTTGGAGGATGATGTAAGTCTGATAGACGGACTGAAATACTCGTTAAAGAAAAACAACTTCGATGTAGAGTTTGCCCGTTCTGTCCAAGAAGCGCTGGCGCATTTAACAGAGATAGATAAATATGATATGCTGATTCTCGATGTTACATTGCCGGATGGGACAGGTTTTGAGGTGTGTGAAAAAGTACGAAAGAACGGAAATCAGATACCGATTATTTTTCTGACAGCTTCCGATGAAGAAGTCAGTGTTATCCGTGGCCTGGACTGCGGCGGCGATGACTACATAACAAAACCGTTCAAGTTGGGCGAACTATGTTCACGCATCCGGGCGTTGCTGCGGCGGGCAGGATTGTCAAATCAGGGAGCAGGGACGGTTATGGAGTGCGGCGATATTAAGATAGACCTTTTAGGCAGCCGTGTCTTATTAAAAGGTAATCCGTTAGAGCTTACAGCCGCAGAATATCGTTTAATATGCCTGTTGGTAAAAAATGCAAACCGTATCATTACAAGAGATATTATTTTGGACGAATTATGGGACAGCACGGGGGACTATGTGGACAATAATACCCTTTCCGTCTATGTGCGGCGGCTGCGCGAAAAAATAGAAACAGACCCGTCACATCCAGAGCATTTACTGACAGTGCGAGGATTTGGCTATCAATGGAAAGAGGTGGACGGATGAGCTTCCTGCGTGATAAACATACCCGTTGGTATTGCATTTTTCTTTCTTCCCTTTTCGTTGTTTTTTTATTGGCAGCCATAAAGATAGCTGACACACAGACCAAAGCTGCAAGAGAGATATTTTTTGCGCACGACAATGCGATTGCCACGTCTCTGCTGGAGCAGGGGATTTCGGAGGATATCATAGCAAAGGCATTGACAAGCGAAGAAGAAAGCGCGTCTGGAAGCGGTTTATTAAATCGAATCGGATATACCGAAAACATGGATATAAATCGCCTGTTTTATATATCCTCCGTAAAAGATAGAATGCTGTCATCTATACTGTGCATGGAACTGTTCATCAGTATTCTTTTGATTGGCGGAACAATCCTATTTTTGTGTGACAGAGAAAAGTTATACCAGAAATCCGAGAAGACAATTCAGAATTATATAGATGGAAACTATACTGTCCATCTGCCGCAGACAAGCGATGGGACTTTCTGCCAGATGCTGTCCTCTGTCGAACAGCTTGCTACAATGCTGCAATCCCAAAATGAAACTGACCGAAAAACAAAAGAATTTCTGAAAACCACGATTTCCGATATATCGCATCAGTTAAAAACTCCTCTGTCCGCACTATATATGTATCAGGAAATCATAGAAAGTGAGCCAGATAATCCAGATACGGTAAAAGAATTTTCTGTAAAGACAGGAACTGCGCTAAAGCGAATAGAGCAGCTTATTCAGTCGATGCTAAAAATCACACGATTAGATGCAGGAAGCATTCTTTTTGAAAAAGGACATTATAGTATCTCAAATGTCATCAGCAATGCAATAAGCGAATTGACGACACGCGCAGCCAGTGAAAATAAGAAAATTATAATAGATGGAGCAGAACAGAAGTTTTTCTGCGACATGGAGTGGACGGGCGAAGCGATTGGAAACATTGTGAAGAATGCCCTTGACCATACGGACAGTGGAGGAATCATCCATATTTCATGGGAGCGTACCCCTGCCATGTTCAGAATCCTTATCTCTGATAACGGACACGGCATTACGCAAGAGGACATACACCATATCTTCAAACGGTTTTATCGGAGCAGGAATGATTGCCATGCATCGGGAGTCGGGCTTGGACTGCCGTTAGCAAAAGCCATTATGGAGGGGCAGGGAGGATTCCTGTCTGTGCAAAGTGAATATTCGCAGGGGACAACCTTTACGTTGTCTTTCCTTACTGAATCGTAAGGTTAAATTCATCTGATTGTAAGCTGCCCCAGTTATCCTTGTGAGAAAAGGAGGTACTTGCACATGGAAATCTTAAAAGTACAAAAATTGTGTAAAACATATGGAACTGGCGAGGCAAAAGTCGATGCCTTGAAAAATGTATCGTTCTCTTTGGAGAAAGGGGAATTTGCTGCGGTTGTCGGAGCGTCCGGCTCTGGCAAGAGCACCCTGCTGAACTGCATCGGTGCTTTGGATGTTCCTGCGTCTGGGACAGTCACGATAGATGGGAATAACCTGTTTTCCATGAAAGAAGAGGAAAGAACAATCTTCAGACGGCGGAACATAGGCTTTGTTTTTCAGTCCTTTCAGCTTGTCTCCGAATTAACAGTGGAACAAAATATAAGCTTTCCGCTTCTTTTGGATTACCGCAAACCCAAAGCAGCCGATGTAGATGAAGTGCTGGAGATGCTCGGTTTAACAGAAAGAAGAAATCATCTGCCGAATCAGCTCTCTGGAGGACAGCAGCAGCGTGTCGCTATCGGCAGGGCATTGATCACAAGACCGAAGCTGATTCTTGCCGATGAGCCTACCGGAAATCTTGACAGCAAAAACAGCCAGGATGTGATGGAACTGTTGATAAAGGCATCACGGCACTATCAGCAGACAATTCTTATGATTACGCACAACAACAACCTTACCTCTATGGTTGACCGTGTGCTTCGTGTAACGGATGGTGTCTTGACAGATTTGGGAGGGAAAGCAAATGAGAAATTATCTTGACCTTGTTCCTATTTCTGCAAAAATCCATAAAAAACAGAACAGGATGTCTGTTTTTTGTATTATTCTGGCGGTGTTGTTGGTTACGACAATTTTTGGAATGGCTGATATGTTCGTCCGCAGCCAGATTATGAAAACGCAGGCAGAAACAGGAAACTGGCATATAGGAATCCAGGATATAGATGCCCGGACAGCGGATATTATAGCGACCCGCCCGGACATTGAAGCTCTTTCCTCTTATTCCATCTTAAATTACAACGGTGAAGAGGGATATTCGTTAAATGGGACAAACGCTGTCATTTGTGGAGCAGAGGAAGAACTGCTGTCAAAGATATTCCCCGATATGCTTACAGACGGAAAATTCCCTCAGACAGAGAAAGAAGCCTTAGTTACGGAAAATGCAAAAGGGATATTGGAATTAAGCATCGGGGAGCAAATAAGCATGAAAGCTCCGGATGGAAAAGAATATGCCTTTGAAATATCTGGGTTTGTGGAAAATACATCAAACTTAATGAGCAATGGTTCTTATGGCATATTTGTGACAGATGAAGCATTTTACAATATCTGCGCTGATACGAATCTGACAAAAAATGCCGCTGCCTTTTATGTTCAATTTGCAGGCACAAAGAATGTGCAGGATAAAATATCGGATTTAAGAACAGCATTCAACTTGTCGGATGAACAAGTCTTTGAAAATACGAAACTGCTCGGCTTGCTTGGGCAGAGCGTGAATTCCTTTATGATGCAGGTATATGTTGCCGCTGCCGTATTATTTGTGTTAGTTCTGTTTGCAGGCATCATGATGATTGCAACCAGCCTTAACAGCAATGTTGCACAGCGGACAGAGTTCTTTGGGCTGATGCGTTGCATCGGAGCAACTCCGAAACAGATAATGCGGTATGTCCGCAAAGAAGCACTAAACTGGTGCCGTTCTGCAATTCCGATTGGTGTTTTTACAGGGATATCCATAATATGGATTTTGTGCTTCATTCTCCGTGCCTTAAGTCCGGAATATTTTGGTGCAATGCCTGCATTTAGTATTAGCCTGCCAAGTATTTTAGCGGGTGTAGTTGTTGGGCTTCTGACTGTCCTGCTGGCGGCTCGCTCACCGGCAAAAAAGGCAGCAAAAGTTTCACCATTAGCGGCGGTTTCCGGAAACGCAAGTGAGACACAGCCTGTCCGAAAGGCGGCAGGTACAAAATGGTTTAAGGTGGATACCGCACTTGGAATCCACCATGCGAAAGCGAGCCGCAAAAATTTTATCCTTATGGCGGGCTCGTTTGCCCTTAGCATTATCCTTTTCCTTTCGTTTTCCGTGGCAATCGAATTCATGAATCATACTTTAAGACCTTTGCATCCGTGGACGGCGGATATATCTATTGTAAGCGGAGACAATACCTGCTCTGTCAACAGTGACTTTGTGAACGGTTTGAGAGAAAATCCCGTTGTAGATAAAATTTATGGACGGAGTTTTTTGTACAGCGTACCTGCCGTGACGGGCCATGCAGAGCAAAAAATCGACTTGATTTCTTATGAGCAGCGTCAATTTGAATGGGCAGAAAAATATTTACTGAAAGGCTCGCTTGATACCGTCCAAAATGAAGTGAATACGGGACTTATTGTATATGAGCCGCAGAATACGATTCAAGTGGGCGACACAGTAAGCCTAAACATTGATGGGCAGTATAAAGAAATAAAGATTGTCGGCATGTTGTCTGACAGCCCTTTTTTCAATGCTTCGGATGTAGGGACAGTTATCTGCTCCGAAGATACTTTCCGCCAGACGACAGGGCAGACGGATTATACAATTATCGATATACAGTTGACAAGGAAAGCTACAGATGCCGATGTGGATGAGATACATCGCACTTACGGGGCAGGATATTCATTTATCGATAAACGGATGGATAACAGCAGCACATTGAGTGTGTATTACTGCGTCTGGCTGTTCCTTTATGGCTTTTTGGTTTTAATTGCTTTGATTACGGTATTCAACATTATTAACAGCATTGCAATGAGTGTGGCGGCACGAACAAAACAGTACGGAGCTTTTCGTGCTATCGGTTTAAGCAATAGACAGCTTTCAAAAATGATTGTGGCAGAAGCCTTTACCTATGCTGCCATTGGCAGTATAGCAGGCTTGTGTTTCGGCTTGGTCTGCAATAAGTTTTTGTTTAATATGCTGGTAAGCCGCCAATGGGGAGACCCGTGGGAAGTACCCTGGGTAAAAGTAGGGATAATTATTCTGATTGTTTTGGTATCAGTAGCTTTTGCCATATACAGACCGACTAAAAGAATTCATAATATGTCTATTGTAGAAACAATCAATATACAATAATAGTTTTTTTAGCAGGCGGCTTCTCAAAATTTAGGAGAGAACTAAGAATATACTCCCCGAAAAAGCGGTGAAATAAAAAAGCCCACAAGCGGCGAACCCGCTTGTGGACGTAAGCGTCTGGCGGAGAGTGTGGGATTCGAACCCACGTGCCCTGTAAAGGACAACTGCATTTCGAGTGCAGCTCGTTATGACCGCTTCGATAACTCTCCCGATTCCGGCAGATTTTCATCCGCCTCCTTTATTCTATAGTATCCGGCCATTTTTTGCAAGAGCCAGAAACGTTTTTTTCTCAGAAAGGTTGCAAAATGATCCGGAAAAGGGTAAAATTTTAGATGGAAAGGTGTGGAAAGCAATCACATACACACAAAAATATAAAACGATAGGAGGATATGAGACATGAAGAGAATTGGTATGTTGACCAGCGGCGGCGACTGCCAGGCACTGAACGCGGCCATGAGAGGCGTGGTGAAGACGCTGTACAACAGCGACGAGCAGGTGGAAATCTACGGATTCCAGGACGGCTATAAGGGACTGATTTACAGCAAGTTCCAGATGCTCACCGGCAAGGACTTCTCCGGCATCCTGACCAAGGGCGGCACGATTCTGGGCACCTCCCGGACCCCTTTCAAGACCATTCAGGATCCCGATGAGAACGGCCTGAACAAAGTGGAGGCCATGAAGCAGAACTACTACAAGCTCCAGCTTGACTGCCTTGTGGTCTTAGGCGGCAACGGCACCCACAAGACAGCGAACCTTTTAAGCAACGAGGGTCTGAATGTCATTACTCTGCCCAAGACCATCGACAATGACCTCTGGGGCACGGACATGACTTTCGGCTTCCAGAGCGCGGTGGACATCGCCACGGACGCGATCGACTATATTCACACCACAGCCGCCTCCCACAGCCGTGTCTTCATCGTGGAGGTCATGGGCCACAAGGTGGGATGGCTGACTCTGAACGCCGGCATGGCCAGCGGCGCTGACATCATCCTGATTCCCGAAATCCCCTATGATATCAAGAAAGTGGTGGAGAAGATTGAGGACAGGAACAGAAGAGGCAGCGGCTTCACCATCATCGCTGTGGCAGAGGGCGCTATCTCCAAGGAGGATGCGAAGCTTTCCAAGAAAGAGTACAAGAAAAAGCTCAAGAAGATGACACATCCGTCAGTTTCTTATGAGTTAGCCGATGCTATCCAGAAGAAGACCGGCATTGAAGTCCGCGTGACCGTTCCCGGCCATATGCAGCGCGGCGGAAGCCCCTGCCCGTATGACCGTGTATTCGCCAGCCGCCTGGGTGCAGAGGCAGGAAAACTTATTCTGGACAACCAGTATGGGTTCATGGTAGGATACAAGAACCGTGAAGTAGTGCGGGTTCCCCTGGAGGATGTGGCGGGCAAGCTCAAAGCCGTATCCCCGGATGCCTCCATCGTAAAAGAGGCGAAGCTCCTGGGCATCTGCTTCGGCGATTAAGGACAGGCTTTTAAAAATTGGAAAAAGAATGATATGTAAAGAGCGGAGGGCATGCGGTAAAGCGTGCCTTCCCTGTGTGCAGGACAAAATCCTGAAATTTTTTAAAGAGGAAGAATTCTATGTCGTACATGGCGCTATACCGGAAGTTCCGGCCGGATACCCTTGCGAATGTGAAAGGGCAGGATCATATCGTGACTACGCTGAAGAACCAGCTGGCGGCGAAACGCATCGGCCACGCGTATCTGTTCACCGGAACCAGAGGGACCGGCAAGACTACCGTGGCGAAAATCCTGGCCCGGGCGGTGAACTGCGAGAATCCTACGGCCGAGGGCCCCTGCGGGGAATGCCGCATCTGCCGTGCCATCGCCGCGGGCGCCAGCATGAACGTGATTGAGATTGATGCCGCTTCCAACAATGGCGTGGACAATATCCGCGAGATTGTGGAGGAGGTTTCCTATTCCCCGGCGGAGGGGAAGTACAAGGTCTATATCATCGATGAAGTGCATATGCTGTCCGCGGGAGCTTTCAATGCTCTTTTGAAGACCCTGGAGGAGCCCCCCTCCTATGTAATCTTCATCCTGGCCACCACAGAGGTGCACAAGCTGCCCATCACGATTCTGTCCCGGTGCCAGCGGTATGATTTCAAACGCATCACCATCGATACGATTACGGCCAGGATGCAGGAGCTGACCAAAGAAGAGGGCGTGCAGGTGGAGGAGAAAGCCCTGCGCTATATCGCCAAGACCGCGGACGGCTCCATGCGCGACGCGTTGAGCCTGCTGGACCAGTGCATCGCTTTCCACTTAGGCCATGAGCTGACCTACGACAAGGTCCTGGACGTGCTGGGGGCGGTGGACACGGAGGTGTTCAGCAGGCTGCTGCGCTTTTGTCTCAACAGGGACGTGTTAGGCTGCGTGGAATTGCTGGAGGAAATCGTGATGCAGGGCAGGGAGCTGACCCAGTTCGTGACGGATTTCACCTGGTACCTGCGCAATCTGATGCTGGTGCAGGCTTCCGACAACCTGGAGGATGTCATCGACATGTCCACGGACAATTTAAAGCGTCTGAAAGAGGAATCCACCATGGCGGACATGGACCGGATCATCCGTTTCATCCGCATTTTCTCCGAACTGTCAGGACAGATCCGGCAGTCGGCTCAGAAGAGGATTCTGGTGGAAATCGCCCTGATTAAACTGTGCAGGCCACAGATGGAGGTGGAGACCGACGCCATGCTGGACCGCATCCGCCAGGTGGAGGATAAGCTGGAGAAAGGCGTGGTGGTGGCTGCGGCTTCAGACGGTGTCCCGCAGGGCGGCGGCACAGCCGGGGGGAGCGCACAGCCCAAGGCAAAGCCCCGGCTGGCCAAGGCTATCCCGGAGGATGTGCGGCAGATTGTGGCCAAGTGGCCCGCAATCGTGGGAAGCGCGGAGAATCCCATGCGCATCTATCTGAAATCCGCCAGGCTCAGCCTGGGGGGCGACAACCGGCTCTGTGTGGTATTTGCGGACGGCATGGCATCCGATTATTTCAACAAGTCCGAGCACAAGGCGCTGCTGGAGGCACTGCTGTCCGACTTTTCCGGAAAAGAGATAGAGGTTAACATCCAGACAGTCGGCGGGGTACAGGAATTTGAAGACAATTATGTAGACATTTCCCAGGTGATTCAGATGGAAATAGAGGAAGAGGAGGATCAAGAGTAATGGCAAAGCGAGGAGGCTTTCCCGGAGGCGGCATGCCCGGGAACATGGCGAACCTGATGAAGCAGGCCCAGAGGATGCAGCGTCAGATGGAGGAGGGCCAGAAAGAACTGGAGACCAAGGAGTTTGCGGCATCCGCAGGCGGTGGTGCGGTGGAGGCCACAGTAAGCGGCAAAAAGGAGCTTCTGAAAGTGACGCTGTCCCAGGAAGTGGTGGATCCGGATGATGTGGAGATGCTGCAGGATCTGATCGTGGCGGCAGTCAACGAGGCGCTGCGTAAGGCGGATGAGGCCGGCAGCGAGCTGATGGGCAAGATGACAGGCGGACTGGGAGGCCTGCCTTTCTGATGGATTTGTACAGCGGACACATCAATAAATTAATAGAAGAACTGTCGGGGCTTCCGGGCATCGGCAGCAAATCCGCGCAGCGGCTGGCCTTTCACCTAATCAATATGCCTAAGGACAAGGTAAAGCGCCTGACGGACGTGATCACAGAGGCACGGGAGAACGTCCGCTATTGTAAGGAATGTTTTACTCTGACCGACAGGGAGATATGCCCCGTCTGCGCCAACCAGAAGCGCAACCACAGGCTCATCATGGTGGTGGAGAATACAAGGGATCTGGCGGCCTATGAGAAGACCGGCAGATACGAGGGCATATACCATGTGCTCCACGGCGCCATTTCCCCCATGCTGGGCATCGGCCCCGGGGACATCAGGCTGAAAGAACTGATGGAGAGGCTTCGGGGAGAGGTGGACGAGGTCATCATCGCCACCAATTCCAGCCTGGAGGGTGAGACCACGGCCATGTACATTGCCAAACTCGTCAAGCCCACAGGCATCAGGGTGACACGCATCGCCAGCGGCGTACCGGTGGGCGGTGATTTGGAATACATTGATGAAGTTACGCTTTTGCGTGCTTTGGAGGGACGTGTAGAAGTGTGAGAAGAAGTTCCGGGCGGCCAAAGGACGCCAGCCAAGAGCTTCTGGGCTCGCGGGCGAAAAAGTCCGCTTTGTGCAGGGGCATTTTTCCGGACTTGCACCAGACTATTGGATGTTCTGGACAAAAGGGCTTTAGGGGAAAACGCAGAATGAGGAGGATGGATATGGCAGTTAGAATCAGTTCTTTTGGGAGATATTCGGATGGGCGGGAGGTCAGCCTCTATACCATGGAAAACAGGAATGGCATGCGGGTGTCGGTTGCGAACATAGGAGCGGCACTGGTGAAAGTGGAGGTTCCGGACAGGCAGGGGCGGCTTGCGGATGTGGTGCTGGGTTTTGACAGGGCGGAGGATTATCTGGAGAATGGCTGCTTTTTTGGGGTGGTGATTGGTCCCAGCGCTAACAGGATAGGGGGAGCCTCTTTTCTGCTGGACGGCGTCGAGTGTCCGCTGGCGGCCAATGATGGTGTCAACAATCTGCACAGTGACAGGGAGCGTGGCTGGCATAAGTGCTTTTGGGAGGCAGAGCCTGGCGAGGACAGTGTCACGTTTCGCTTGAAGGATTTGGCGGATAATATGGGCTTTCCGGGTACAAAGACTGCGGAGGTTACATATTCTTTGAATGAGGAGAATGAGCTGCGGCTGCACTATCATGCATCCAGCGATAAGAGGACGATTCTGAACCTGACCAATCATTCCTATTTCAATCTGGAGGGCCATGGCAGCGGCAGTATAGAGGGGCACCAGCTGTGGCTGGGGGCATCTCGTTATACCCCTGCGGACGCAGGTTCCATTCCCACGGGGGAGATTGCCGATGTGAAAGGTACGCCCATGGACTTTACGGCGGGGAAAAAGGTTGGGGAAGAAATCGACGCGGATTTTGAGCAGCTTACCTTTGCCGGCGGATATGACCACAACTGGGTCATTGATGGATGGGACGGGACGCTGCGCCGCTTCGCTACGCTGAAAAGCCCACAGAGCGGCAGGGTCATGGAGGCTTACACCACACTGCCCGGCGTACAGTTCTATGCGGGCAACTTTATCGAGGAGGAGAGAGGAAAAGGGGAGGCAGTCTATGCCCGCCGTGGAGGATTATGTCTGGAAACCCAGTATTTTCCCGATTCCGCCAACAAGCCGGCATTTCCCTCCTGTATCTTCGGCGGAGAGAAAGAGTACGATTCCGTGACAGTCTATCGGTTTGACGTAGATTGATTGCCGGGAGGCTGTCTGCAAAGATTGTCGAAGAGTTCTGTTTCCGCCGCGACAAAGAATGCTAAAATACCTCGCATACCGATGTTATGATTAGTACAAACGGTATGGGAGGTGTTTTTGTATGGAATTGCCCAAAAACATTACACAGATTGGAGAAACGAATCCTCACTGCAAAATCTATGTGGAGGATTATGTGATTTCCTATATCAGGCAGCTGAATCAGTATGCCCGGGAAAAGGGGCTGGCAGTGGCGCTGTACGGTACGAGAAAAGAGGAAAACGAGATTACATATTTATTCCTCTATGGGGCCTGCAAGCTGAACTTCCTACAGCGGGAGTGCCGCCATTTGTCCCAGGCAGTCTGCCAGGAGGCAGAGAAACAGCGCAGGAAATATTTCCCGGAATATGTGTTCCTCGGCTATCGCCTGCTGGATGGGGAGATGGTGGAGGGCTTTCATATCTGCGAGCAGAATGTGTGCCGGTATGTGGAGGGTTATGCCCAGTTTTACGAGAAGAACGATTCCATGTTGGCCTTTATGCTGGACGACAGACAGGGGGAGGCAAAGCCGGAGGAGGTCGCCCGGGAAAAGTATGATATGGTAAAAAAACGGCAGGAAGAGCGCCGTGCCCTTGCGGATGAAAAAACGGGACATGTTTTCCGGCGAGGCTCCGCCATCCGCAAGGAGAAGCCCGCCCCGTCCCCCAGAAGCGGGAAACTGGCCGTGGCTGCCGGTTTCGTGCTGCTGTGCGGCGCAGGCCTTGCCACTATGGGAGGCGGAGAGGGCCTGGACCGGCTGCAGGCCGATGTCAGACAGCTGATGGACGACATGTCGCAGAAACAGCTCCCCGATGCGGTGGAAGTGATGGGCAGCGGCGCCCAGGTAGGGACCATCGTGGCGGAGGACAAGCTGGCGGATGCTATCCGTAAGGAAAACACGGCGGCAAGCCCCGGGCCCGCAGAACCCCTGTCCTCCGGCAGCTCGGACGCAGAGCAGCCGCAGGGGACAGACCTGCCTGCCCGGACGCCGCGGGAGGACAGTCCGGAATCAGAGGTTCAGCCTGCGCCTGAGCAGACCATACAGCCTACAGAAGCGCCTTCGCCGGAACCTGCCGTACAGCCTACGCCGGAGCCCACGGCAGCCCCCACCCCGGAACCTGAGCCGGTGGCAGCGCCTGCTGCGGAGATGGTGGCGTATATCGTGCGCAGAGGGGATACCATGACGGATATCTGTATCAGACAATACGGCAGCGACGCCCGGGTGGCGGAGGTATGCGCCCTCAACAATATCGGCGACCCGGATGATATCAAGGAGGGAGAAAAAATTTTTCTGCCACAATGAGAAATCTATGATATAATGACCTTACTCGTAGCGCATGACGGCCGGATGGCCATCCATACCATGGTATATGCGATACGATGATACACTGCATGAAAAGCCAGGAGGAACCATGGCGGATATCAGAAGTTACATGAAAGAAAAAGAAAAGAGAGAGAAGCGGGAAAAAAAGCAGATTGACTATAAGGAAAAGATAGCCCGCCACAAGCTGGCCGCCGTATACCGGGTCCTGCTGATTCTGCTTCTCCTGGCAGCGTTTGCCGTCTTCGTAGTGATACAGTACAAGCGGCGCACTTACACGGACTACGATATCGTCGCCACAAGCCCCCGGGAGGTCATAAGCGACACTACGGATGTAAAGCTGGGCAGCTCTGTCCTGACCTACAGTAAGGACGGCGCCCACTGCACGGACGCGAAAGGAAACGTGGTCTGGAACCAGACCTTTGAGATTCAGGATGTGATACTGGCCAGGAATGGTGAGACCGTCGCCATAGGGGAATACAATGGGAGGAGCATCTATCTTGCGGATTCGGAAAAGCTGCTGGGACAGATTACCACCACGATGCCTATCCGGGAGTTAGCCGTCTCTGAGACCGGCAATGTGACGGCGGTGCTGGCTGACACGGATGTCACATGGATCAACACCTATGACAGCAGCGGAGAGATGACCAGGGAGGGCCGGAGCCATATGGATGACGCCGGCTATCCGATGGCTATCAGTGTCTCGCCCAACGGAGAGCTGCTCCTTGTGGCCTATGTGTACGTGGACGCGGGCATCCTGAAGACGAAACTCGGCTTTTACAATTTCGGCCTTGTAGGCTCCAATTACAGCGACGGCCTGGTGAGCACCTATTCGTACACGGACATGGTGATCCCCTGCGTGGGCTTTCTGGACAATGATACCGCGTTCGCGGTGGGAGACAACAGGCTGACTATTTTTTCCGGGGCCCATGTGCCTGAGGAAGAGGAGGGGCATCTCTACGACAGGGAAATCAGGTCCGTCTTTTCCGGCGGTAATTACATCGGCCTTGTCTTTCTCTCGAATAACAACGAAAACAGATACCAGCTGAAAGTCTATGACACCGAGTCCGGCAAGGTCAGCGATTTCTATTTTGATATAGATTACACCGATATTTTTTTCGGCAGAGACAATTTCGTGATATATAATGAGAAAGAATGCCAGATAATGACAATGGACGGCATAGAAAAGTTCTACGGCCCCTTTTCCAAAACGGTGCGGCTGATGGCCCCTGTGGGAAACGGATATAAATATCTGCTGATAACAGATGATTCTATCGATACGATACGGTTGAAATAAAGAACATACATATAATAGGAGAAAAAAGATGAATGAATGGAATCTGAATATAGTGCTGATCGCTGTGCTCGCAGCCGCTTTGATTAAAATGGTGGACGGATACAGAAAAGGAATCGTGAAAGAAGTCATTTCCCTGGTCTCCCTGATTGTGCTCAGCGTGGTGGCGGCCCTGATTGCCTATGGCGTGACCAGCTATCATGACGGCAGGATATTCAATGTGATCGTAATTGTGATTCTGCTTATCCTGTTGCTTACGGCCCACCATCTGCTGGGCCTTGTATTCTTCTCTGCAAAGCTGGCCGCGAAACTGCCGGTGGTTCATCTTGTGGATAAGCTGCTGGGCATCCTGTTCGGCGTATTCGAGGTGGTATTGGTGCTGTGGACGATTTACGCGTTCATGATGATGATGGACATAGGCGCCATCGGCCAGACGATTCTTTCCTGCACAGAGAAGAGCAGGCTCCTGACCTGGATATATGCCCACAATTATCTGGCGAAAGGCATCGAGGGCTTTCTGGACAAATTCCGGTTCGTTCCATTGTTGGAAGGACTCCATCTGTAAATCCTGCAGGAGTTGATTAATGGAAAAAAACTGGAAAAAACTTGAAAAAAGTGTTGACAAACAAAAAGACCCGATGCTATAATAAGAACCTGCCAGAAAGCATTGCTTCATTTCATGAGGAGATGCGGCAGAAAAAATAAAAAAGTTGAAAAAAGTTGTTGACAAAAGCGATGGCATGTGATATCCTATCAGAGTTGTCGCTGATGAAGACGACGGAGCACCTTG
>NZ_CALPDH010000041.1:0-38715 GCF_943193215.1 Acetatifactor aquisgranensis | reverse complement strand
GGGCGTGAGGGGCGATATCGCCTTTGCACAGTCCTGTCTCGAAACGGGGAATTTTACCTTTTCCGGCTCGGCGGTCAACTTAAAGCAGAACAATTTCTGTGGTCTTGGTGTGACGCAGAGGGGCAAAACAGGGCTGTCCTTTGAATCAGCGCAGCTTGGCATCCGTGCGCAGATTCAGCATCTCAAAGCCTATGCCTCTACGGACAAACTGCGGAACGCACTGGCAGACCCGCGCTTCCGCTATGTGAAACGGGGCTGCGCTCCCTATGTAGAGTGGCTCGGCCAGAAGGAGAACCCGCAGGGGAAGGGCTGGGCGGCAGGAGAAAAGTATGGGGAGAAGATACTTTCCATCCTGAAAGCCATTGCCGGCGAAGGAAAAGTGCAGTTCATGGAGAGCCTCACACTTTCCGCGCCCTACATGGTGCGCGTATCCATTCCCGACTTAAATATCCGCCGCGGCCCCGGAAAATCATATCCAAAGACAGGCAAGTTCACAGGTGTGGGAGTCTTCTCCATTGTCGAGGAAAAGGACGGCTGGGGGCTGCTGAAAGCCTATCAGGAAAAGCGGGACGGGTGGATTTCGCTTGCGTTCACCACACGGATTTAGGGGGAATGTAAGGCGGCATTTATATAGGAAGAAAGCGGCCAGACCGCTTGACTTTACGGGCTTTCAGAGTGATTAATAGACTACCAAAAAAGGAAAGGAGCGGATGCAGATGCGGATAAGGAAAGTTGCGATATATGCCAGGGTGTCAACAGAGCATGAGGCACAGCTTTCAGCATTGGAGAACCAGGTGCAGTATTACGATGACCTGATAGACAGGCACCCGGACTGGGTATTGTACCGCCGGTATATCGATGAAGGGATCACCGGCACCTCCATATCCAAGCGGAAAAACTTCGTGCGAATGATGGAGGACGCGAAGGACGGACATTTCGATTTAATCGTCACGAGGGAGGTATCGAGGTTCGCAAGGAACACGGTGGACACCCTCCAGCAGACGCGGCTCTTGAAGCGGATGGGCATTGAGGTGTATTTCACCGAGGACGGCATATGGACCATGAACGATGAGGACGGGGAGCTGCGGCTGACCATCATGGCCACCCTCGCGCAGAACGAATCGAAAAAGACCTCCATGCGGGTGAAGGCGGGGCAGATGGTCTCCTTCCAGAACGGGGTGGTCTACGGCACCGGGAACGTGCTTGGCTACGACAAAGTGGGGCCGGAATACGTCATCAACGAGGCGCAGGCGAAAACGGTCAGGAAGATTTTTGATATGTACCTTGCGGGAAACGGCAGCCAGAAGATTAAGAAACAGCTTGAAAAAGATGGCGACCTCACGGCGATGGGGAAGAGCCTGTGGCATTACGCCACCATCAGCCATATCCTGAAGAACCGCCTCTACTGCGGCGAGCTGGAATACCGGAAGGAATATGTGCCGGACTACCTCGAACAGAAAAGGGCGAAGAACAACGGGGAGTTGGAGCGCATCATCGTGGAAGGGAAGCACCAGCCCATCGTCACCAAAGAGGAATTTGAAAAGGTGCAGAAACTGATAGAGGAAAAGAGGCCGCAGATGGAGCATTTCAGGAAGAACAGGGGCATCCACTCGGATGACCTCTGGCGCAGGAAGCTGCGGTGCCAGTGCGGACACGCTTTCGCAAAGACCAGGTGGCACTCCAAGTCAAGGGACTTCACCACCTACACCTACAAGTGCTATGACCAGACCCGGACGGGGACGGTTTCAGCAAGGCTGAAAAACGGCCTGAGTATCGAGGGCGTCTGCCGGGTGCCGCTGGTGCAGGACTGGAAGGTACACACGATGGCGCAGAAAGTCCTCCACGCCGTTTTCGATGACCCGGAGGGGACGCTCCGGGAAGCAGCGGCAGTCCTCGGCCTCGGCGCGGCAGGGGTGGAGCAGTCGGAAGTCCTGCGGGACAAGGAAATCATAGAAGAACAGCTCAAAAAGGAGCGGGGGCGCTACGAGACGCTGCTCGATATGCGGATGAACAACGAGATACCGAAAGAGGTATTCAGCCGCAAGCAGCAGGAGGTGGAGAAAAAGATAGCGGAGCTGGAACAGCAGATGATGCAGTACGGCGATGTGAAGCCTGCCACGGAGGCGGACGTGAGCGGCAAGCTGGAAAACCTGCAGAGGCTCATGGGGCAGCCGCCCGTGCCGGAGGATGGGGAGTTTTCGGAAAGTGATATAGATAAATATGTTTTCGGGGTAAGGGTTTACGAAGACCGCTTTGAGTGGCTCTTAAACTTAAGCCCCGAAGCCCGCGGGGAACTGGATGATGCCGGTTCCCCTGTTTATTTTACGAAGCTGACGGTCACGCCGGATGACGAGCGGGCATGGTTCAAGATGCACCCGCAGTGGTCAAAGTCCAACAAATATGTGGAACTGGAGGCATGGATTTATATTTAGACGAAAGAGACAGGGCGGAAGGGCTGTGGCGGCCTTTCCGTCCTGTCCGGCATTTTGCGGTCTTACTCTGTAATCATTTCTTTTACTTCTGTTGGCAGGCATTTCCCTAAAAACATAGCCTTGCAGTCGGAAAATCCAAGCAGATATGCAAGCATCCCAAACCGGGAGCCCAGCGCGTTCTGCTCACAGACGTAGCGGTCGATGAGCAGCCGGATTTCTTTTGATAAATCCATCCTGTCCAGTTCGCCGGAGTATATGTCCGACTTTCGGAGAATCGCCTGGTATTCCCCGTCACCGCTTACAATGCCGTTCATGACACCGTTCATGCGTGTGTCCATCAATTGGTATAATGCAGAATCTTTTTCCAATCCAATCCCTCCTTCCGTGGTGTTGTAGCTTACCTCTGAATTTGGGATTTAGCAAGTGGAAAAATAAAAAGCTGGAAAACCATCTTGTAGCGTCCGACATTTTCTGATAAAATATCCATACGGGGTACTGCCATAACGGGATAGGCGGTCAGTCTTTCGATGCAAACGCAGAGGGGACTGCCCCTCTGACTACGGGTAAAACCGGGAAAGGGGGGATGCTTGATGAGTGACTATGAACTGCTGACGGTTGTTCTGATGATTCTTGGGATTATCGTTTCGATCTTGATAGCGTACATAAACCACACAAAAAAGTGACCGCCCCAGCCAAAGGTAAGGTCACTTCTTTGTAAGTAATTTTATCGGGGCTGACCGTCTATCGGCAGTATTCCCTTTTGTATTTTCATTGTAGCAGATTCCCACGTATCTGTCAAATGCTGCAGCGTTCCGCTGAAATCATTTTATGCCGGATTCCGCAAAAAAACAAGGGGTTTTAGTGGCAAAAGCGCAATTTGTCGAATCAAAATCGGGGTGGGGTAAATTCCGCACAGGTGGGGTAAAAGGGGTAAATCATTTACCCCAGGGGTAAAAGTCATCATAATCTAACAGCGGCACAGGCGGCTATTCAGAAATAATGCCATAGGATTTTGGAACGATTTGGCGAAAGTATAAGAAAATGGCTTGAAATCAAGGGATTTACGGAAACTGTTCGGAGTTTTCGTGTTTGTATGGAGTTTTGCGTGATAGTATGCAGAGTTTCCGTGTTTGATATGAGCAAAGCGGTAAAAATTTAATGGATAAATGATAACGATGAAAAAGGGCTGTTTTAGCATTTCATTTTTATATAATAGTTTCAGTCCACTCATCTACTCTTTCATGGTATAAAAACAGTTCCGCAGGAATTTTGATGGTATCCGGAGGAACTGGTGTCTGTATCACACAGCCTTTCAGCGGAAGTCCGTGCGTTCCTGTTTCCTGATCGGGTTTTAAGCGCATCATGAGAAAATGGGAACTTCCCTGATGTGTTTCCGGGCGGGATTTCAAATATTGTTTGGAGTAGAAGGTAAGGTCATAATTTTTACTGCATTCATATTCTATGCCTATATAGCACATCCCTTTAGGACAGCATTGCTCCAATGCATCATAACTATGTTTTGCCGCCTCTTTCAACTGTTCCGGGGAAAACCTTTCTGCCAGTTTGGGATTGTTCAATTCTTCTTCCGTATTTTTCCACACATCTATCAAGGCAACAGAATTTATATGGCAAAGCACCTCATCTCCATGATTATCCACGAAACAGAAAGAATGGGATTTCCCGACATTCAGGGTAACTGTCTTTTCTATTATATGCTGGATGGGATTTGGCCTGTGCGTTATCGTGATGGGTGTTTGAGGTGTAAGATGGGGCAGCTTCGAAACCTCCGCTATGTTCAGCGTCAACAGAATGAGATTCTCCCAATCTATATCTTTCAGCCATTCGGGAACTGTCCAGCCAGCACCCATCATATCGAAAAACAACTGGATCATTCCATAATTATCAGAATCCATAGGGCTGCCCATGCCGCCCTGTATCTTGAGATGCACATCACCAAGGCAGAGCTCACTGCAATGCAGATAACTGTATCCGTGCCTTTCATGCTCTTTCAGCATCCTCCTGTGATTACGGATGCCTTTCCTGTTCTGGCTTTCCGGTTCCATGTATGGTTCTATAATGTATAGTTTTGCTTCATCGGATAAGGTCATGCCGACAATATGGTATTTTATTCCATTCCGTTCTGTGGTTTTCCCAATCACAAGGATATCCTGCCATTTTGAGTGGAAATCTTCTAATAATGAAAATTCATCAGCCACACCTCCGTAAAATCTAATATGGCAAGTATACCATGTATGCCGAAATAATTCCATAAAATGCGGAAGGACTCCATAGTAAATCTATGCTTTCCATTCCTGAAAAATAGTCGTTTCGTGCCATCGGATGAAAAACAGAAAATTTTTATGGTATAATTCGGTGGATGCTTTTACTTTAGTGGAAACGGTTTTCAGCCGAAGTAATTTAGGAAGCAACAGAACAAGGAGGAAACGGAAAATGTATGAATTGGTTCAGGTCAGTGAGAAATGCCATTACATAAACTGCCCGGCGAAGATAGGTGTCTATGCCCCGGACAAGGATCATGTCTATCTGGTTGACAGCGGGAATGATAAGGATGCGGGGAGGAAGGTCAGGCAGATACTGGATAAAAACGGGTGGAATCTGACGGCAATCCTGAATACGCACTCCAATGCAGACCATATCGGTGGGAACCGTTACCTACAGGGGCAAACAGGGTGCAAAGTTTATTCCGGCGGCATAGAGGCGGCTTTTACAACATATCCGGTCTTGGAGCCGTCTTTCCTTTACGGTGGTTATCCGTGTAAGGATTTGCGGCATAAGTTTCTGATGGCGCAGGACAGCAATGTGACGGATTTTTCAGATGAAGGGTTTCCGAAGGAGATAGAGACTATACCTTTGCCGGGACATTTCTTTGACATGGTTGGGTTCCGTATGCCGGACGGTGTGGTGTTCCTTGCGGACTGCATCAGTAGCAGGGAAACGTTGGAGAAGTATGCTGTTTCTTTCATTTATGATGTGGGAGCCTATCTGAAAACGCTGGATATGGTGGAGGGAATGGAAGCCGCCATGTTCGTTCCTGCCCATGCGGAAGCGTCTGCCGATATCAGGGAACTTGTTTGCTACAACAGGAATAAGGTACATGAGGTGGCGGAGAGGATTTTATCCATCTGCATGGAGCCGATGTGCTTTGAAAGAATTTTGCAGGAAGTGTTCAAAGGCTATGGGCTTTCCATGAATTTTGAGCAGTATGTGTTGGTTGGCAGCACGGTGCGTTCCTATCTCTCATGGCTGAAAGATACCGGGAAGGTGGCGGCTGAATTTCAGGACAGTATGCTGTTGTGGCAGAGGGTATAGTTTTGATAATCCGTCAATAGCTTGTGTGGCTTATCGGCAAAGCACGGAAAATCTGAAATCCTATATGCAGCGCCAGTGGAGCCTTGTGGGCGGAATGGCTGGCACGTTCGGAGAGATGGAGTTTGTCATGCAAGATGAAAGTTTAAGGGCAGAAAAAGGAAAGAGGTGGCAGAACTGAAACGGATTGCGATATGTGACGATGAAATTGGCACTTGTTCTGATTTGGAAAAAATAGTTCTGGATTTTGCAGACCGCCGGGCTTTGCAGATTGAAACGGAAGTCTTCTATTCCGGGGAGGCATTTTACCGTTCCATTCAGGAGCAGTGCCTGTATGACTTATGTTTTCTGGATATCCAGCTTTTGGAGATGGATGGCGTGCAGGTCGGAAAGCAGATCAGGGAGCAGCTTGGAAACGATAAGATCAGCATTGTTTATATTTCTTCTAAAGAAACCTACGCCATGAGCCTGTTCCAGGTGCGTCCCCTGGACTTCCTGGTCAAGCCGCTCACCAAAGAGAAAGTGGCTGCTGTATTGGAGCAGTTCATACGGCTGAGTGAAGCCAATAAAAATGAATTTTATTATCATGCAGGGAAGTCGGTCTGCAGGCTGTATCTGGACGAGATACATTACTTTGCCTGCAATGGCAGGAAAATTGAAATATATACCGGTTCGGGACAGAAGGAATTTTACGGTGCCATGCGGGAGGTATGGGAGCAGGTGGAGGGAAAAGGATTCTGGATCATCCATAAATCCTATATCGTAAACACAGCATTTGTTTCGGTTTATCATTATGATTCTGTTCAGATGACAGACGGCACGCGCCTACCGATCAGCCAGAAGTACCGGAAGGCAATGAAAGAGAATTTAACGGAAAGGTATCAAAGGGGGTGAGGCAGGTGTCTGTCATGAAAAGTCTTGTCATCATACTGGCGGCAGTCCGCATCTGCCTTTATATGCGCTGTTTTTCTGTCTGCATTGGAAAGTGCAGGGTTTCCAAGAAAATTGTGACAGCCCTCTTTACAGTGTTGTGGATATTTGAGGGCTTTCTCATAAGCGTTTCCTATATTGGGCAGGGAATTGCCGCGATGGACCTGTTCTTTTTGCTGGTAGAGATTCCGTTTTTATTAGCAATGTCTTTCTGCTACCAGGGCAAAGTGACACGGCGTCTGCTGATGGCGGTTATCCTCTCCACGGTATACTGGATCGGGAAATGGAGCATTGCGTCTGTCCTTTTTAAGACGGTTGCTGACAGCCGCCAGTATTTAATCGTTACATCCATTTCTGTCAGTTTGTTTTTTGTTTTTGGGATGATTCTGGAGAAAGCAGGGAAATCCCGGCAGGAGCGGGAGCGTGAACTGCTGGAGCAGGAGGTTCGCATCTATGAGAACCAGTTCGGCATCATAAGGCAGTCGCAGCATAATATCCGCGCCTTGAAGCACGATATGAAGCACCACATAAAAATGCTCATGGATATGGTGTCCGGAGGGGAAAACGAAGAGGCGCTTAAGTACCTTGCGTCTATGGGAGCATTTATGGAGAACAGCGGGGAATATGTCGCCACCGGGAACGAAAAGATTGACAGTATCCTGAATTACATGATCTCAAAAGCAAAGAGTTCAGGCGTTGATGTCTCCTGGAAAATCCAGATTCCGGAGCATCTGGGAATCCCCGTTTTTGATGTCAATGTGATTCTGAGCAACCTGTTTGAAAATGCCTTGAATGCCCTGACGGATGTAACGGAACCGGCATTCCACATCATGATGAAATATGACCGGGGCATCCTCTGCATCAGCACACAGAATAATTGTTCCGGGAAAGGGCAGACATCCGGGGCTTCTGAAGAGCATGGGTTTGGGCTGAAAAATATCCGGAGGATTGCAGAGAAGTATCATGGAAGCCTGACGGCAACGGTCCAGGATGGGGATTTCCATGCCAGTGTCCTCCTGTTTTTGGAAGATGCAGATACCGAATGATTTTTTTATATATGATATATAGTGAGCAGGGAGTCCGGCAGAATATTCCGGACTTCTTATTTTTTACCTGCAAACGTTTAATTTTTGCAATGTGCGGCCATGGAGGGAACTATCTGCTATGCTGAAAACATGAATCATGTTTGGAGGAGTAATGTTTATGGAGGCGCAGAAAAAACGGTATTATTTGGTTGACGGTATCAGGGGTGTTGCCATTGTCAACATGGCTGTATTCCATTTTTTGTATGATGTGTTTATTGTCTATGGGAAGAACCCTCTTTGGTATGGACTTCCTGCAATCCACATCTGGCAGCAGATGATCTGCCAGACCTTTATTTTCATTTCGGGGTTTGTATGGCAGTGGGGGATGGAAGGGAACCTGCGGCGGGGCTTAAGTTTCAATCTGTATGGTTTTATTATTTCGCTTGTCACCCTTATCGTCATCCCGTCGGAAACCATATGGTTCGGGATATTGAATTTTATGGGGTGTGCAGTCCTGCTGATGTTCCCACTCCAGAAGTTGGTTAAAAAAGTCTCTCCGGCCTGGGGATTGGGAATCTGTTTTGTGCTGTTTATCCTCTGCAAGCAGATACAGCATGGTTATATCGGGATTGGGGGCGGTATACAGGTTCCGGCAATATGCTATTCCATAAAGATTCTGACACCATTTGGTTTTCCTTTTCCAGGCTTTAAATCAAGCGACTATTTCCCTATGATTCCATGGATGTTCCTGTATCTGTGCGGTTATTTTTTCAATGGAATATTCAGGGAGCATGACACATGGAAAGCCGCAGCCCGGTTTAAGGTTCCGGTCTTATCCGCTATTGGGAGCAGGACAATCTGGATTTATCTGTTCCACCAGCCGGTGAGTATGCTGGTATGCAGTCTGGTATTTGGCTAATGGGGAGGATGGGTATGGATATGGTTTTAAGTGTTGAAAATGCTGAAAAATATTACGGAAGGGAGCCAAACTTAAAGAAAGCGCTTGACAGGGTGGATTTTGAAGTAAGTGCAGGTGAGTTTGTAAGCATCATGGGGCCCTCTGGTTCCGGCAAAACGACCCTGCTATACTGCATAACGCTGAATACTGCCTATTGCAATCATGTGATTGAACCAGTCAGCGTTATGCAGTCTGGTTTCATGGCAAGTGAAATCGTTAAGCAGTATAAATTGCATCTCAACCATTGATACAATAGATGCAGGGCATATTTATTTGGGTAGTCAGGACTTGGCATCATTGCCACAGCAAAAATCAGCCAGGTTCCGGCAGGAGAATCTTGGATTCATTTTTCAGGATTTTAATCTGCTGGATACCCTCAGCATTGAGGAAAACATTGCACTGCCGCTGGCAATCAAGGATATTCCGGCGAAAGAGATAAAAAGCACTGTCAGAAGTTTGATGCAGCGGCTGGGGATAGAGGATATAGCTGCCAAGTTTCCGGCACAGGTATCCGGCGGGCAGAAACAGAGGTGTGCCTGTGCAAGGGCATTTGTGAATAAGCCCAGGCTGGTTCTGGCAGACGAACCGACAGGGGCCTTGGATTCTGTGTCTGCCAGACAGTTGCTGGCATTGCTGACGGAATTAAATGGGCAGGAAAAAGCAACCGTTTTGATGGTGACACATGATCCGCTTTCCGCCAGTTACGGAAACCGTGTCCTTTTCCTGAAAGACGGGCAAATCAATAAGGAGCTTCGCAGAGTGCGGCAGAGCAGGGTTGATTTCTACCATGCGATTCTGTCAGAAGTATCTGCCTTTGGAGGTGCGGGACTATGCTGAAAAAGTTGTCCAAGAGAAATGCGAAAAGGCAGGCGATGGATTACATTATTTATATCATTACGCTGGTCATCACCGTGGTCTTGATGCTGTCATTTAATATGATTGTGTTTTCAGAAGAAATTTCCGCCATAATAAAAGAACCATCAATCCTGCCGTTTTTGATTGTCGTGGTCAGTATCATGGTGGTCTTCATCATGGGTGCGCTGGTAAACCATATCACAGTGTTTATATTAAAACGGAGAAGCAGGGAATTTGGGCTGTATATGCTGCTGGGGATTGAAAATGAGGATATAGCGGGGATATTCCTCAGAGAGAACAGGTCAATCCACGGATTCATCCTTGCTGCCGGCCTATTCCTTGGAACGTGGTTTTTTCAGGCTGTTAAGGCCGTAATATGCGGGATGTATGCGGTTCCGTTCAGTTTTTCCTTTGAAGTGTCAGCAGGGGCGGTTATCCTGACCCTGTTTTATATGGGGGCGATCTTAGGTATCTCTTCTGTAAGGGTAAAGCGGGCGGTTCGGAAACTTAATGTACGGGAATTGATTTACTTTGATAAGGCAGCCAGCGGGGATGGAAGCGGGGAGGCGAAGGACAGCACACCCATGGCGTTGCTGTCAGTATTATTGGGAATCGCAGGGATAGCGGTTATGGTGCTTTCCGCTGTCAGGAATCTGCCGGATATTGTGAATGTCCTTGCTGTCACGTTCCTTGTTGTTTCCGTTTATGGATTTTTTGTTTTGCTTTTCCGGCGGCTGCTTTCATGCTTGAAAAGCGATGAATGGAAATACCGTGGCAGCCGCCTTTTCCTGTACAGGCAGCTCACTGCAAAAATGCGTTCCATGCTGCCCCTTATGGCAGGGGCGTCTATGCTGGTAATGGTCGCGCTATTAGCTGTTGGCTGGGCGATTTGTTTTATGGATAAGGTTGACAGCCGTGTCGAGGCAGTTGCTAAATTTTCAAAGCTAAGGAGAAATAACACATGAACAACGAAACACGAGTATCAATACTGCGGAACGCTCCCATTCCGCAGGTACTTCTTAAAATGGGACTTCCAACCATGATCGGTATGCTTGTCACAGGTATTTATAACCTTGTAGACGCTTATTTTGTGGGTGGGCTTGGAACAAGCCAAATGGGGGCTGTTTCTATTACGTTTCCATCCTCTCCCGGCTTTTAGGGGCAAAGGATAAGGAACAGGCTAACCATGTTGCTTCCACAGCTCTTTATTCGGGCTTGTCAATAGCAGCGGTCATGATTGTAATAATCGTTGCATTTGTGCGCCCGATTTTATACGCATTGGGAACAACAGACACTATTTATCCTTATGCCCGTGAATATGCAATGATTTACGTCATTAGCTCTATTTTCAATATCTTCAATGTCACTATGAATAACATTGCTTCGAGCGAGCGAGCCGCCAAGGTTTCTACAAAACCGGCTTAATATGGACGAGTACGTTTTGTGTCTTAATGACAATTCTAATGTTGATTTTTGCTACCCCGGTTATTTCACTGTTTACTGCTGATGATTTAGAAGTGGTTGAAATTGGGACATTTGCATTGCGGGCAAATATCGTAATGTTTGCGGGTATGGGAATAGAAGCGATTTATTCCATGCTTTCACTTGCTCTTGGAAAAGCCGCCGGAGGCTGGTTATTAAGTATCGGGCGGCAAGGCGTTTTCTTCATTCCTGTAATTATGTTTCTGCCGCGCTATATAGGATTGAACGGTGTTATCCTTGCGCAGCCCATAGCTGACGTACTTACTCTTGTTGCTATTATCATATTGGCAATTAAGATTAATCGACAGATAAAGGTATTGGCTGCTTCGCAGACAGGGGCAGAATGATTGGCAATATATCCCGGTTACTGAAACTGAACTAAGGAGAAAGGGGAAAAGGGCTCACAGGCCCCTTTTTCCTATTCAGAAAGCTATTTGGAAAGCGGGGGAATCAGAGGTAATATGCTTACACGGCGGTTTGCGTTTCCTCTATATCGGACGAATGGCAAAAAACTTTAGACCTGTTTTGGGATTTTCCGTACTGTATTTCTGCCTTTCGTTCCCGAAAAATGGTCGTTCCGTTCCCTCCGCCCGAAAAACGGAATATTTCTGCCGATATAAAAAGATAGATACCTATCTTTAAGTGAATGCCTTTAAGGATTTGAGGTGATGGATTTTGGATATTGCAGTTGTGGATGACGAGAAAGCAATCAGGGAGCATATATGCGGGCTGGTGGAAGAACAGCTGCCGGAGAGCCGCATAGAAGCCTATGCCGCGGACGCGGAGCTGCTCGCATCGGGGAAGCGGTTTGACATCGTTTTCCTTGACATACAGATGGAGGGCATGAACGGCATAGAGGCGGCAAGGGGCCTGCGTGAAAGGCGGGAGGATACCGTGCTGGTGTTCATTACGGGCATCAGGGATTATGTGTTTGACGCATTTGACCTCTACGGAAGCTGAAAGTGAAAGAATCGGGGGCGGATGCCTTTATCCGCATAAGCTCCCTGCAGAAAGGGAACCTGCTCATCCTGAAAGTGGAGAACAGCTTTGACGGGCGGCTGGTGCTTAAGGCGAAGAAGGAGTTCCCGGTAACGGATAAGGCGGACAGGAAATCCCACGGGATAGGGCTTGCCATTATCAAAAGCACGGCGGAGAAATATCAGGGGACAGTGGATTTTAAGGTAAATGGCAGAGGTATGATTTTCCCCATGAAAAGTTTTCAGTGATAAGGTTGATGAATCGGTTTTAGATTGGAAACCGTCAGGGGCGGAACCAAAACTGGCGGACGCAAGCGTACAGTCGAGGATAGATTCTACGCTTGGAAAGAAAGCAATCGTTGTGCAACCTGCGTTAGAAGAAAAAATGAAAAATGACCCGGCTCTGGCACAGCAGGTAATGGCTAAAGTAGAAAGTTTTATTATGATAGACCAGGCAACACTGCCACCGGGCAGAATATATTCCTGCGTAGTTGTACTGGATGAAAATGGGGAGATTGCCCATGCTGCAGGATCAAGTGGGGGTGGAAACATATCTGGCCCGACAGAGGAAGAAATGCGCCAGTTTGAGGCGGAGCAGGCGGCAAAAAAGGCGTGAGTAATATGCCCGTCTGAACGAGGAAAGCACCCTGAAACGCAGGCTGATGGAGCAGGAAACAGACGAGAGATATTATAAGGACATCATGACCAAAAAGGCGGTTTCGATTGCCGCATTCCAGGCGGAGAATGTGATATAGCATGAAAACACGCACAGAATCGTCATCCCGAATTATGAGACAAATGAACAGCTTTACAGCAGCCTTGCGGGGGCGGGTGATAATGCGATTAGTTCCACGATGGACATCATCTCGAATTACCTCATGCCGGGTGACGCTTCGGGGTTATCGGAACAGGAAAGGCAGGACATGGCGGCCTTTGGCCAGGAGGCGGCCAAGTATCTGGCGGAGAATTATCTGGATGAATCCCATGCGGCAGATTTCCTGTCCGCAATGGAGACGGTTGCGAAATACGGCCTGAACGGTTCCGTTTCGGACGGCGGGAAGGGACGCTCCTTCCGACACGAAAAAGGACAGCGGCTATGCAGACTGGAAGGAAAAAGTAGAAAAGACAAAGCTGCCGGCCACATTCCAGAATGTGAAATACAACGGCTTCCAGTCATTTTTTGAAAGCCTGCAGAACCAGAGCAGCCTTTCCAATTCGTGGATCAGCGCGAACATAAGCCGCTTTATGAAATGGCTGGCGGTCTGATGTAAGAAAATAAATTTTCAAGGAGGATGATATTTATGGCAATTTCAGGAGTGGACATCCCCAAAGCGGTTTCGCGGACGGCAAGGTCACGGTGCCGTTCAAGCACCGGGCAATCAGCACGAGCGTATTCTCCGGCCGGATAAAATGTGCGGACTGCGGGGGCTGGTACGGCTCCAAGGTGTGGCATTCCAACAGCAAGTACCGGAAGACCATCTGGCTGTGCAACCACAAGTTTGACGGCGGGGAGAAATGCGGCACGCCCCACTTTGACGAGGAAACCATCCAGGCGTTTTTCCTGAAAGCGGCCAATGCCATCTTTGCGGAAAAGGAAGGCGTGAGGGAGGATTACGATTCCATAAAAGACACGCTTTTTGGCACTTTGGAGCTGGAGGCGGAACGCCTGCGGTTGCAGGAGGAGATGAACGTAGTGGCGGAGCTGATTGAACAGTGCGTGGCTGAGAACGCCCGCGTCGCCCTCGACCAGACGGAGTACCAGAAGAAATATGACGGGCTGGCGGGGCGGTTCAACAGGGCGAAGGAGCGGCTTTCGGAAGTCAGCCAGGCCATCACGGAGCGGCAGGCGAAGCGGGAAAAAATCGGGAGGTTTGTTTCCACCCTGGAAAAACCGGACGGCCCGCTTACAAAATTTAACGAGGACGACTGGTACAGCCTTGTGGAGTACGCCACGGTGTACAGCAGGGAGGACATCCGCTTCACTTTCAAGAATGGGATGGAGATAAAGGCATGAGAATATAATCCCCCGGAGCAGGGAAAAAACGGCTCCGGGGGATTCTGTGTGCTTAATGTTTATGCAGCTATTTGTGTGGATTATGCTTTGATGGGAAAGCTGATTTCCGCATCATTCTTTGGCTTTATCTGGAATACCATCCGCCACTGCACTTCTGAAACAGGCTCAAAATGCAGGGAGGAAACTGCCATCCGTTTGTCAGGAGCGGCATTTTTTCCAGCCATAAAAACTGCTGTGGGACCGTTTGACCCGCCCGGCTGCCTTTGGGCATCACCCATTCTTGGGTGGTCGCCTTCTGCACAGTCGCGGATGCAAAAAAGGCTGCGGTCTATTTCTGGTGCAATGCTGTAAGAAAGTATCTGGCAGCATTCTGGGTAAACCACACCTTTCGCTCCAATTTCTGTGAAGCTGTTCCTGATCTGTTCGCAGCTATGCAGTGTCAAGGTGTATTCCTGACCGGTTAGGGGATGAGCTGTCTTTACCGTTTTGCCATTGCAGGAAACGCCAGTGAAAAAATGCCCCGCAGTGATGGAGATTAAGTTTGCCTGGAAAGCAAGTGATATTTTCTGAGGGAATAGTATCGGTTCTCCGTCCCAATTATAGGAAAGCCGCTCAAAATACCAGCAGCATCCTCTGTCGCAGCCATAGGCCCCCATCCATTCCTCGGCAGATTTATTATTTTCAAATCCATCCTCGCTGGCAGGTTCATTCCCCATCTGGATTACATTTTCCGGATACCATCTCAGGCTGCTGCTCATGCGGAGCGCCAGTGGCGTATCATCAAGGCATATTTCTACGGCAAATTCCCTGCTTCCGGGGTTGTCCGCATCTATCTGTTCAAATTCTTCCGGGGTTTTTAGGGACATCCGCCGCTCATAATCCCATTTTTTTAGGAATGCTGCCATATCTTCTATCGGGATTTTTGCGCATACATCAAGGGCGGCGCCTGCTTTGCCTACATAGACTGCCGGGATGAGTATTTCCTGTTCTCCCCAAAGGAAAGAGTGATTGACAGGGAGAGCTGTCAGCTTGGTTTCAGGCGAACCTTTCCCCCATATATTGTTATCATGGTATACGTCCATTCTGTGTGCCTCCTTAAGTGTTCAATGAAGCAATTATACCACGGATGCCAGGATATATCCAAATCTTTTGGATTTTATGAGAAAAATCGCGGGATATCGGTAAAAAATCATGGGGTTTACGGAAAAATCAAATTGTATCAAAGACAGGGTTTACATAGATATGCACCTTGCGGGCAACGGCAGCCAGAAGATCAAGAAGCAGCTTGAAAAAGACGGTGACCTCACGGCGATGGGGAAGAGCCTGTGGCATTACGCCACCATCAGCCATATCCTGAAGAACCGCCTCTGCTGCGGGGAGCCCAAAGAGGGTAAGGGTTTACGAAGATTGCTTTGAATGGCTCTTAAACTTAAGCCCCGAAGCCCGCGGGGAACTGGATGATGCCGGTTCCCCTGTTTATTTTACGAAACTGACGGTTACGCCGGATGACGAGCGGGCATGGTTCAAACTGCACCCGCAGTGGCCAAAGTCCAACAAATATGCGGAGCTGGAGGCATGGAAGAAATGCATTCCATGGATTTATATTTAGACGATGGCGGAGCCGTTCCAGACAATAGAAAACCGCCTGAAAAGCGTATTTGCGGATACCGTCCAAAAGGACGGGATGCAGGAAAGCACCAATATACTGATAGTGACACACGCCTTTGCCATAAAGACCATATTCCACCTATTTGCGCCGGAGCAGTTAAGCGGGTTGGGGAAGTTCAATTACGGATTTATTAGGGTTGGAGGCTGTAAATTCATTGTAATGGGTGCAGATATAGGTTCCCATATCAGCATAATAGCTTTCTCTTACAATATCTTCCTTGGAGTTGTAATGAACATAAAATGATCCTTTTGCCAATCCTGCTGTCTGGCAAATTTCACTTATAGTAACATTATTGTACCCTTTGATATGATTTTATGTCTAATGAAACGAAAGGAATAAGTGTTTTCATGATGAAATAAATGCGGCAAAATTGGAGAAAATGCCATTAATCATGTAAAGACCGCCGCAGATGGCTAACCACCATATGCGGCGGTCTGCCGTTTCCGCGGGCACGTCTGACAGCAGAAACCGCTTGGAAAATAAAACCGATAAATCTGAAAAATGAAGATATTTTACAAGACGCAGGAAAAAATAAGGGGTAAAATGGCTCATGACAAAATCCAAAAATTGAATTCGGAGGTAATCCGCATGAAGAAAGAAATAAGGATAGTGGTATATGATGATGAATTGAGGATGGAGGCATACCGCTTTGAGGGGATCGTGCAGCCGTTTCCAAGCCATTTCCATGAGCATTATGTCATTGGGGTTGTGGAGAAAGGGGAGCGGATGCTTTCCTGCCGGGACAGGGAATATGCCATAGAGGAAGGAAGCATCGTGCTTTTCAATCCGGGTGACAGCCATGCCTGCGTGCAGAGTGATGAAGGGACGTTTGATTACCGGGGCTTCAACATTTCAAAGGAAGTCATGCTTGATCTGGCGGAGGAAGTTACCGGGAAACGGGAACTCCCGGGATTTTCAAAGAATGTTATCTGTGATGAGGAAATAGCCTGCCACCTGCGCCCGCTGCATGAGATGGTCATGAAAGGGACAGGGGAGTTTGGGAAGGAGGAAACCCTGCTGTTCCTGCTTTCGTACCTCATCCAGATTTATGGAAAGCCTTTTGAAAGCTGCATCCCGGAATGCAGGCAGGAGATTGAAAAAGCCTGTGAATACATGACAGCGCATTTTACGGAGCGCATTTATTTAGACCAGATATGCCGCCATGCGGGGCTTAGCAAGTCAACGCTGCTGCGGGCCTTTACAAAAGAAAAACGAGTCACGCCGTACCGATACCTTGAAACAGTCCGCATCAATGAGGCAAAAAAGCTGTTATCGGAAGGTGTGCCGCCCGTGGAGGCAGCAATCAGGACGGGATTTTCAGACCAGAGCCATTTTACGAATTATTTCAATCAGTTCATAGGGCTTGCACCTGGTACTTACCGTGAAATATTCTCGGAAAAAGACGGGGATAGCGTGAATGAAAATACCATTCACGCGGAAGAACCGCCCGCAATACGGACTTGCGGCAAGCGGCATTCTTCCCTGCTTGGTGAGATGAAGGAGGGGCGCTGAATGTGGAATAGGAGAACGGCAGGGCATCCGGCGGCACTGCTCACCATCATCATATGGGGGACGACATTCATATCCACCAAAGTCCTGCTTACGGATTTTAGGCCGGTGGAAATACTGTTCTTCCGCTTTGTCATGGGTTTTGCGGCATTATTTTTGGTTTGCCCGCACCGTATGAAAGGCGTGGGGCGCAGGCAGGAATTGACTTTCGTGCTGGCGGGACTGTGCGGGATATGCTTATATTACCTGCTGGAAAATATTGCGCTTACATATACGATGGCGTCCAACGTGGGAGTCATCATCTCGGTTGCGCCGTTTTTCACGGCGATCCTGTCACGCCTGTTCCTGAAATCGGAAGGGAAGCTAAGAGCGAATTTTTTCATAGGCTTTGTGGTGGCGATGGCAGTCCTTGCGGCTTTTGTGTGGGCGTGCTATTCCATACTGACAAGGAAGATCAGCAGCTTTGGCTGCCCGGTCATACTCACCACGCGGCGGACATTCTTTTATGGGATTCTGTTCATGGTTCCGGCATTGTTCCTTTTTGATTTTAAAATGGGGCTGGAACGGTTTACGGATATGACGCATCTGCTCAATATCCTGTATCTTGGGCTAGGGGCCTCCGCGCTCTGCTTCGTCACATGGAACCTTGCAGTAAAGGTGCTTGGCGCAGTCAAGACCAGCGTCTATATTTACATGGTTTCTGTCATAACGGTTGTGACCTCCGTGCTGGTGCTGAAGGAGCCGGTAATGTGGGGTTCCATTATAGGGACGGTCCTGGCGGTCGCGGGGCTTTTCCTTTCTGAATATAGCGGGAAGGGGAGTGGGAACAGTGAATGAGCCTGCGATAAGGACGGAGGAGCAGATCATCAGCCTGTTCCCCGACAGGGAAACTTTAATTTGCCGGGGATGGGTGCTGAAAAGAATGGAAGGGCAGCTTTTGGTCTATCCGCTGTATTACAAATTTTCGGAAGGAGATATCCCGGAGAACATACGCAGGTGCGAGGAAATCAGCCGCCAGTGCGGGGCAGGGTGTGTGTTCCGCATCGTGGAGCATACCAATTACCACCTAAGTTCCATCCTTACGGACAAAGGGTATGGGCTGGAAAAATGCGGCGTGGTCGGTGAATGGAATTTAACGAGGGATGCCGGAAAACTGTGCATGGAAGGGAAAATGCAGGGTGAGCTGTTTTTGAAAAGTGGGAACGGCGGGACGGAATATGTCATGGCGGTAGAGATGGTTGTCGGGATAAAGCGTCAGGGACTTTTATTCCTGCCGGACGAGAATCTGTCAGATACAGGCTTGGAGGACATCCTGCGGTTTGCAGCGGCAAATGGAATCGTAAGGATACTGGCAGATATTCCGGTGCGTCTATCCGATTATTCATTCGTCGCTCCTTTTCTTAAAAAGAAACGGAGCTGCTGACAGTCTTATTATACTGCCAACAGCCCCGCAAATCAATGATGTGGCTGGAAAAACTTACGCCCCGGCTTCCTCTTTCTGCCGCTTGTCGGCGTACTTGCGGAACACCTCATAAAGCTGTTGTTCCAGTTCCCGGCGTTTCGCCGCTTCCTGCTCCGGCGTGAATACCGGGGAGAGATTTTCCAGCGTGATTTCTTTTCCTTGAAAAGTCACGATTTCTGTTTCCTTTTTGTATCTGATATTCGTTAAAAATCACCTTTCCTTTCCATAGTTCGGTTGCCGCTTCAACTCTGCCAACACCTCCGGCGGGATACGGTCAACCAGCCGTTGAATGTTGTGTAACTCGCTTTCCAGCTTTGCCCGTTCTATAACGCCTTTCATCTTGTCTTTTTCGCTGGCTTTGGCTCTCGCTTCCAATGTTTCATTTTCCGCCAAAAGATCATTTATCGTGACCTTGTATTTCTTCAACTGGCCGGAAAAATTCTCCATCTGCGGAAACCACTTTTTCAGCAGAGCATGGGCTTCCGCTTTCTTTTTTCCGGCGTTCAGTGGGGTAATGCTGTCCAACGCCGTTTCAATGGTTCTGGCCTGTTTGGAGAGGTTGACCGCCTGCTTGAAAAGCCGGGTTGGGATATGCTTCCGGCCTGTCTTGCTTGCGCTCTCCCCACGCTCCAAGTCGGGGTACTTCTCCACCATATAGGCGTGAAAATCGTCCTGCCACTTTGTCAGATTGGCCCGGTTGCCGATGATTTCTTTGGCGCACAGGCGGCTGTCTTTCGTCAGCGGCACAAAGGTCAAATGCAGGTGGGGCGTTTTCTCGTCCATGTGTACCACTGCCGACACGATATTCTCCCGGCCTACCCGGTCAATGAGGAAATCCGCCGCCCGTTGGAAGTAGGCCGCTATCTCCTTCGGGGACTTGCCCTTGAAAAACTCCGGGCTGGCGGTTATGAGGGTATCGACAAACCGAGTGCTGTCCTTTCTTGTCCGGCATCCGGCCTGTTCAATGCGGCTCTGAATGAAGTGATAATAGCGGCCCTCCGGCTTGACGATATGGAAATTGTACCTGCTTCGGCTGGTGTCAATGTCCGGGTTGCTGGCGTACTGCTCCTTTTTCCGTTCGTGGTGGGCTTCCAGCGGCCCCGCCGGGTGGCCCTTGTGTTTCTCAAACCACAAAATTGCGTGTTGTGCCATTGAACTCCTTTCCCCATTCCGTTCCTATCCATTCCGGCGGGTTTTCCCGCCGAAAATATCTCTGATAGGATCGGAATGGAATCGATATAAATAAATGGTTTTAATCTCTGTATTTCTATATACCGTCCGGTTTCCGTACTCCAAGAGGATTGATTTTCGTACTTGCAGGGTACGGTTTTCAGCCCTCCGGCGTACCGCAGCCGGACTTCTTGAAGTCGGTGTTTGAAACCGCTTCATAGGATTTCGGGTAAATGCGGTTGGGTTTTCCGCAGCCCTGTTTCTGTATCTCCACCAGCCCCGCATACTGCAACTCCCGCAGGGTATTCACCGCTTTCTGCCGCCCACAGTGGAGCAGGGCGATCACCTCGCAGATGGGGTAATACAGGTAAATCCGCCCGTATTCGTCTGCCCAGCCGTTCTTGCGGGACAATTCCGCCCGCCGCAGGATAAAGGCGTACAGCACCTTCGCTTCGTTGGACAGGGGCTTGAATGAGGGGGCTTCAAAGAGAAAATTGGGGAGCCGGGTGAAGCTGATAGCTTTCTCCGGCTGGTGAATGTAAATCGTGTTTGTCATAGCGTGTTTTGTGGACGGTTAGAAGCCCGTTTTCCGGGGTGGGCGATAAAACATACCGCCCGCCCCGGTTTTGGGCTTGCGGAGCCTTGCAAATCAAGGCTTTTTCCCGCCTTAACTGTCCACAGCAGACCTCCTTTTCCGTTCACTTTCTGTTTTCTGCCGCCTGTGAACTCTGGCGGCGCAGTCCGGGCAGTATTTGCCCCGGTTGGATTTTGGCACATAGGGCTTTCCGCAGACCGAGCAGCGTTTCAAAGCACTGTCACGGTAAATCTCCGCTTCCAGCGTCCCGTCCAGAGGAAAGACCGCCCAGCGGAACCACTTGCAGCAGACGGAGAATGTAATCATCTGTGGACAGGCGCAGGTGTCGCCATCATCCAGCGCAAGGCAGTTTCCACCGTCACAGTTGCTGCACTCCCGGCGGATCAGGCTGTTGGCCCGCTTCCTCTGCGCCGGGGTCATGCGGTAGGGGAAGCTGTCCGGCCTGTGTTCCAGCGGTGGCAAATGTTGATAGGGTCTTTCTTTCATGCACTCCCTCCGTTGTTCTTCTTGCTGCCGTTTTCCCCGAAAAGGCTTCCTGCCCCATTCCTGCGGCGTGTTCCGGCGTTGGTGCGCTGGCCTGCTCTGGTCATGGTGTCCAGAAGCGGGGTCATGGCGCACTTCCCCAGCCGGGGTATTCCTTTTCAGACGGTCATTCGGTTTTCAAGGGGCTTGTCCATCGATGAACTATCTCAAGTGTATACTTTTTTGATTGCCGGTGCCGTATATCCATAAGGTAGGAAATCAGCCCGGAAAACTCCCTATTTCCACGCTCTCGGAATTGTGGTATACTAATCAAAAGACAGGTAGGGGGAGAACTATAATGGGAATTTTTTTACTTGCCGTACTTCTTGCCATTGTTGTATATGTAGTACAGAAAAAGCGATATGAAAAAACGGAATACTATCAGCAAACCAAAAATCCATATAGCAGCGTTCGATTTAACAAAGGACGGCTGGGGGAATTCTACACTTATAAGTATCTCGACTCGCTGACCGGGTACAAACGGTATTTATTTAACTTGTATATCCCGAAAAGCAACGGAGAAACCACAGAATTAGATGTTGTCCTACTTCATGAATCGGGTATATATGTATTTGAATCCAAAAATTATAGCGGGTGGATTTTTGGAACCGAATCTCAACAATATTGGACTCAAACACTACCCACTGGACGAGGGAGGTCACAGAAAAATCAATTTTATAATCCTATTTGGCAGAACAAGGGACATCTGAAATGGCTTCAAACATTTCTTGCCGACCAAACTTTGCCTTTTTATTCTTATATTGTATTCAGTGACCGTTGCACATTAAAAGATATTGCGTTAACCAGCGGAAAACATTACGTTGTTAATCGGTACAACCTTTTTTCTGCGGTTCAACAGAATATTGCAAAGGTAGGAATACAGTTATCATCAGACAAAATCGATGAATTATTTGAAAAGCTGTACCCGCTTACGCAGATAAACGAAGCAGAGAAAATAACACATATTAGAAACATTCAACAAAGAGCACAAGACAACCTTTCGCAGAATATCTCTGCCCCAGCAGCAACACAAAATGTGGAGAAAACCCTATGCCCTCGTTGCGGTGGACAGCTTGTTATGCGTATTGTCTCTAAAGGAACTCGTCAGGGAAAACGATTTTGGGGCTGCTCCAATTATCCGAAGTGCAGATACATAGAGAATTTACCGGACGAACATAAATAAGGAGTATTTGGATATGGCCTTAACAATCCAAGAACGCTTGAAAGACCTGCGTGTGGAGCATGGCTTGACGCTGGAACAGCTTGCGGAGCAGACGATTTCAAAGACATCAGCCACTATGCTCTTATCAAGCTGGCGAAGTTTTACGGCGTGACCACCGACTATCTGCTGGGGCTGTCTGAAATGAAGCGTCACTCAAACGCCGATCTTGCAGACCTGCGTTTGAGTGACAGAATGATTGACCTGCTGAAAAGTGGGCGGGTGGACAATGCCTTGCTGTGCGAATTGGCGGCGCACCCGGATTTTGTCAAGCTGATGGCTGACCTTGAAATCTATGTGAACGGAGCGGCGGTCAAGCAGGTGCAGGGTGCAAATGCGATAGTGGACGCTATGAGCGCAACAATCGTCAAACAGCATAACCCCGATATAAGCGACCCACAGTTGCGGCAGCTTATCGCCGCCCATATTGATGACGACAGCTTTTGCCGCTACATAATCCAGCAGGACATAAATGGGATAGCCCTTGACCTGCGTGAAACCCATAGGGACGATTTCTTTAGCGTCTCGGAGGATAACCCGCTGAAAGGATTTTTACAGGCCGCCGAGGAAGCCGCCAGCCCGGACAGCGACCCGGAGAAAGCGTCTTTGGTGTTTATCTGCAAACGGCTCCGGCTGAATTATGGCAAGTTGAGCGGGGAGGACAAAGCGGCGCTGAAACGGCTTGCGGGAAAATCGGACTTGCTGAAAAATCCAATCCCACAGCGGGGAGGAAGTAAGAAAATGATTTATTTTATTGCAAATTAGAAGGAGGATATTTCATGGCAATATCTACATGGAGAGCGCATGATTTAGAGCAGTATGAAAAAGAAAAAACGCCGGAAGATGGAATTGAAAATGCTATTCTGTGTGAAAAATATAGTGAGGCTGAACTTCCTTTTTCATGGGATGACGCCATTTTCTGGTTAAAAAAATCATTGGAAATTCGAGAAAAACTGTATGGAAAAAATAGTATCGAAAATATTTTTCAATACGAGCAAATGGCATATATTTATGCTCATAAGCCTTCGCACAATAATGCACTGAAATATTATCGGAAAGCACTTCGGATTCGAGAAAAAGCTGTAGGAAAATCTGATTTATCTCTGGTGGAAGATTATGTGTGTATAGCTGAAATTTATAGGTATATAGACATACAGAATTACGAAGAATGTGCAAAAAATGTTTTTCGTGCAAAACAGATAGAGGAAGAAAATCGTCCGGCAGATAATCCTGTTTCTTTCTATGTGTATCAGGCATTGGCAGATTATTATAACGTGCGGCATCGGACTAATGAGGAAGGAGGGCAAACTTCATCGAAAAAACCAACAGAGGATAGTATTTTAGAAAAAGAAGCCCTTCAAAATATGGTAACTTCCGCAATAAAAGAATATGGGGCAGAAAGCTGTGAAGCGGTTGCGTGTCTGGAAAAATATATTCACGATATAGAACTTCCAACGCAAGAAAGATTAGAAATCGCAGGAAAAATTCTTAAAATATATTATGCTAATATAGGCATATTTGAAAGGCACAAAAAAAGTTACTGTCGTCCATTAAGTGATTTTATTAACTATACGACTTCTCGGATTGCAGCCGATATTTGGTTTTCATGGTCAACGGGCTATTGGTTCCCATGGAACACTGACGAAATGCAAAATCTGGATAGAAGCTGTATCGGTTGGGGAATCAAATGGATAAAGGAAAATGTTTCTGAAGAAATAGCTGAAAAATTAATTAGAGGATTCAATTCAAACGACCAAAAAATGATTCGTGAAATTATTAGCCAATCGCAAATGAAAGAGCCTGTGATATGACTTATAGAGTTTGGTGTAGCAAAGCCAGCCGAGCCAGTCAACGGTCAAGGTGAACGGCGCATATATGCGCCGCCGTTGACAGACCCGCCCGCCTTTGCTGATGGGTAATCAAGGCGGGAAAGCCCTAAAATGGCTTTCCCGCCCATTTCAATTTTGAGAAAAGAACGGCCACTAAAATAAATGAGTGTGGCCACACATATAGTCACGGTGTCTAAAGGTTTGGGACATTTTGTCCCATAGGCTGAGGACGGTGGACGAGGGCTTTCATATACGCCCTGTCTGCTGCTGAAACCAGCCCTTTGTTTCCGGCTTCCCAGCCCCAAACAAAGCCCTGTTTTCCTGCCACTTCAAATGCCCTTGCCCTCCCTGGCGGCAACGGCATTTTCACGGCAACGCCGACAGAGCGTATAACACACTACACTTTGCTTCGCAAAGTCGTGTGCCAAATGGGGCGCTGCCCCCTTTGGATACCCCCACAACAAACAGGCGCTATGCCCCTTGCCGGGAGCATAGCGCCGTTTGTTGTCAGCAGCCCGTTTCACGGTCTGCGTGTAGTTCCTTGTAAACTGACCTAAGTCGGAACCACAATATCATCCTGTACCTGAAAGACGGAAGTATGGAATACTATGCGAAGATCGGGGATTTGGAGGAGGAGCTGGCGGGGCAGTTCTACCGCATCCACCGGGGATACCTTATCAACCGTTTCCATGTGGAGGGTTACGATAAGACGGAGGTAAGGATGGCAAACGGGGATAAGCTGCTGCTTTCAAGGTATAAATATGACGGCTTTGTGCAGGCATACATGGATTACATTTCGGAGGAAAGCCTATGAGCCAGCCAGCGTTTGAAATAGTGAATAGCATCTTGGATATATGGAAGATTGCCGTACAAGCCATCATGTTCCTTGTTTTGTGGACGGCGGCTTTCAGAGGGAAAAAAGGATGGCATTGTGGCATTGCTGTTTATCCTTGCCGCAACGGGTGTACCGATGTCAGTCGATTGGAATGGCGGTATTCGTTTTCTTTTATACGGCACTATTTGTTGCAATGACGGTTATTTTTCACATGCTCATTAAAGGGGAAGCCATAATGGCCTTGCAGAATGTCATTTTGCTTTCTATTCTAAATTTTGTTGGGAGCATGATTCCTATGCGCCGAGGAACTGTTCCGTGCTGATAACTGTCGGTGCGACTCTGAATGAGTATAGGGCAGATTCATGGCCCATTGGGTATGATTCGGAATTTGATGTGCGTTCACAGAACAGTTTCTATAAAAGGACGAGTGAAAAGAAAGACAGGCAGAAGGAACTGCTGGAAGAATATATGGAGAAGCGGGCGCAGGCTAAGAGACAGCAGCAGGAGTTATTGGATGAAAAGGTTGCAAAGGCGAAGCAGGAAAGAAGCAGGCTGGCAAAGGCGTGGGCTGATGAAAGGCAGATAGCGGCGGCATCCAATGCTTATGATGCAAATGTCATGACTGAAACAGCGGCAGGCGGAGATACGCTGCTCGGATAAATGCGGGCATCATGCTCGGATTTACTGCAAGGGGGCATGGGCGGCTCCGAATGACAGAGGAGCCGCCAGTATGATTTTTTCAAGGAGGGCGGGAAGCTGATCTTCTCCGTAAGGAACCCCGTGGCAGAGAAAGTGCAGGCCACGGAAGGTACCGGCCTGTCGAACGTGAAGGCCGTGGCGGATAAATACGAGGGCGATTTCGCCGTTTCCTGTGACGCGGAAAAGTTCCAGGCGGTGGTGATGTTATAAACTTTATGGTCATTTCGCGCAATTTATAGTCACTTGGTGCAATCGCGGTTTGAAATGCGGGCGTATCTGCCGATAGATTTTATGAAACAGCAAATTGTATGCAGGCCAGGGTTGGCACAAAAATATTAAGTCAAGGAGGATGATAGTATGTCTATGCATGTGAATGGAAGCACACAGCAGGCGGGAACCGAATGGTTCCGGAACATGAAGACGCAAAAGCCTGACAGGAATGCTCCGGAGGCGCAGCCGCCACAGGCTGACAGGGCGGTGAATGTCACAATCTCAAGGGAGGGGCTTGAAAGCCTGCAAAACGGCGGCAAGACCAGAACCCACGAGGGCGTGGTGAAGCAAAAAGAGTCCATAATGCAGGCATCAAAGTCCATAGGGGCAGGTTATGGATACCGTCTGTCCGAGGAAGCCGGGAAGCTGAAAGGGCAGAGGGATAACGGCGGCGCATACAGCTTTTCGGACAGGGCAGCGGACTATGTAAGGGCGTATGGGAACCTTTACGATGAGATTGTGCAGGGCTATAAGGACGGTACGGTGGAGCGTTATGTGGGGGATGAAAATTCTGAAACGGGGTTCCGTAAGATGACGCTTGATGAGGAACTGGCCGGACTGGATAAGGCGTTCCAGAAGATGGCTGACGGTGCAGGTGTTAAGGAAATGATTTCAGGCGAGTTCAATAGGCTGGCATCCAAGGCAGGGAGCAGGCAGACGGCTTTTACAGATGTAAACAAGGAGACGCAGGATACAGACGTGCCGCAGAAACTGATGGCGCTGGCACAGGCGTGGAAGAATGCCTATAAGGTTTCCGGCTCCAAAGAGGGTGGCATGGAGAAAGTATTATCCATGCTGGACGGTATGTTCGGCATAAAAAATGAAGCGTAGAGGAGGTGGTGGTTATGTCAAGAATCACAGATTACAGTTTTTTGTTTCAGAGTATGTTTGGAACAAAAAGCACAAAAGGTACGAGCATTATAGGCAGCTTTCAGTTGTCGCAGTTAAACAGCGGTTCCATACAGGCGCAGTTAAGGGCGGCGGGTATTGATACGAACAGCAGGCAGTATAAGGCCGCGATGAAAGAAATGATGCGGAATGGAAACGGTGCGATGTACACAAATATCCAGTGCATTAAAAATTCCATGAAATGCTATGATAAAGACGGAGATTACATTGATCCGGCTACAGGATTGGCAGGACTTTTGGTAACAGATGAAAATGAAAGCAGCCGGAAACGTATTATCTCCATTCCTGATAGTAGCAAAGATGAGATGTTTGAGCAGACTAAGAAAGAATTTCTGCGTGAAAATGGTGTTTTGAATGGCGATACGACAAAACGGTCAGATGTGTACACGAATTTACATCGCAAGGTACAGAAAAATGACCGATTGGCAGCAGGGTATACCATGCAGCAGTACGAGCGGGCATATCGGAAGGCATTTTTGGATGCAGCAAGGAAAGCTGATCCTAAGTGGGAGATTGGAAAGCCAATTCCGTATGGGGCATTGGACGGTGTCACAAGGGAATCCGTGGAAGCGAACTTGAAGAAATCAGGCAGTTCTCTTACATCATTGGATATACAGATATAATCCTTACACCCTAGACCGCAGAGGCGCATAATGCTTTGCCTCTGCGGTCTGCCCGGAGGTGAGGCAATGAAGCGCTCGGACTTATTACGAGGGAACGGGCGCGGCTCTGACCGACAGAGGGGTTGCAATAAAAATAATTGATGACAATGGAGGATTTGAAAAATGAGCGTAAATGGAATAGGAACAACAGGATATCCGCTGACAGGATACACGGCAAGGAAGATGGAAAGAAGCGTGGAACCCGGAACGGTGGGATTCATGGAAGCGGTGGAAGAAAAAGCGGCGCAGGGCAGGGCAGCCGGCCAGGACGAGAAAGCCTTTGAGATGGTCGGACGGGGTGCCCCGCAGGAAGTGAAGGATGCGTGGATGGATGCGGCGAAAGAAGTAAATGCGAACGGCATGGGAATCCGGGGCAACGGGATGATGAGCCACATATCGCAGATGATGGTGCAGCGGCTTAATAAACAGCTTAAGGGTGAAACGGAGAATTTTGACATTCTTGGAAGCACGGTGGAATCTGCGATCAAGGCAGCGAAAGAAGCGCTGTACGATTTGGAGCATCCAAGAGTATATACGCCCAGAAGCATAGAGGTTCAGCAGGCCCGCATATTGTCGGTTTGGCTGAAAGGCGTATTAGTTTGATGGAAAATGCTGTTGAAATACGAGGGATGAGATACAAACACGGAAACTGCTCGGAGTTTTCGTGTTTGTATATTATTAAAACGGTAAGAACTAAACGAATAAGTGATAATAAGAGAAAAGGACTGTTTCAGCAGCCCTTTTTTCAAATCATCTCCGTATCGGGTGAAGCAGGTCATGGCTAATTAGAGGTAATCAAAAGAGGAAAGGAAAAGCACAATCCAGACGGAACCGGCGATACCGTCAGGAAATATTTGTGAGTTAGCAAGAATCCTGATATAATGGGTACAAACGCCCATCCGGGGCAGAAAGGCAGGGAGAAAAATGCACATCAGTTACAAACCGCTCTGGCACACACTGATAGAGCGCAACATGAGGAAAGAGGATTTAAGGCTTGCCACTGGCCTGATCACAAATGATAGCCAATATGGGCAAAGAAGGGAAACATATCAGCATGGACACACTTGCCTGCATTTGTGAAACGCTGGATTGTGGCATTATGGACGTGATTGAGCTGGCCGGTGACGAGCCTTCCACTACAGGAGGGAACGACAAAGGAAAAACTGAAAGAAAGAATCACAGAGAACGGCATTGATTATATTCTGGCAGGCGACTACTACATCCCGGACTTGAAGCTGCCGGAGGAGAACCGCCCCATCGGACGCTACGGGCGGCTGCACCGGGAATATCTCAAACAGGAACACCCGGCACGGTACAGCTCCCTTATCCTGACAGGGAAATTGTGGACGTACCTTGCCGACCTGAACGAGCAGGCGGAGGAACGGCTGGACTTAATCATGGAGCAGATGAAAGCCGCCGAGGGAGTGACCGAGGAACTGAAAGCCCGGAATCAGCTTGAATGGGTAGGCCAAATCCAAAAGTTTAGATTTGGCGCAAAATCCAAACTTATATAAAATCCAAACTTTTCTGAAAACAGCTTGATAATTGGGGATTCTTGCCGGAAAAAGTTTGGATTTCGTTTCACAAAGTACAATACTCCAATTATGACAAAATGCGTAAAACATTGCTATTTAGCTCTGTTTCAATCAATTTATTCTCATTTCTGACAAGAGAAGTACAAAACAAAATCCAAACTTTTATATCAGAAAATGCCTTGAATAAAGGATTTACAGAGGAAAGTTTGGATTTCTTCTAAGTTTGGATTTTAGGCCGGATGAACAATATACGCAGCCGGGCGGAGGAAATCATAAACAGCGAACTGATTTATATTTGATTGGACATGGAAAGGCCAGCCGATTACCCGGCTGGTCTTTCTAATCTTCCCTACGCTCCAATACCGCCCGAATCATGGCAACGGCGATTTCCTGCTGGCCGGGAGATGTGCTTTCCCATAGCTCTGCCAACTCCCGTATTTTGCTGACCTCATTATCTTCCAGCGCATCCCGCAGCAGATAATCAGGGGAAATTTTCAGTGCGTTGCAGATATTGATAAATACGGGCAGGCTGGGAACCTTCGTCCCGCCTTCAATCTGCCGGAGATAGGTTGCGTTGATATTGCACAGCTCCGAGAGCCTGTCCGCCGTGAATCCCCGGTCTTTCCTCACCATGTTGATACGTTTGCCTAATCCTTTACCTTCCATAATGCCACCCATTTCATAAGCTATCAGCATTTATTTTGTACACTTTTAGACTACATCACACTTAGGGATTGCAATAGCTTCTAAATGACTATATAATATTAGCTAATAGACTATGAAAAGGGAACAACAGAATGGAACTGAACTATTTTAGGGACAGGCTTTTTGATTTACTGAACGACAGCGAGGGGATGGGGATTGCCGACCTGAACGCAGACGAGCGGAACAGCCTTCTTACTGTCAGGACAGAGGACGGGAATGTATTTGAAATCGTATGCCGACAGGCGGCGGGAAAGGAGGACGGATGGACGACCGCAAACTGACTGTTTATAATGGACGTGGGGCTTTTAAAAAATCACCGCCACAGATACTGTTACAGGGGAACTGGCTGGAACAGGCTGACTTTTCTGCCGGAGATAAAATCACCGTGAAGTGTCAACAGGGGCAGCTTATCATCACGAAAGACGGAACAAGGGCAGGCTCAAGGGAATAGTATCCATTATCTTAAAATGATTTTTTTGTAAAGTCTATTCCATCTGGAACGTGATTACGGTATAATAAAAATATGCTTTTAATCAGAAACAGTTGATGTGTATTTTGCAAATAAACAGGGAGGAATGCATTGTGAGCAGATATATTAGAGAGATAGATTTGCAGCTTCCGGAAGATGAGGTACGGGGGCTGATTGACAGTTTTTTAAAGGGAAATGGATTTTACAGAGACGAGTGGCAGGGGAAGATATGCTGGACAGCCGACTATGGGATGAATACGGGAGTCTCTCCCTTGAGGGTTACAGAGGCGAATACTAGGCTATATTTTTTTGATTATACATACGAAAACGGAAAACTGCATTTCGAGGCCTGGGTAAAGGACGGAAAGAAAAAAGAAATGGGTCTGACAGGATGGTATCTCTGGCAACTAAAAACGCCTTACGCCAACCTTGTGTCTTCGCTGGAGAAGGAACTCATCGACAAACTGCCCCAGGATAGCGGGCTGCGGCTTCAAGCGGAGGATAGCGTTTATCTTGAAAACAGCAGCAGACGGATGAGTAAGGCGTATTTACTTTTGGGCATAGTGGGCATTCTGGTTATGATAACGACTTTTTTCAACGTCGTGAACCGTATTCTGGGATTGTTTTGATTTTACGCTCTAATAAATACACTGGGATTTATAATTGAGCATAGTTTGCAGGGACAGCATAAAACAGTGTCTTGCCGCCGCTCTGTTCGATATTTCAGTTTGTGCGTCTAAAACTGAATTAAAGTTACCCCAAAAGCCGTTGCATGGACAAAAGCCCAGACAACGGCTTTTCCTTATCTGCGCTTCATCCTGCTCAACGGGGAATCCCTATATGCCGGAGTTTTCTTCATAACATTCTTCAAAACCGTGCGCTCCTGCTCCGACAGCTTCTCATACCGGATTTGAAGCTGCGTACACATAAGGGCGGTGAACACATCCAGATAAGAACCTGGCACAGCCAGCGCCCTCTTTGCGTCCTTGATTAGCTTCATGCCATTGGAGCCGTCCGGCGCACTGTCCGTATCATCCTTGTGTGCTTCCCTTATGGCATGGAGGATAGTGTCCCAAGTTCGGTGCGTGACCTGACAGAAATAATCTTCTTCCTGTACCTGCATAGCTTCCAGTGCCTTTAATGCGGTATCTTCCTCCACTGGCTGATATTGGGAAAGGACTTGCCCCCGCAGGACTTCCCCGCCACCGACTGGAACGAGCAGACCAAAGCCGAGGAATGGCGGGCGGCGTGGGCGCAGCTTTGCAACCGGGCGTTGGAGCAGTACGGACACGCCGAGCGCATCGACCACCGCAGTTACGAGCGGCAGGGAATAGACCAGATACCCACCGTCCATTTAGGCGTGGCCGCTTCCGCCATGGAGAAGCGCGGCATCCGCACCGAGCGCGGCGATCTGAACCGGGAAATCGAAGTAACAAATCAGAAACTCCGGCAGTTAAAGGCCCGTATCGCCAAGCTGCAAAAGTGGCTGAAAGAGGAACAGGAGAACACCGAGCCGCCCACCCTTGCCGACTATATCCAGGGCATCCTGTCCCGCAGGGCGCGGGAGGGGAAATCGCAGTTTTCCCAATCGCTGTATAACCTCAAGGACGCGGCGAAAATGCTGAATTTCCTGCAAGCCAATAACATCATGGATATGGCGGGGCTTGATGAAAAATTCAAATCCATGATAGGGGAACAGCTTGACATTCAGCACAAACTGAAACCCATTGACCGGCGGTTAGGCACTCTGAAAAAGCACATTGAACAGGCCGAGATTTATTTCAAGTACAAGGGGAAAAAGCATCTGACCGAGGCCGAACAAATCCTGTTTACGGCGGCGCACGACTACCTGAAAGGCGTGATGAACGGCAAGACTGCCCTGCCGGTAAAGGCATGGAAAGCGGAGTATGCCAAGCTGACCGCCGAGAGGGAAACGCTCAACCGGCGGTATCTCGCGCTGAAAGAGGAAGTGAAAGAAGCCGAGCAAATCCGTAAGAGCGTTTACAGTATCTTGCGTCAGGAACAGCGGGAGCAGCAGCCCCGCAGGGCGCAGGATATGGGGCGGTAACGGACAGGGCGGCGGGGATAGATTGCCGCCGCCCTGTTTCAATTTTTCACTTATTCGATAAATAGGAAATTTTCTTTAATTATTTAACAGTTATGCCGTTTTGCTGAAATGACCAACATGTATTTAACTTGCTTTTCACTACGTCGTCAACCCAAATCGTCGTTCTCCGTTCAAATCCATCTGCTGTTTTGATGGTCAGGATATGAGAAACCTCTTTGATTGATGTTTTGAGCTTTTCAAAATCTTGATAGGTTTTTAATCCTTTTGTGGTTTTTAAGGGTTCGTATCCGCCATCGATCTTGTATTGGATTGTTTTGGGATATTGCAGCTGCACACCCATGTAATATTCCGAACAAAAAGAATAAGAATAGGCCGTGGAACAATGCAGCATTCTATCTTCCCCTAAATTGAGCCACAGCGCCACGGGAGAAATTCCTACTACTGGTTCATTGAAATCAGCGCGTTTGTATTGTTTTCCCTCATACATATGTAACTTCCTATAAATGCAGTTTGCTAAATCCGATGTAATTCCCCGCTGTAAAAAGAGAGAATAATCTCTTTCCCAGTCAATTTTTTTGCCGGAAAACAGCAAATCATATAAGTTGCTATATGCGGATAAATATTCTTGCAAACTGGATTCCGTATAATCAACAGGTACATGTGCGCCAAAAATGACCAAATGATATTCTGATAAAATCTTCTCTAACTTGTTCGGTGATAAGAAAAAATTATACTTATTCCAGCCATTTACTAAATAATCCATTTATGTTTTGTCCCCCGATTTGTCGGTTAGTTTGCCGACCCAAGTATAGCATATCTCCCTGCTGAAAACAATCCCCGTTCTATGTCCGTTCCGTCTATCCACTCCAAGCCCCGGCGCGGGGCGGGGTAAGGGTTTTATACTACCCACCCCCGAAAACGGCTTTTAACCGTCCACAGGGCTTTTCCCGCTTGATTTTTCCCATCCCTTGAAAAGTTCCTCTTGACAAAAAGCCTAAAGGCCAGTTCACCGGCTGCCTTGCCCCGTTTGGCTACAAGAAAGACCCGGAGGACAAGAACCACCTTCTCATTGACGGGGAAACCGCCCCGGTTGTCCGGCTGATTTTCGGATATGCGCTGGACGGCCACGGCCCCAACTACATCCGGCGCAGGCTGGAGGAAGGGAAGCACCCCTGCCCCACATGGTGGAACCGGAAGCGGGGACACCGGAACATCCGCACCAAATGGGAAAAGAAAGACCCGGAGAACGGGCGGTACGTCTGGGACTTCTCCGTGATTAAGGAAATCCTGATGAACCCCGTCTACACAGGTGCAATCGCTTCCCAAAAGACCGAGTACCGCTTTAAAATCGGCACTATCCGGGATAAGAAGCCGGAGGACTGGATTGTGGTGGAGGGGACGCATGAGCTGCTGGTGGACAAAAAGGACTTTGCGATTGTGCAGGAAAAACTGAAATCCCGCCAGCGACCGGGCAAATCCGGGGAAATCAACCTCTTTGCAGGGCTGATAAAATGCGGGGAGTGCGGAAAGGCTCTTACTATCCGCACCACGCATGAGAAGTTCCCGAAGCGTATTTTCTCCTGCAAGACCTACAATACCTATGGGAAGTAGCACTGCACACAGCACCGGGTTGAATTTGACACCCTCTATGCCCTTGTGCTGAACAAAATCCGGGAGTGTGCCGCCGCTGTCCTGACCGACAGCGAAGCGGTGGCCGGACGGCTGACCGACACCTGCCAAGCCGAGCAGAAAGACCAGCGGGAAGCGATGGAGCGCACCCTTGCCAAAGACGAAGAACGAGTTGAAGTGTTGGAAAAGATGGTTCTGCGGCTTTATGAGGATATGGTAGCCGGACGAATCACAGAGGAAAACTTCAATCTCCTGCTGGAAAAGACGCAGAAGGAACAGGCGGAATTAAAGGCTAAAGTTGAAAAAGGCAGGAAACACCTTGCCAATGAAATCCGGCTTGCCGTGGACGCAAGGCAGTGGGTGGAATCCATACAGGAATACCGGGACATCACCGAGCTGGACGCTTCCACCCTGAACGCCTGATTAAAGAAATCGGTCCATGAAACCATAGACAGCGACAAAACAAGACACATTTCTATCGAAATTCATTTTAATCTCAAACCCATACCGGAAGTGGAGCAGGTCACAGGCTGACCGCTCCCCCGCTCCGGGGGGATTCTTTAAAAACTCCATATATATTTCTTGACGTGCCGCCGCCCGCCAGAAAGCTGTATTGTTCCTACTAATTGGGGATAACACAATAGATACCCGGACATAGGATGATCTGTTTTCATTCTGCATTGCGAAACGGTGGGAGCCAAGTACATGAATCCCTTTCTGCAATGCCAGCAGCTCTAATTCCTCGCTTGTCAGATGGGCAGGGAGCGGCAGCCAGTGGAAAAACCGCTCGATATTATCAGTCTCGGATGAAGGAAAAATGGTTCTGAACATCTGGTTTCGTTTCCGGGCAAACTCCATGACATGGGGTAATCTTCAGAGGAATTGACAGGCAGAGGCGTACCTCCACAAAATTGTATGCAACACAATTCTAATATTGTATGCATATAATTTCAAGCTTATAATGAGTTGCGTAAGAAACAATCCATTTGAAAATGGGTTTTCTCATAAGTACGGCCAGTCTGTCCTGCCGGTATTTTACAAAAAAATGGCAGGGACGGTAAGGAATGTGTTATGATTAATTTTGTATATGGAAACGATCAAAGGAGGTAACAAAGAATGTATGAATTGGTTCAAGTCAGTGAAAAATGCTATTGCATAAACAGCCCGGCGAAGATAGGCGTCTATGTGGAGGACGGGGAGAACGTCTATCTGGTGGACAGTGGGAATGATAAGGATGCAGGGCGGAAAGTCCGGCAGATACTGGATTTCAGGACGCTATGCTGCTCTGGCATAAAGCATAATTTTAAGACCCGGAAACAGTCTGGGAGGCATACAGGCAAAGCAAGGAAAATCTGAAATCCTATATGCAGCGCCAGTGGAGCCTTGTGGGTGGGATGGCTGGCACGTTCGGGAGATGGAATGAAAGGGAAACAATGAAAATGTTGGAACCGTCTGGCTGATACTAAAAGCAGTGGAGAAGCCGATTGCTGGCAGAATAAAACAAGGGAGAGAAATCGGAGATGAAATTATTTATCATTGAGGACGAAATGCCTATTCGGAAAGAGTTAACACAGTTTTTTGAAAAATATGGTTTTCAATGTGAAAGCAGTGAAGATTTTGAAGACATAGCGCAGCTTGCGCTTAAGTCCGGGGCAGACTTGATCCTGCTGGACATCAACCTGCCTTATCAGGACGGATTCCAGGTGTGCCGGGAAATCCGGCAAAGCTCCCATGTCCCTATAGTTGTTCTTACCAGCAGGAACACCGACTTTGACGAACTGATGAGCCTGAATATCGGTGCGGATGATTTTGTATCTAAGCCATACAATGCACAGGTGCTGCTGGCACGGATACAGAAACTTCTTTCAAGAGCCAGTGAAACACAGGGCAGTGTGGTGCTTACCCATAAGGGTCTGACCCTGAATTTACTAAAGGCAGAAATCAGTTATAATGGCCAGAATAAGAAACTTACCAAAAATGAAATGGGGATTTTGCGGCTGCTGATGGTAAATAAAGGGAATATCATTCCACGGGATGCCATTATTGATGATCTGTGGCAGAGCGAAGAATTCATTGATGAAAATACCCTTAATGTAAATATCGTCCGCTTACGGAAAACGCTGGCAGAAATCGGGCTTCCTGATTATCTGGAGACAAAGCGTGGATTGGGGTACCTTGTATGAAAATGAAAGATTATGCGGCAGACCATATTTTTTCTTTTATTTGTCTGATAGTGTCAGGGTTGCTTGTTTTCTCGTTACTCTGGCTGATTGAAATACCAATCGTTTTTATCTTCTTTGTGGAGGGCATTTTGTTTATGGCGTTTTTATGCGCTTTTCTGTATGATTACTTACGTAGGCGCAAGTTTTATAATCAGTTATGGGACATCTTGGGGCGGCTAGAGGAAAAAACTTTGATTGGGGAAATCCTTGTACAGCCCGGTTTTTTAGATGGGCAGATATTGGATGAGATACTGCGGCGCTGTAACAAGTACCAAAACGACCGGGTGGCAGATGCCAGGCAGGACAGCCAGGAGTACCGTGAATACCTTGATTCATGGGTACATGAGATCAAGACGCCGATCGCTGCAGCCCGCCTGATCGTGGAGAACAATAAAAACCCGGCCACACTGCGGATTGACGATGAACTGCGCAGGATAGACGGTTTTGTGGAACAGGTATTATATTATGCCCGCTCTGCGGCAGTGGAAAAAGACTTTAAGGTGGAAAGAACGACCCTGCAGGCGCTTGTAAATTCTGCCCTGAAGACTTACTCAAAGCCGCTGATCCAGGCGGGCGGCAGGCCTGTTTTTAACGGGCTGGACGTTCCTGTCTGTGCAGATACGAAAAGCTGTGCTTTTGTCATTGGCCAGATCATATCAAATTCGATTAAATACCATGCCGAGAATTTACAAATCTCATTTTCGGCATACACAGAGCAGAATGCTGTCCGGCTGCTCATTTCGGACAATGGGATTGGCATTTCCCCTTCAGACCTGCCCCGTGTTTTTGATAAAGGCTTTACCGGGGATAACGGCCGAAAGTATTCCAAATCTACGGGAATCGGTCTGTACCTTTGTAAAAAACTCTGCAATAAAATGAACATGGAAATTACCATTCAAAGTGATCTGGGACAGGGGACGACAGTCATTTTGTCTTTCCCACAGGAAAGCTACTTGCAGGAGGCGGGATTATGACCCGCCTTTTTGCTTTCCTTACATTCTGGTAATGAAAATGTAATCTAAAATAATGGCAGGCTTCCAATCGGTATGGTAGATTAGGGGTGCAATAGGGATTACCCTTTTGGAAAGGAGACAAACATACGATGAACGATGCAATCTTACAAGTGGATGATATCCAAAAGTATTACGGCAACAAGGGCAGTCTGACAAAAGCTGTAGACCATATTTCCTTTCAGGTCTGCAAAGGTGAGTTTTTGGGCATTATGGGGGCTTCCGGTTCCGGAAAGACAACGCTTTTAAACTGTATCTCCACAATCGATACGGTGACAAGCGGGCATATTTTTGTAGACGGGAAAGACATCACCGCTCTGCACGGCTCACAGCTTGCGGATTTCCGCGGGAAGAAGCTGGGCTTCATTTTTCAGGACTTCAACCTTCTGGACACGCTGAACGCTTATGAAAATATCTCCCTCTCGTTATCTATCGCAGGGGTAAAGCCGGCAGAGATTCAAAGGAAAGTGCGGCAGATTTCAGAGGCTCTTGGAATCTGCGGGGTGCTGGACAAGTACCCCTACCAGATGTCGGGAGGACAGCAGCAGCGTGTGGCGGCGGCAAGGGCAATGGTGACAGACCCTGCAATGGTCATGGCCGATGAACCCACCGGCGCTTTGGATTCCAATTCCTCCCGGATGCTGCTGACCATGCTGACAGAGCTGAATGAACGCCTTGACGCTACAATCCTCATGGTAACGCATGACGCCTTTTCTGCAAGCTACTGCCGCCGCATTCTTTTTATCAAGGATGGGAAAATCTTTAACGAGCTGAACCGTGGCGCTGACAGCCGGAAAGACTTTTTTGCAAAGATTCTGGAGGTGGTTTCCGTTTTGGGAGGTGAGCAGAATGACCTCTTGTAAACTGATTATAAAAAATGTGAGGAAGAATATCCGGGATTACCTGATTTACTTTTTGACCCTTATGATCTCGGTAAGTGTCTTTTACGCATTTAATTCCATTTCAGACCAGCCGGCTTTTTCAGAAATGGGTATGACAAAGACGCTTTTGTATGACCAGCTCGGCAACCTGCTTTCTACCCTGACAGTGCTGATTGCCGTTGTCCTTGCGTTCCTGATCATTTATGCGAACTTATTTTTACTGAAGCGGAGGAAGAAAGAACTGGGCCTCTATATGGTTCTTGGCATGAAAAAGGGCCGCATTTCCCGGATATTTGCAGGGGAAACATTCTGCGTTGGGGTGATTGCGCTTGTGACAGGCCTATGCCTTGGCGTTGCGTTATCGCAGGGAATATCATTAGTCGCTTTAAAACTGTTTGCCATTGAACTGTCAAAGTTCCGGCTTGTCTTTTCAATGGGGGCTTTTCAGAAGACTGCCCTGTGTTTTGCGGTTATTTTTCTGCTTGTCATGACCTTTAATGTATGGTCTGTCTCCAGCGTACAGTTGATCGACCTTTTGACAGCCGGCAGGAAAAATGAAACATCACAAAATCGGAGCCGCCTTTTGCCCGTGCTGCTGTTTTTGGTTTCCCTGGCCTGCATCCTGTCTTCCGGGGTGATGTTCTACAGAAACGGTATTTTGCCCTCACGGGAGAACCGGTCTTTTCAGGTGGCGGGCATCCTGCTTGTGGCGGGGACATTCCTCTTTTTCTATTCCCTTTCTACTGTGCTTGTCCAGGTACTACGGGCAAATCAATGTCATTAAGTTAATAGCGAACTGTCTGAAATGGTTAGAGTCTTATTATGAGGTCTAAACCATTTTTTGTG
>NZ_CALPDH010000040.1:0-40098 GCF_943193215.1 Acetatifactor aquisgranensis | reverse complement strand
CAAAATATACAGATCCGGCAACGGGTCTCTCATGGTATGTTATAGACGGCAAACAGCCATATATGACAGGGGAAGATGCTGAAAAATTTTGGAAAATGTGCAAGGAGACGGGAGAATTTCCGGTGAAAAAATTTGCGGAAATGACAGGAATGATACAGTACCTTGATGACAATACGGTTGCTTATGTGGGTGATAACGGTACCGTAATCAAGTCAAAGGACGGGAAGGAACTGGAGGTTGACACTTCATCAATGACATATGACATGATTATGAACATGTTCAAGAATCTGCCGAAAAGCGGGAATTACTTTGACAGTGCATATTGGCAGAAGAATATCCAGAAGGCTATGTTTTCTGCTGAACAGTGATGCGCTACATATACTTGGAATGGGGATTGAGTGACGGCAGAGGATTATCATGGCATGAATGGGGTGGAACTACACCACCCCATATCCCTAATACCCAACAGAGCAAGGCAGACATTCCCGGTTTCTGGCAGATTAGCAAATTCGGGGAGCAGGGGCGGTTTCCGCAGAAAGGACATTTTTGATATGGAGATAACGGGAATTAAGAATATACATCCGGCAGCATCAAAGGCATCATCCAGGAAAGGCTGGAAGCTGACGGACTCCCTCCGGGAGAAGATAACGGCGCTTGCGAGGGAGGATGCGGCGCAGGGTGTCTATATGGGGAACCAGTTCCTCGCCCTGCGGAAAAGCGAGGTGGCGAAAGTTGCGCCGGACAGGGCGGCGCTGATGGGGAAGGTCAGCCAGAGGATGACGGACATGAAGGAAATCGAGGAAGCGGACAGGAGGTGGCTGTGCCTCCTGTTCGGAGAGCCTTATGAGGCGAGGTTCCAGTCCGGGGGAGCCGCCCATGTGTATGACGAAAACGGCGACGAGGTGCTGACCTATACGGCGGGCGTGGGCTGGCATGAGAAGGAGTCGAAGGCGGAGACGGAAGTGCATGGCGCATTGAAGGCTGCCTACTATGGTGCGTACCATGCGGCGAGGCAGGAGATAAACGGACTGGAGGGACAGGGCGGTTTTGACGCGAGGGCGTAGGGAGAGATTTATCTATGAAAAGAATAAGTATCTTTGGATTTGCCGTTTTTATGGCTGTTGCATTATGTGCCTGCAGTGAGAAGCAGGAGCTGATTAACATGAGTACCATCGAAAGCAGTGATTACACTGCCATTGTATGGGAGGACAGAACCTATGTGCCATTCTGCGTGATTTCCAAAAGTGACTGCGGTGCGCAGATAGGTTACGTTAATGGAGATACAGATGACAGGGTATGCGGGTACGGCGATTATCCGGTGGCAGAGTGGATCGCCAATTATCTTACTGTGGATGGCGGTGCAATGCTGTATAAAGAGATAAATGTTACTGATATTCCGGACGGTTTACAGTCGGAGTATGAGTGGAATCATTAAGAACCACGGAAGAAAGCCAATAATGCACAAACGATAAAAGGGAATCAGGCAGGAACATTTCACGTTCTGTCTGGTTCCCTTGTTCCATATCAGTGCGGGGAGGCGGTGGTGGAAGTCATAAAATAAGGCCGGTTATCGGTCTGGATGTAAAGGAGGCGGTGGCAGATGGAAGTGGTCAGATGCCCGAACCCCAAATGCAGGCGGCGCATTTTGGATGATGAAGGGACTGAGACGGAGTGGACGGTCCTGGAGATCAAATGCCAGCACTGTGGAAAGCTGGTGAGGCTGTACTGCGGCCCGGACGGGATAGAAGCGGGTATATATGAGAGGAAAAAACGGCGGAGGTGATTCTGCTGTTTTTTTATGCAGAAGTGATTAAGACAGTGTTTTCCGGCCAATACTGATAACAGGCAATGGAAATTTTTGGAAGTTTCCACCGATGGGACATTTTATGCAGGATGCATAACATGGCTTTGTCATCCAAAACAGGCTGTGGAGGTATACGGTATGTGTATGGTCAGATGTCCCGCTTGCAAAGGACGGATCTGCGATATTATTGCCACCGCGGGAGGGCGCGTAGTCTTAAAGGTGAGGTGCCCAGAATGCGGGAGGATAGTCAAATTGGAATGGCTACTACAGGTCACGGAGACAGGTAAATAGAACTTACTACCGAGCGAGTGGGACCATGGGACATCGAGTCACGAAAGGCCGGAGTGAAGCTAGAGACAATGAGCCTTAGCTTACTCCGGCCATTTTTCCATTTCAAAGTAATTTCATATCGAAAATAATCAGCGTTTCTGGCTTTACGAAGGCGTAAAGAAAGGAACGCTTTTATGTCTGAAAAAATCATCAGGATCAGGTCAGGAAACGAAGAATCCACAATGAGTGTAACGGAAGAGGAGTATCTGAAATACTACCGCCCGTGGTGGCAGATGAAGAAAAAGGAGCAGAGGAACAGAGAGGCAATGGAGCTGAACGGCTATACGGAAGAATCCTATGAGGAATGGAAAGAGAACGATATGCGGACGGAGCTGTTTGCGGAGAGCATGGAGGAACTGGCGGAAAAGAGGATGCTGCTGGATGTCCTGCGTGACGCTATGGATTCCCTCCTGCCGGAAGAACGGGAGCTTGCCATGAAGGTATTTGGTGAGGAAATGCAGGTCAGCGAGTTTGCAAAATCAAAAAATGAGAGCAGGACAACGGTATCCTCACGGAAGCAGAGGGTATTGGAGAAACTGCGCCTGTTTTTTGAGGATAGGGGTTTTGATGTGTATAAATGACCGTTTTCGACAGCATACAGAATAGTTCGGCATTTTTCTGTATGTTTGTCGAACGGTTTATAAATTTCTTTCCGTTTTCCATCGTCACATTTCAGAAAAGTGTCATTACGACAGTGAAGGGGTACAAGATTATCCGCCCCGGAAAGGAGGAATGGAATCTATGGAACAGTCACAGGAGCTTATCGGCATCTTGCAGGCAATCAGCATCGTTGCGAAGAGCCTCGCCGCCAAGCTGATGCAGATCGAGAAGGAAGTGGAAGCCTATGAAGCCGCAAAGGCGGCGCACGGCGGGAAGATGAAGAAAGGATGGAGGCGCTGATGCGTAAGAAGGTTTTTATCTGCAGCCCTTTCCGGGGCGACATGGAAGGGAATGCAGGAAAAGCGGCAGCCTACAGCCGCAGGGCGGTGGAGGAAGGGTATCTCCCCATCGCGCCGCATTTATTATTCCCCCAATTCCTGAACGAGGGCATTGAGGAAGAAAGGCGGCTCGGCATCGCTATGGGGCTGGAGCTGCTGGATGGCTGTGACGAGGTATGGGTGTTCGGTGAGGCCACCGAAGGGATGGCGGCGGAGATCGCTTATGCCGCGGAGCAGGGAAAAGAAATCATATTCAAAGAAACGGAGGCAGTGTAAATGGGAAGTGAATTATTGAAGATTGCGGAAGGTTTCTCCACCATTGCGGAGGGCTTACGGGGCCTTGCCAAAGCGGAGGGAGGAACTAAGACAGCAGAGAAAGAAACGGGAAAAACACAGCAGGAGCAGCCGCCAGTTACGGAAAAAGCACAGCAGGAGCAGCCCGCCACGCTGGAGGGCATCCGCGCGCTGATGGCGCAGAAGACGCAGGAAGGGAAGTCAAAGGAAGTGAAGGAGCTCCTTCAGAAGTTCGGCGCGGCGAAGCTCTCGGCGGTGAAGCCGGAGGACTACCCGGCGCTGATGCAGGAAGCGCAGGCGCTGTGATGGGGAAACACGCATTACTTTCCGCATCCGCTTCAAAGCGGTGGCTCTCCTGCCCGCCATCCGCAAGGCTGGAGGAGCAGTTCCGTGATGAGGCGGGCGGCAGCCCCTACGCCGAGGAAGGCACCGCCGCCCACGCCCTTGCGGAGCATAAGCTGAAAAAAGCATTGAAAAGGCGGTCAAAGCGCCCGGTGTCGGATTACCACTGTGACGAGATGGAGGAATGCACGGACGGGTATGTGGCCTTTGCAATGGAGCAGGTGGAGCTTGCAAAACAGGAATGCAAAGACCCTGTGGTGCTGATTGAGCAGCGGCTGGACTATTCCGCCTACGTGCCGGAGGGATTCGGCACAGGGGATTTATTGATCGTTGCCGACCATGTCCTTACCGTCATTGATTTAAAGTACGGGAAAGGCGTGGCAGTTGACGCAGAGAGGAATCCGCAGATGATGTTATACGGATTAGGTGCATTGGAATTATTTGATGCCCTCTATGACATCGATATTGTCCGCATGGCCATTTATCAGCCGAGGCTTGAATCCGTCAGCACATGGGAGATCACCGTGCCGGAACTGATGGAATGGGTGGAGATGGAATTAAAGCCAAAGGCCGTGCTTGCCATCAAGGGAGAGGGCGAGTTCCACTCCGGCGACTGGTGCCGGTTCTGCAAAGCGAAGAACACCTGCAGGGCAAGGGCGGAGGAATACCTGAAACTGGCGCAGATGGAGTTTAAGGCTCCGCCGCTATTGTCTGATGAGGAAATCGTAGAGGTCTTAAAAGTGGCGGACGAGCTTGCCAAATGGTCTGCGGACGTCTACGCCTATGCGCAGGATGAAGCCGTGACCAAAGGGAAGAAATGGGCGGGCTTCAAGCTGGTGGAAGGCAGGAGCAACAGGAAATACACGGATGAGGAGGAAGTGGCGCAGGCGGCACAGAAAGCCGGGTACACGGACATCTACAAAAAGACGCTCATCGGCATTACGGAGATGGAGCGGCTGCTCGGAAAGAAGAAATTTGCAGAAATACTTGGGAAGCTGGTCTACAAGCCGCAGGGCAAGGTGACCTTAGTGCCGGAATCGGATAAGAGGCAGGAGATTGCCGCATCAACCGCGGAGGCGGATTTTAAGGAGGAATGAATATCATGGGAAATGAAAATGCGAATTTGACAAAAGTGATTGTACCGTGCAGGTTTTCCTACCTGCACTGCTGGGAGCCCAACGCAGTGGGCGATGGCGACCCCAAGTATTCCGTATCGGCCATCATACCGAAGTCGGACACGGAGACCATCGAGAAGGTCAAGAGGGCAATCGAGCAGGCGAAGAAGGATTCCGTCTCCAAGTGGGGCGGCAAGGTCCCGGCGAACCTGAAACTCCCCCTGCGGGACGGCGACATTGACCGCCCGGAGGATGAGGCGTATGCGGATAGCTACTTCTTTAATGCAAACAGCAAACAGGCTCCGCAGGTGGTGGATAAGAACGTGCAGCCCATCCTCGACCAGTCGGAGGTATATTCCGGGTGCTATGGCAGGATCAGCGTAAATTTCTACGGATTTTCCACCAACGGCAATAAGGGCATTGCCGCCGGGCTTGGGAATATCCAGAAGCTCCGTGATGGGGAGTCGCTGGGCGGCAGGACGAATGCCGAGGATGACTTTGACGCGGTGGCAGTGGACGATGAGGAAGATTTTCTTGGATAGGCATATCGGGGCGGCGGGAAACTGCCGCCTTTCATCCAAAACAGATACACAGGAAGGAGCCATGAAATGGGGCGTGAGTTGAGTATCGATTTAGAGTCATTTTCGGATGTGGATTTGATCAAGTGCGGGGTATACGCCTATGCGGACAGCCCTGCTTTTGAGATTTTATTGTTTGCCTTTTCCTTTGACGGAGGGAAGACACAGATCATAGACCTTGCGCAGGGGGAGAAGCTCCCGGCGGAGGTGGTGGATGCCATCTTTGATGTGTCCGTGACCAAGACAGCGTACAATGCGAACTTTGAGCGCACCTGCCTGTCTAAGCATTTCGGGAGATACCTTCCCCCGGAGTCCTGGCATTGCAGCGCGGTACAGGCGGCGATGCTGGCGCTGCCCCGGTCACTGGAGGATGTGGGAAGGGTGCTTGGGCTGGACGAGCAGAAGATGAAAGAGGGTAAGGAACTTATAAGATATTTCTGCGTCCCCTGCAAGCCTACCAAAGCAAACGGCGGCAGGACACGGAACCTCCCCTGCCATGCGCCGGAGAAGTGGGAGCAGTTCAAGACCTACTGCAAAAGGGATGTGGACGTGGAGAAATCCATCCGCAGGAAACTGCACAATTTCCCTATCCCGGAAAGCGAGATGGCATTATACCGCTTAGACCAGCGCATCAATGACCGTGGCGTTCTGGCAGACATGGGGCTGGTAAGACAGGCCATTGCCTGTGAGCGTATCCACAAAGAGGTGGTGACGAAACGCGCCTATGAACTGACCGGGCTTGAGAATCCCAACTCCGTGGCGCAGCTCAAGGACTGGCTTGGGGATAAGGGGATGGAGGCGGAGAGCCTTTCCAAAAAGGCTGTGGCAGAGATGATAGCGGAAACGGACGGGGAAGTGGAGGAACTGCTCAGATTAAGATTATTAATGGCAAAAACGTCCGTGAAGAAATATGAGGCGATGGAGCGGTCTGTCTGCTCAGATGGAAGGATACACGGGATGCTGATGTTTTACGGTGCGAACCGCTCCGGGCGGTGGAGCGGCAAAAACGTACAGATACAAAATCTGCCAAAAAACGACATCCCCGATCTGAAACTTGCACGGGAACTTGTGAAGCAGGGCAGATTCGAGGATATAGAACTTTTATACGATTCCACACCGAATGTGCTTTCCGAATTAATCAGGACTGCATTTATCCCAAAGCCGGGATGCCGTTTTGTGGTGGCGGACTTCTCTGCCATTGAAGCAAGGGTGCTGGCGTGGCTTTCCGGGGAGCAGTGGCGGCTGGATGTGTTTACCTCCCACGGGAAGATTTATGAGGCTTCGGCATCTTCCATGTTCCATGTGCCGATGGAGGAGATCACGAAAGGCTCCCCGCTCCGGCAGAAAGGGAAATTAGCGGAACTTGGCCTCGGATTCGGCGGGGCGGCTGGCGCCCTTATCAGCATGGGGGCACTGGATATGGGACTGGCAGAAAATGAGCTTTCCCCTCTGGTGGCGGCATGGAGAAAGGCAAATCCCCATATCACACAGTTCTGGTGGGAGGTGGATGCGGCGGCAATCAAGGCGGTCACGGAAAAGCAGAAAACGAAAGCAGGGAAAATCATTTTTGAATATAAGAGCGGGATTTTATTCATCACACTTCCGTCCGGGAGGAAGCTGTCCTATGTAAAGCCACGGATGGCTGTAAACAAGTTCGGGCGTGACGGGCTGACCTATGAAGGGATTTCCGAAAACAAGAAATGGAGCCGGATTGAAACCTACGGCCCCAAGCTGGTGGAGAACATCGTGCAGGGGACGGCGAGGGATTTACTGGCGGAGGCCATGCTCCGCGTGGAGGAAAAGGGATACCCCATCGTCATGCACTGCCATGATGAGATCATAGCGGAAGTGCCGGAGGGTACCGGCTCCGTGAATGAGATGTGTGAAATCATGGCAGTACAGCCTGAGTGGGCGGCGGGGCTGCCTTTAAGAGCGGATGGATATTGCTGCCCATTTTATAAAAAAGCATGAATTTATAATGTACCCAAAACAGTGAAGGAGAAATATATGGAGAGAAGGAATGCGGAAGGGTATTATGACCCGACTGCCTATGGCGGGATGCGCATGGCAGAGCAGAAAACGGAAAAGGAAAGTGTAAAAATGGTTTACCAGAACGGGAGGATGGAGCTGTATATCCATGAGTTCTTCCCATGCAGGGCGGCGGTGGCAAAGAAGGTGTTCCCGCTGATCCTGCGCTTTGCGGCAGAGGAAGATCAGGAGAAACTGAAACAGTTTTTAAGAATAAAGGCAAAGGAGCATTCCGGGAGGATAAAGGCATTTTCGGAAAAAGCGGACTCCCTTACGGACAATCCGGGAGAGCGCCATTTCTACCGCAGGAAGGCGCGGGAGGAGCAGATCATCTATAACCAGTGCGTGAAAAATCTGAGATTATTGGAGGGCAGGAAGGAATGAAGCTACAGATCGCAACAGGAAATTCAAGGATGGAGAGACGCTGGAACAACGTGGAGATGGAGCTGGATGAGTTTATAGAACGCATCTCCCACACCATCCGCACGGCGGAGACCGTGGAGCAGTATATGAAGATGACGAAAGCGAGGCAGGACGCCATTAAGGATGTGGGCGGCTATGTGGGAGGGAGGCTGAAAGGCGGCAGGCGGAAGAAGGACTGCGTGGAATACCGCACCATCATCACGCTTGACATTGACCATGCGGTTCCGGGGCTGATCGAGCAGATAGAGATGCTGTATGGCTACCGCTGTTTTGTTTATTCCACCCACAAGCACACGCCGGAGAATCCGAGGCTGCGCCTTGTGATCCTATTATCCCGCCCGGTGTCCCCGGATGAATATGTGGCGGTGGCAAGGAAGGTGGCGGAGGATATCGGAATTGAGATGTTCGATGACACCACCTATGAGCCGAGCCGCCTCATGTACTGGCCGTCCACGTCTTCTGACGGGGAATTTATCTTCCGGGACATTGAGGGAGAACCGCTCAATCCGGACGATGTGCTTTCACGCTATCAGGACTGGCGGGATTCCTCGGAGTGGCCGGTGAGCAGCAGGCAGCGGAACATCGTGCAGAGGGAGATGAAGAAACAAGCGGACCCTCTAACAAAGGATGGCGTCATCGGCGCGTTCTGCCGGACGTATTCCATCGAGGAAGCAATAGCCGCTTTTCTTACAGACATTTATCAGCCAAGTGCCATGCCGGGGCGGTATGACTATATCCCGGCGGACTCGCAGGCGGGCGTGGTGGTCTATGAAGGGAAATTCGCCTACTCCCACCATGCCACGGACCCGGCCTGCGGAAAGCTGATGAACGCATTCGACATGGTGCGGATACACAGATTCGGCGAGCTGGATGAAAAGGCATCCGAGGACACGGAAGCGGCAAAGCTCCCTTCCTTTAACGCCATGAGCGAGTTCGTGGTAAAGGATGAGAACGTGAAGATGACCATTGCCGGGGAACGGCTGGAGAAAGCGGAGCGGGAGTTTTCCGGGGAGAACGAGGACTGGATGAAGGAACTGGAGTATGAGAAACGCTCCACGGTGGTGAAGAACACCCTGCGAAATCTCCTGCTCATCCTGAACAACGATGAAAAGCTGAAGGGCATCGTGTTCAACCAGCTCAGTGACGGCATGGAGATCAAGGGTGCTGTGCCGTGGGAGCATCCGGGGCGGTTCTGGCGGGACGCGGACGATGCGCAGCTCATCTCCTATATCGACCTTACCTACGGCACATTCTCCATGCGCAACTATAATATCGCCGTGACGAAGGCGGCGGATGATCGCTCCTACCACCCGGTGCGTGAGTTCCTTGACGCCCTGCCGGAGTGGGACAGGGTGCCGCGGGTGGACACCCTGCTCATCGACTACCTGGGCGCGGATGACACGCCATACGTCCGTGCGGTGACGAGGAAGACCCTATGCGGGGCGGTCTGCCGGGTGTTAAGCCCCGGCTGTAAGTTCGACACCATGCTGGTATTGAACGGGCCGCAGGGCGTGGGGAAGAGTACGCTGATCTCCCGGCTTGCCGGGGACTGGTTCTCCGACAGCCTGAACTTAAGCGACACGAAGGACAAGACGGCGGCGGAGAAGCTGCAGGGGTACTGGATCATGGAGATCGGGGAACTGGCGGGGCTGAAAAAAGCCGAGGTGGAGACGCTGCGCTCCTTCCTTTCCCGTCAGAACGACATCTACCGTGCGTCCTTCGGCAGAAGGGCCACGCCGCACCTGCGCCAGTGCGTCTTTTTCGGCACCACCAACGCGGAGAAAGGCTATCTGCGGGACACCACCGGGAACCGCCGTTTCTGGCCGGTGAAGACGCCGGGCGGCAGCCGTAAGCATTCATGGGAGCTGTCAGCGGAGGACATCCGCCAGATATGGGCGGAGGTGCTTGTGTATGTGAAGGCGGGGGAACGGCTCTACCTTGACGGGAAGATGGAGGACACGGCCAAGTCCGAGCAGAGGGAGGCGATGGAGAGCGATGAGCGGGAGGGATTGGTGCGCGAATACCTCGACACGCTCCTGCCGGAGAAATGGGACGGCATGGATTTATTCGAGCGCAGGAACTTCCTCCACGGGGAGGATTTCGGGAAGCCGGACTTAGTCGGCACGGTGCGCCGTATGTGTGTCTCCAACATGGAGATATGGTGTGAATGCTTCGGGAAGGAGAGGGCGAACTTAAAACGCATGGACAGCGGGGAGATTTCCGCCATCATGGCGCGCATCGGCGGCTGGACGCCGGAGGACAAGAAAGAGCGCATTGCGCTTTACGGCCCACAGTGGCTTTACCGGCGTGAAAGCTGTTCTGTTCCAAAGCCTGAAAAGGGTGTTGGAACGGAACAAAGTTAAATCTGTTCCAAAACGGGAGAGTCTGGAACAGATTTATGGAACATTGGAACACATGATGAACACTGGAACAGAGGGGCGTGTTCCAATGTTCCTGAAATATATCTAATAAATGGAATAGGTAAAAAGAAGATAGTAGGACGGGTGAAAACGCCCATCCACGCGCAATAGGGATTTTTCGGAACTTCGGAACAGAAAAGGAGGCAGAACGGTATGAATTTTTATGACTGGATGATTGGAAAATATTACGGGAAGGATACGCCGAGGGGCGACCTTGCGGGAGACATGAAGCATGAGGAGGCGGGATTCCCCAAAGACGGGGACAGGGAGAGGATACTGGACTATCTGCATGGGATGTTCGCCTGCGATGAGTGCATCGCCCTGTTCAAGAGGTGCTGGCGGGATTATGAAAAGGCGGTGGCGGATGAGGGAAAATGAGATAGAGCGGCGGTTAGCCGTGTCGGTGAAAAAGATGGGAGGCATGGCGGTGAAATTCGTTTCCCCCGGTCTGGCTGGGGTGCCGGACAGAATCGTATTGCTGCCGGGCAGGAAAATCGCATTTGTGGAATTAAAGGCTCCGGGGAAAAAGCCGAGGCCGTTACAGAGAAAACGGATGGAGCAGCTTAAGGGTTTAGGTTTTCCCGTCTATGTGGTTGACGGCGCGGAGCAGATAGGAGGTGTGCTGGATGAGATATGTGCCACATGATTATCAGGAGTATGCAAAGGAATTTATCATAAGCCATAAAGTGAGCGCATTGTTCTTGGACTGTGGTCTTGGCAAAACGGTGATCACGCTGAGCGCCATATGGGAGTTATTGTTTGATTACTTTGACATCCGAAAAATATTGATTATTGCACCATTACGGGTCTGCTACATGACTTGGCCTTCCGAACTGGAAAAATGGGAGCATCTTTCCGGGATTGGGATGTCGGCGGTGCTTGGTTCTGAGAAAGAGCGCATAGCCGCACTTAACAGGAAAGCGCAGGTGTACGTCATCAACAGGGAAAACGTGGAGTGGCTTGTCAATGAGAGCGGCAGCCCCTTTGATTTCGATATGGTGGTAATCGATGAGCTGTCCTCCTTCAAGTCCCATAAGGCGAAGCGGTTCAAGGCGCTTAAAAAGGTGCGCCCGATGGTACGGCGCATCGTGGGGCTGACCGGGACGCCCGCTCCCAACGGTCTGATAGACTTATGGGCTGAAATCGGCATCCTCGACATGGGGCAGAGGCTTGGGCGGTTCATCGGCGGCTACCGTGAGCGGTTCTTCGTGCCGGACAAAAGAAACCGTGAGATGGTGTATTCTTATAAGCCCAGGGAGGGCGCGGAGGATATGATCTATGAACTGATCTCCGACATCTGCATCAGCATGAAGGCCGTGGACTATCTGGATATGCCTGAATGCGTCTATAACCGTGTTGAGGTTTCCCTGAGTGAAAAGGAGATGGCGTTATATGAGCAGTTGGAGCGGGATATGCTCCTTCCCTTTTCGGACGGGGACATTGACGCGGTGAATGCGGCGGCATTAGCCAACAAACTTTTACAGATGGCGGACGGCGCGGTCTACGATGAGAACGGGAACGTGAAACACATCCATGACCGCAAGCTGGAAGCCTTAGAGGATCTGATCGAGGCGGCGAATGGGAAGCCGGTGCTGATCGCCTACTGGTATAAGCATGATTTACAGAGAATCATGGAGCGTACCGGGGCTGTGGAGCTGGACGCGGCGGGAGATATGCGGAAGTGGAATGCCGGGGAAATCCCGGTGGCGGCGATCCATCCCGCGTCAGCCGGACACGGGCTGAACCTGCAGGCGGGCGGCTCCACGCTGGTGTGGTTCGGGCTGACATGGTCATTGGAATTATATCAGCAGATGAACGCAAGGCTGTGGCGGCAGGGGCAGGAGGAGACGGTGGTGATACATCACCTGATCTCCAAAGGCACACTAGATGAGAGGGTGATGGCGGCACTGGAGAAAAAGGACTGCGGGCAGTCAGCATTGGTGGATGCGGTAAAAGCGAGGATCGGAGGTGAAGGGAAATGAAAGCAGAGGAAATGTTTAAAAATTATACGAAAATGAGGCAGGAAATGACGGTGCTGGAATTTAAGATAAAAGATTTTCAGGGTATCCGGAAAGAAGATGTCATTGAGAGCATGAACTTTTCCAAACCACAGGGGGAACGGGTGCAGGAGAGCATGGTTTCCGATAAGACCGGGAAAGCGGCGGCATATTACAGAAGGGTGGCGGACAGGCTGGATGATGAGTATTTTGATGAACTTTTCAGGCGTTACCTTTACCTCAAAGAAGAAATAGATTTTTTTGGCTTCCTGACAACACAGTTGAGCGGCAGGTTGCCGGAATTCGTAAGGGACATGGTCATGGAGCAGATGAACTGGAATGACCTTATGGGGAAATACTGCATCAGCTACAGCACTGTGGGGCGCTACCGGAAAAAGGCGGCAAGGGAGATGAACCAGATGTATGAGTTCCGGGATGAAGTCGATATGGAATATCTGCTTAGTTAGGTGATACTAACGTGAAACTAAATGTAGACTATATCGGAATTGTTTTTTCAAAATTTTTATGGTAGTATCAAACTGCGGAGAAGTGTAAGGAGCCTTGTGGAAGAATCCACGGGGCTTTTTTCGTGTCTCCGAACAGGGCAGCGGGCTTTATCCTTTCACCGCTGCCTTTTCTTTTGCGGAAAGGGTGGAAAGGAGAAGCTGATGGATTGTTTTGCCATGAATGAGAATGGGAACTGCACCATACTTGGCGTGGGGAAGTGTGAGGGCGAGACCTGTCACTTCCATAAGACCCATGAGGAACAGGCGCAGTCGCTTGAAAAGGTGAATGAGCGTCTGCGGAGCCTGCCGGAGTACCAGCAGGAGGCAATCGCCGACAAATACTACGGCGGCGTGAGGAAGTGGTGATATTTTTGGGCGGCAGGACGGAGTGGCTCTGCCGCCCTCCGGCATTATCCCCCGGCTACGAAGCGGTACAGCGAGAAACCGTCTTTGAGGCCCTCCCTGTAATAGAATTCGCTGTCGCGGGCAGATAAACGGAACGCCTCCGACTGCATCCCCTTAAGCAGCTCCCGTTCTTCTTCCGGGAGGCTGTCAAGGATGCGCCGGAACTGCTTTTCCGTTTCCAGCCGCGCAGCCTTTTCTTCCTGTAGTGACTCTTTGCGGTCCCTTTGGAATACAAAATCCATCCGTTCTATGATGGCCTGCGTGAGAAATTCCCTGTCCGTCATGGCCTGTCACCCCCTTTCCGCTGACAGTTTAAACCAGGAAGGGCGGACAGCCAATACGAGGAAGTGACAAAGAAAGCGGCGGTGTTATAAGCACTCTGACACCTTTTTCCACGGCAGGAGAATGTATGGAAAATCAGCTTGCAATAAGCGGGATTCAGAGTTAATATGCCAGCACCAAAGGAAGAAGGGAGGTATTGGCATATGCCGGAAGGATGGGAGGAAGCCATGAAGATGGCTGAAAGATACCAGGATTATTTTATGGAGCATGATGCGGACATCGCACTCGGCAGGAGCGGCACACATTTCTTTTATGTGTACGACAGAAAGCACGGGTGCTTCGAGGTGTTCGAGACATTCCATACGGCGGCAGAGCTGGAGGAGCTAATCCTGGGGACGCTGGTGGAGAACCTTGAGTGCATGAACGCGGTGATGGCGGAGGAGCTTCACGCAAAGTTCGAACTGGCCGACATCAATGAGAGGCTTGACAACTACGAGCCGCGGTTCCATATGCACACGCTGGCGGAGCAGCTTAAGGCCGTGTCGGAGCAGTGTGAACAGTGGGGCGGGATGCTGGCACGGACTTACAAGTCGCTGTGCGGCAGGCTGCCGGAGGAATAGACAGGAAGGAGGCGTGCATCCATGCCGATGAGACCGAAGAAACCATGCAAGCATCCGGGCTGTCCCAAGCTGACGGACGGGATGTACTGCGAGGAACACGCGGCGGTGCATTCCGCCGACAGGGCAAGCGCCTCCGTCCGTGGGTACGACAGCCGATGGAGGAAAGCCCGGACACGTTTCCTGAAAGCACATCCCCTCTGCACAGAGTGCCGGAAGAAGGGACGGCTGGTAAAGGCAACGGTGGTTGACCACATCATTCCCCACAGAGGGGATGCGGAGCTGTTCTGGGATGAGGGCAACTGGCAGCCTCTTTGTAAGGGCTGCCATGACCATAAAACCATGACGGAAGACCGCTATCAGGTGTTCCATTACTGAGGTTTCCGTGATGGTTCTTTTTCTGCCATGCTCCGACAAAGCATGACATTTCCCGTGGAAATCTGACCGGGGAGGGGCGGCTTCAATCTCTGTAATCCGACAAAATTCTGACCGCCGCCCCCTCAGACGCGCGTTTTCGCAAATTCGCACAGGGGGGATAGGAAATCGCCCCAAAATCTTACATAAACATTGATTTTTCAAGGCTTTCAGGCACTTTAGTTTTGCGTGAAAGTACCGAAAAACCCATGTTTTTGGGCTTAAAAACCATCAAAAAACGCTGGTTTTTGGCCTTTTTTTGATGGAGGTGGAGGGAAAATGACCGATTTTGAGGCGGCGCAGGTGAAGGAAATGCGCCTAAAGGGCATGGGCTACCGTGCCATTGCGGAGGCGCTGGGGCTTTCCCGCGACATCGTCCGCAACCACTGCAAGGCAAAAGGGATGGGCGGCTATGTGGCGGCAACCGTGAAGAACCTTAAGGAGCGGGAGGTGCAGAACGGCATCTGCCTCTGCTGCGGGAAGGAAACCGAACAGGCGGGGACCGGCAGGCCGAGGAAGTTCTGCTCAGAAAAATGTAGACGGCAGTGGTGGAAAGCGCACCCGCAGGAGGGGAACAGGAAAGCCATTGTCACAAAGAAATGTGAATGCTGCGGCAGGGATTTTTCCTTCTATGGCAGCAGGCATCCGAAGTATTGCAGCCATGACTGCTACATCAAAGCAAGGTTCTGGAGGGATTGAAATGGAGTTTAGACGTCTGAAAATAGCCGACCTTATTCCGGCGGCATACAATCCAAGGAAAAAACTGAAAAAGGGTGACAGGGAATATGAGAAGATCAGAAACTCCATCACGGAGTTCGGCTATGTGGAGCCGGTGATCGTCAACTCAGACATGACCATTGTGGCAGGACACCAGAGAGCCACAGTCCTCACGGACTTAGGCTATGAGGAGATCGACTGCATCGTCATTGACATTGACAAGCAGAAGGAGAAGGCGCTGAACATCGCCCTCAATAAGATCACGGGCGAATGGAACAAGGAGCTGCTGGCTGACCTTATCGCCGACCTGCAGGATTCGGACTTTGATGTGTCCTTCACTGGATTCGAGCCGCCGGAGATCGAGCAGCTATTCAATTCCGTCCATGATAAAAAAATCACGGAAGATGATTTCGACATAGACGCGGAGCTGGAAAAGCCCGCCGTGGCGAAGTTGGGTGATGTGTGGACGCTTGGCAGGCACAGGTTGGTGGTAGGCGATTCCACCCTGCCGGAGACATACGATGTGCTGATGGCAGGGGCGAAAGCGAACCTTGTGGTGACGGACCCTCCGTACAATGCAAATTATGAGGGGAGCGCCGGGAAGATCAAGAATGACCACATGGAAAATGAGCAGTTCTATAACTTCCTTTTTGCCGCTTTCGTAAATATGGAGCAGAACATGGAGCAGGACGCATCCATCTATGTGTTCCACGCAGACACGGAAGGGCTGAATTTCCGCAGCGCATTCAAGGCGGCGGGATTCTACCTTTCCGGGTGCTGCATCTGGAAGAAGCAGAGCCTTGTGCTGGGGCGGAGCCCCTACCAGTGGCAGCATGAGCCGTGCCTGTTCGGATGGAAGAAGGGCGGGAAGCACAACTGGTATTCCGACAGGAAGCAGACCACCATATGGGAGTTTGACCGCCCGAAAAAAAGCGAACAGCATCCGACCATGAAGCCCGTAGGCTTGGTGGCATATCCCATTAAAAATTCGAGCATGAGTAACTGCATTGTACTGGACCCCTTCGGCGGCTCCGGCTCCACGCTGATCGCCTGTGAGCAGACGAACCGCATCTGCTACACCATAGAGCTGGATGAGAAATTTGCGGATGTGATCGTGAACCGCTATATCGAGCAGGCCGGCTCTGCGGAGAATGTGTCCGTGGAGAGGGATGGGAAGCGGATTGCTTTCTCTGCACTGGCAGGGGAGGGTATAGATGAGTAACGTTGCCTATCAATTTTTTCAAGATGGCACTGGCTGTGGCACTTTGCCGGACGGCACGGTATTTTGGTTTGACCGCATATGTTTTGAAAAAATTAGAGATACCAATTGGTATCGGAATAAACGGAGCGGGGAACCGAGAAGTACCTATATCATAAATTGCAAGGGCGATATGCTGCATTCATTTTTATTGGAATGCCCTCAGGGATATGAGGTGGATCATATCAGTTTAGACACATTTGATAACCGTCTCTGCAATCTGAGAATATGTACCCATCAGCAGAACCAGTGTAACCAGCCTTTGCAGAAAAACAACACATCGGGAGTTTCTGGCGTGAGTTTTTATCCGCCACGGAGGAAATACAGGGCAAGGATAAAAGTCTGCCAGCATGATATTCATCTTGGATATTATTTGACATTTACCGAGGCAGTGCAGGCAAGGAATATAGGGATGGAGTGTATGTTTGGTGAGTATGGCAGATACAATGACGTACCAATGCCAGCGGACTGGATAAGAAAAAGAGTAGTGGAAAAATGTAAACGCTTTGCAGAGTTATCAATCTGCGAAGCGTTTTTTAAGGAGGCGGCAGGCAATGAGTGACAGGGAATTATTGGTTGAGGTATTCCGCAGGATACACAATCTTGGCGGGTGTGACGCATCGGAATCATTCAGCCGCGGATGGGATGCGGCGGTGGCATCCTGCGAGGATGTGCTGACGGAACTGGCGGGCATCACCTGTGACGATCTGGACGGGGGTGAGGACGATGGATAAACCGGAATACAGGGTAGTGGCGCTGTCCGGGGGCAAGGATTCCACGGCCATGCTCCTTGGGATGATCGAGCGGGGGATGCCGATTGACTGCATTTTATTCTGCGACACCGGGCTGGAATTCCCCGCCATGTATGAGCATATCGCAAAGCTGGAAAGGGATATAGGAATCCCCATCACCCACGTCCGGGCGGAGAAATCTTTCGAGGAATTAATGTTTTATGCGGATATCAAACGCAATCCGGAATCCGCGGCGCTTAAGAAGTACGGCCCGGATATCAAAGGGTATGGCTGGGCGGGGCCGCGGATGCGGTGGTGTACGGCAAGGCTGAAAGATACGCCGCGGGAGAAATTCCTCCGGGAGATCAGGAAGGAATATGATGTGAAGGAATACATCGGCCTTGCCGCCGATGAGGGATACCGTCTGGAACGGAAACAGAACAGGCAGCCCGGCCATGTGCATCCCCTTGTGGATTGGGGGATGACGGAGGCGGACTGCCTGCAATACTGTTATGACCACGGGTATGACTGGAACGGGCTCTATGAGCAGTTCAAGAGGGTGTCGTGCTGGTGCTGCCCACTACAGCCGCTGCCGGAACTGCGGCAGCTCTACCATAACCATCCGGCGCTGTGGGAACAATTAAAAGAATGGGATAAGATGACGTGGCGGAGTTTCCGCGCCGACTATTCCGTGGAGGAACTGGAGATACGCTTTGACTTTGAGGACGAATGGCAGGGAGCCGGGAAGCCCATCAAAGGCAGGGCGTTTTTTAATGCCCTGAAAAAGAGGCTGGGGGAGGCGGCAGATGGGAAAAGATAACTTGACACTTGGCAGCCTGTTCTCCGGCTCCGGCGCTTTTGAGCTTGGCGGGCTTCTTGCCGGAATCCGCCCGGTGTGGGCTTCGGAAATTGAGCCGTTCCCTATCCGGGTGACCACAAAGCGACTGCCCTTTGTGAAGCATTATGGCGATGTGAACAGCATCCGCGGGGATAAAGTGGAGCCCGTGGATATCATAACATTTGGGAGTCCTTGTCAAAATTTGTCGATTGCGGGCAAACGGGCGGGGCTTGACGGGAAGCAGTCCAGTCTGTTCTTTCAGGCAGTCAGGATCATAAAGGAAATGAGGTGTGCGACAGATGGGAGATACCCAAGATTTATCGTGTGGGAGAACGTGCCGGGGGCATTCTCCTCAAACAATGGGGAGGATTTCAGGGCAGTGCTTGAAGCGGTCTGCTCCGTCAAAGACGGGGGCATTCATGTTCCTGGACCTCCAAAGGGAAAATGGGCGAATGCCGGATGCGTCATGGCAGACGGGTTTTCCATCGCGTGGCGGGTATTCGATGCCTGCCTGTGGGGCGTCCCCCAACGTAGGAAACGCATCTACCTTGTCGCAGATTTTGCAGGCGGGTGTGCCGGAAAGGTATTATTTGAGTCCGAGGGCGTGTCAGGGTATTCTGCGCAGGGCTTCCGTGCGTGGCAAGGAGCTGCCGGAGGTGCTGCGCCGTGCATTGGAGCGGCAGGCGGCATCTGTTTAAATGACATGGGCGGCCAGTATATTTCCGTGGACAATGAAATGGCGTGTACCTTAAGGGCGCAGAGCCACGGCCATCCGCCGTGTGTGATGGAGGCGGCGGGATTCTGCACGGAGCATTCTGCGGACAGCCGGGGCATCGGATATGAAGAGGAAACCTCGCCAACGCTCCGGGCGGGTATGGTCCCGGCAGCAGTGGCGCTGGAGAACCATCCCACGGACAGCAGGGTGAAAGTATCCGAGGATAACATGGTGCAGACGCTGACTTCCCGGATGGGGACCGGCGGCGGGAACGTGCCGCTCGTCATGGATGCGGCGACACCCAAGACGCTGAAAATCCGTGCCGGGGGTGGAAATGGAGGGAAAGGCGCGCTGATACAGGATGACAAGTCGGCCACCCTTTCCTGCAACAATGACCAGACCGTGTTCGTGCCTTTCTGCAAGGGGACGCGCCCGCACTCCGCGGAGGAAGCGCCCACATGGGAAAATAGGGAAGTGGCAAATACGCTGAATACTTTCGATATAGGAGAGAGCCGCTGCAATGAGCTTGTGGTGCAGGCATTCGGCATCTGCTCCAAAGAGAGCAACGCCATGAAATCCGGCAATCCGCACAGCGGTTTTTATGAGGCACAGACCGCACGGACACTTGACTGTAACTGTAATAATCCATCCTGCAACCAGGGCGGCATTGCGGTGGTGGCGGTGCAGGGCTCCATGATTGGGCGGGATGACAGGAACGGGCCGCAGGGCAGCGGCGTGAATGAGGATGTTTCTTTCACCCTCAATGCCACGGACCATCATGCGGTGGCATACCCCACCTACTGCACCAGCAAGAATTCCTATTTCATGCGGGCGGAAAAGGAACTGGCAAACACGCTGGTGGCTACGGATTATAAGGACCCGCCCGTCATCAATGACGTGCGGACGGCATCGGGCAAGGATGTATTTGGTACGATCTCCGCGAGCATGGGCTCCAAGCAGTGGCTGGGCAATCAGGAAGCGTTCAGCGGCGATTATCATATAGTAGAGCCGGACTATATCGTCCGCAGGCTCACACCCACGGAATGCGCGAGGCTGCAGGGTTTCCCGGACTGGTGGTGTGACGGGTTGGGGACGGAAAACCCCACAGAGGAAGAAATGACATTCTGGCGGGAGGTGTTCGAGACCCACCGTAAAATAATGGGGACTTCCAGTAAGCCAAAATCCGACAGCCAGATTCGGAAATGGCTGAAAGACCCCCATTCCGATTCGGCGGAGTACCGTATGTGGGGGAATGGCTGCGCCTTACCGAACGTGTATTTCGTGCTTTCGGGCATTGTGTACTATGCACAGTTCCCGGATTTTTTATTGTGACATTTATTCTGACATTTATGTTGCTTTTATCCCCATTCAGAGTGATTAATGTAATACCGAAAGGGAAAACAAAGCCGGAGGGCTTAAAAAACGGAGGAAAAAAGGATGAGGATTGAGACGAATGCAGCAAACAGGAAAGATGTAGTGAAAGCGGTCAGCGGGATTTTGGGAGAGCCTTCAAAGTACCTTGGGGTTCCGACCTGCGCCTACCAGATCGGAAACTGCACCATCGACAAAAAGGGTGCGGTGGAGACCGAGGATGAAAAAACGGCGGAGCTGGTGACGGCAGGGCTGACGGAGCAGGGATTCATCGGAGAACCACAGCCGGAGGCGGATGAAACAGCGGTCAGCATCCCGGTGGAGGGCATGACGGCGGAGGGGCTTAAGAACCTGATTTTCCTGACCCACAGCAAGCAGTACCTCATAAACCGCGCCTTTGCGGAAGAGGTTTTCCGGGTTCCCGCGGAACTGGTGGAGACGCTGGGCGGCACGGAGATTCCCGATGCGGAAACCTTCCTGCAGACATTCCAGAGCCATGCGGAAGGGTGCAGGGGCATCAGCTTTCAGGGCGGGAACGCCAGCTTCACCCTTTCCACGGCGGACGATCCCGACATGATAAAGGCATTCACGCACCTTACGGCAGCGATGGTGCGGCAGGCAAAGGAGCAGAAACGCATCAGCCCCAGGGAGACCATCGAGGAAAACGAGAAATACTACATGAGGATATGGCTCCTGCGCCTGGGCTTCGGCGGCGCAGAGGGGAAAGAGATACGGGACCTCCTGATGAAAAAGCTGAAAGGGCATTCCGCTTTCCGCACCGAGGAAAACAAGCAGAGGTGGCAGGAAGCCCGCCGGAACGAGCGGGAGGCGGCAAAGCAGCAGGAACAGTCACCTGCGGAGGAAACGGCGGGGGAGCCGGGGACGGACATGGCAGAGGCTCTGGCGGATGCGGCGCTGATCGAGCAGGTCAACCAGAGTTTTGACACAGAACAGTAAGAAACAGCAGGGGCAGGGAGGCGGTGCTTCCCTCCCTGCCGGAATCTACGGAAGGAGATATGCGGAATGAACCTTGCTATCAAAAAAGAGGAACTGGAAGCCCTGCGGGAGAAATACCCCAAAGGGTGCAGGGTGGAGCTGGTAAAGATGGATGACCCCTACAGGGAGATGCCGCCCGGAATGCAGGGTGTGGTGACGGGGGTGGACGATTCCGGCAGTATCCACGTTGACTGGCAGAACGGGAGCAGCCTTGCGGTGATATTCGGGGAAGATTATGCAGTGAAAATTGAGGACGGGGAGGTGACCGTGGGGGAGCTGCTCCGGCGCTATGTTTCCTGCAGGAAGGAATTCCATTTCATGACGCCATCGGGGTATGTTGACCTTACGGCGCAGGATGCGGAAAAGATACTGGCGGGGGAGATGAAGCCCAAAGGCCATCCGGGGAATCCCGAATATGCCGTGGAGATGGAAATCCGGGAACTGCTGGGATTCCGGTGCAAAAAGTCGGATGTCCGCCACAGGCGGGGAAGCGTGAGTGCCCTTGTATATTGAAAGAAAGGGGGTGGATGGACATGGCAATGCAGGAACGGATGCCGGGGAATGCACACCAAAAGCGCAACTGCTGGCAGCGTGGCAGTGGCTCTTACAGCATGAGGGGCGAACTGCGCCACGGCATTTCCCTGAATAAGAAGTACCTGAACCGGAAGGTCCGGCACAGTGGCAGGGAAGCATTAAGGCGCGGGGAATACAGGCGTATCTGCAAGACCTTACATATGGTGGATTTCTCATAAACCGCCATAAGATGCACAGTTATCCACCCATATCTTTGTCACATTTATGGCGCAGATATGAGTGGATAATGTGCGCTTTCAGAGGTAACATGTGTATTGCCGAAAGGGAAAACACGAAAAAACGGAGGGCACACACCATGAAAAAGATTGAACTTTTTGAGAGGGCCATTGCGGAGCAGGCAGGAAGCCTTAAAGATTGGGGGATCAACCCCACACTGTTCTGGGCGTACCGCAACAGCATCACGGCGGGCAATGACAGCATTGATTTTGGCGAGACCATCTGGGACAGGGATATACCGGAGATCACAAGGACGCTTAAGGAAAACGGCATCAGCGGATTCACCATCAGCAGCACCTTTTCGAGCCTGATCCCGATCCTTGCGGAATTTGAAAAGCACGGCTTCCGGATGGCGGGGCTTACCGAGGTAAAGGCAAACTACACAGACTGGCAGACAATGGAACGGGCGGTAATCCCGGCGATCAGGATGGAGGCGGATGAGGCATAAGCCCTCCGCCATAATGTACACAATTATCTGCGGTTATCTTTGTCACATTTATGCCTCCGAATTGAGTGGATAATACCCGCGTTCAGAGGTAACATGTGTACTACCAAAAGGAAAACGGAGGAAAAAAGCAAATGAAAAAACATGAGATCAACTTTTTACAGACCACCACAATCGAACACCTGCAGGACAAAATCCCCTGCTGCTACGGCGGCGCGCTTACCTTCGGGGAAAAGACGCTGGTGACGATGGTGAACTGGAGAGGGCAGTACGAGGCGGCCATTTACGAGTTCATCGAGACGCCGGAGGAAACGGGGCTTGGGGAAATCGAATGCAGGCTGAACCTTGTGGAGATCGCGGATGAAACTTTTAAGGACGGCGGCCACGCAATGCAGTGGGCGCTCAGCAGGGCATAAGGAGGGAAAGTACGATGAAGGAAATTTACAACGGATATGAACTGAGTACGGCATGGGATGATGAGGCGCTTGGGTTTGGATTCAGCGTCCATGACAAAAACGGCGCGGAGGTTTCCCGCAGCGTTGACCCATATTTTTATGAGGAGAACGCACTGACAGCGGCGAGGGCTGCGGCAGACGCACTTCCGGCACAGGAATAAATGATAAATACATAGCAGCGGAAAGGGGCTTCTTTCGGAGCCCTTTTCTGCTGCGCAAATTTAAGGGAAGGAGGCGGCAAAAGTGCAGAGCGGAAGGAAACCCAAGCCCACGGCGGTAAAGGCGCTGGAGGGGAATCCCGGCAAGCGCAGCCTTAATACGGGCGAGCCGAAGCCGGAGAAAAAAGCGCCCCGCTGTCCGGCATGGCTGGAGGGCGAGGCAAAGAAAGAGTGGAAGCGGATGGCGGGGCAGATGGAGAAGCTGGGCATCCTCACGGAAATAGACATGGCGGCATTCGCGGGATACTGCCAGGCATATGCCAGATGGAAAGAGGCGGAGGAATTCATCACCCAGCACGGCACCATCGTGAAGACCCCTTCCGGCTACTGGCAGCAGGTCCCGCAGGTATCCATCGCGCAGACCTATTTGAAGATCATGAATCGTTTCTGTGAGCAGTTCGGCCTTACCCCTTCCTCCCGGAGCCGCATCGTGGCGGAAGGCGGCGAGGATAAAGAGAGCGATGCAATGGAGCTTTTGCTCTTTAAGGGAGGCGGGGGATAGTGTTTGACGAGGAAAAGGCGAAACGCACCGTGGATTTCATAGGCTGCCTGAAACATACCAAAGGCAAATGGCGGGGGCAGCCCTTTGAACTGCTCCCGTGGCAGGAGGCGATCATCCGGGACGTTTTCGGTACAGTGAAGGAGAACGGGTACAGGCAGTACAACACTGCCTATGTGGAGATTCCCAAAAAGAACGGGAAATCGGAACTGGCGGCAGGTGTCGCCCTGTATATGACCTGCGGCGATAATGAGTGGGGCGCGGAGGTTTACGGCTGCGCCTCTGACCGCCAGCAGGCATCTATCGTCTTTGACGTGGCGGTGGATATGGTGGAGCAGTGCCCTGCGCTGAAAAAAAGAATAAAACCTGTCATGTCGGTAAAGCGGCTGGTGTATAAACCCACCAACAGTTTCTACCAGGTGCTTTCCGCGGAAGCCTACACCAAGCACGGATTAAATGTACACGCGGTTATTTTTGACGAGCTGCACAGCCAGCCGAACCGGGAGCTGTTCGATGTCATGACCAAAGGCTCCGGCGATGCCAGGACGCAGCCGTTATTCTTTTTAATAACTACAGCCGGGACGGACAGACATTCCGTCTGTTTCGAGCAGCACCAGAAAGCGGAGGACATCCTGCAGGGCAGGAAGATAGACCCTACATTTTACCCTGTGATCTATGGCGCATCCGATGATGCGGACTGGTCATCGGAGGATGTGTGGAGGAAAGCGAACCCCTCGCTTGGGCATACCATTGACATCGAGAAGGTGCGGAATGCCTATCTCAGTGCCAAAGACAATCCGGCAGAGGAAAATATCTTCCGGCAGTTGCGTCTGAACCAGTGGGTGAAGCAGTCCACAAGGTGGATGCAGATGGAGAAATGGGATGCCTGCGCTTTCCCCGTGGACGAGCGGGAAGTGCTGGGGCGGGAATGTTACGGAGGCTTGGATTTATCCAGTTCCATTGACATCACCGCTTTTGTTTTGGTATTCCCGCCCCGGAACGATACGGAGAAATATATTTTACTTCCGTACTTCTGGATACCGGAAGAAAATATGCGCCTGCGTGTGCGGCGTGACCATGTGCCTTATGACGTGTGGGAGCGACAGGGATATTTGCAGACCACGGAAGGGAACGTGATCCACTATGGCTTTATTGAGAATTTCATTGATGACCTCGGCAGGAAGTTCCATATCAAAGAGATTGCATTCGACAGGTGGGGCGCTGTGCAGATGGTGCAGAACCTTGAGGGGCTTGGCTTTACGGTGGTCCCCTTCGGGCAGGGCTTTAAGGATATGTCGCCGCCCACCAAGCGGCTGATGGAGCTGGTGCTGGAGAAGAACATCGCACATGGCGGGCATCCCGTCCTGCGGTGGATGATGGATAACATCTTCGTCCGTACCGACCCGGCAGGGAACATCAAGCCGGACAAGGAAAAATCCACGGAGAAGATTGACGGCGCTGTGGCCACGATCATGGGATTAGACCGTGCGATACGGAACAGCGGCATCAGCACGGGCAGTGTGTACGATGAAAGAGGGATTCTGAGCTTATAGCGGGAGACACGCAAACCGCATTTTGGTGCAGACTCTACGGTCCGTAGGTTGCAGGAATGGAAAGCGGGCGGTAAAATTTATTTATATTCAGGAAGAGAGGTGCTTAAGGATGGGTTATGTAACAGGAAAGACAATAAAGGAATTAAGGGAAAAAAGGAAGCTCACGCAGAAGGAGCTTGCTGAAAAAATCGGAGTAGGGGACAAGGCGGTTTCCAAATGGGAGACAGGAAAAGGGCTCCCGGATATCGGTGTTATTGAGGAGCTGGCAGGGGCGCTTGGCGTGTCCATAGCGGAACTGCTGACAGGGGAACTGCGGGAAAACGGGAACCAGTCAGCCAACATGCGGAAAATGTGTTTTTATGTATGCCCGGTATGCGGGAACATCATCACTTCCGTGGGACACGGAACTTTTTCCTGCTGCGGGATCACATTGCCGGAGGTGGAAGCGGAAAAGGATGAAGAAGGGCACTGCATCTGTGTGGAGACAGTGGATAATGAGCATTCCGTAACAATCCAGCATCCTATGGGGAAAGGGCATTACATTTCCTTTATTGCCTATGTGACAACGGATGCCCTGGACCTTGTAAAACTGTACCCGGAACAGGGCATATCCGTGCGGTTCAGGAAAAAAGGGCATGGAATTATCTATGCATACTGTAACAGGCATGGAATGTTTAAAACAATGGTCTGATGTGGGATATTGTGGAAAGGCATCTCTCCGGAGGTGCTTTTTTCAACTTTTAGGAGGTGCCTATGAAACTGCCATCCATTTTTGGAACAAGGGGTGCGAGGGATAAGCCAAATGACAGCTACGGCGGTTCGGCTTATTCCTTTTTCTTTGGGAGAAGCACCAGTGGGAAAAATGTAAATGAGCGTACCGCCATGCAGACCACGGCGGTCTATTCCTGTGTGCGGATACTGGCGGAGGCGGTAGCGTCTTTGCCAATCCATGTGTACCGTTATACGGAGACGGGAAAAGAGCGTGTGTATGACCATCCCCTTTATTATTTACTCCATGACGAGCCGAACCCAGAGATGACTTCCTTCGTGTTCCGGGAGACGCTGATGAGCCACCTTCTCATATGGGGCAATGCCTACGCGCAGGTCATTCGGGACGGGAGCGGCAGGGTGTTATCTTTGTACCCGCTCCTGCCGGACAAGATGGAGGTTGACCGGGATGAGCATGGTCAGCTTTTCTACACCTATACCCGGAACACCGATGAGAATCCCAACTTTTCTGAATATGGGCGTGTGCGCCTTAAGCCGGAGGATGTGCTTCACATCCCCGGTCTTGGCTTTGACGGGCTGGTGGGGTATTCGCCTATCGCAATGGCAAAGAACGCGGTGGGCATGACGCTGGCGTGCGAGGAGTACGGGGCGTCCTTTTTCGAGAACGGGGCCACACCGGGCGGGGTGCTGGAGCATCCGGGGGTATTAAAAGACCCGGCGAAGGTAAGGGAGAGCTGGCACGCTGTTTATGGCGGCTCCAAGAATGCTGGGAAGGTCGCCGTTTTAGAGGAGGGCATGAAGTACCAGCAGATCGGGATTCCCCCGGAGGAAGCGCAGTTTCTGGAAACACGGAAGTTCCAGATAGATGAGATCGCAAGGCTGTACCGCATCCCGCCCCACATGGTAGGGGATTTGGATAAGAGCAGCTTTTCCAACATCGAGCAGCAGTCACTGGAATTCGTGAAATATACTTTAGACCCGTGGGTGATCCGGTGGGAGCAGTCCATACAGAGGGCTTTATTTCTCCCGCAGGAGAAGAAAGAATACTTCGTGAAGATGAACGTGGACGGCCTGCTCCGGGGCGACTACCAGAGCCGGATGAGCGGCTATGCGGTGGGGCGGCAGAACGGGTGGCTCTCCAGTAATGATATAAGGGAAATGGAGAACATGAACCTTATCCCGGAGGAAGATGGTGGGAACCTCTATCTCATTAACGGGAACTTATGTAAACTTCAAGACGCAGGGCTTTTCGGGAAAGTGCCGGGGGAACAGGAAGAATAAATTTGTAAAGACAGGCGGGTATGTTCTGCCTGTTTTTTCTATGCAGAAAGCGAGGTCAGCAGAAAGTGAAAAGGAAGTTCTGGAACTGGATCAAAAATGACGCGGGCGGGGAGGAAGAGCGCACCCTTGTGCTGAATGGCGAGATTTCGGATGAGACGTGGTACGGGGATGAGGTGACGCCCGCCCTGTTCGCAAAGGAGCTGAATGCCGGGAGCGGTAACATCACCGTGTGGATCAATTCACCGGGCGGCGATGTGTACGCCGCGGCACAGATTTATAACATGCTCATGGAGTACAAAGGCGATGTGACCGTGAAGGTGGACGCACTGGCGGCTTCGGCAGCCTCCGTCATCGCTATGGCGGGCACCACGGTGCTGATGTCCCCGCCAAGTTTAATGATGATCCACAATCCCATCACCGTGGCAATCGGGGATTCCAAAGAGATGCAGAAGGCGGGGGAGATGCTGAATGAAGTGAAGGAGGGCATCATGAACGCCTATGAGATCAAGACCGGGATGGACCGTAAGAAGATATCCCACCTCATGGATGCGGAGAGCTGGTTTAATGCGAAGAAGGCCGTGGAGCTGGGCTTTGCGGACGGCATCCTGCATGAAGGGGAAGGTACAGATGAATCAGGGAATGTGGCTATGGAGGGCATGATGTTCTCCCGCACAGCGGTGGCCAATTCCCTGCTGACAAAACTCATTCCGAAAAAGCCGGAGGCGAAAGTACCCATAGAGCAACTGGAAAAAAGGCTGCAACTGTTATCACATTAAATTTATGGAGGGAAATGCTATGAGCAAGATTTTGGAACTGAGGGAAAAACGGGCAAAGGCATGGGAGGCGGCGAAGAAGTTCCTCGACAGCAAGCGGGGCGAGGACGGGCTGCTTTCCGCAGAGGACACCGCCGCCTATGAGAAGATGGAAAAGGAAGTGGTGGATCTTGGGAAGGAGATCGAGCGCCTGGAGCGGCAGGCCGCCATTGACGCGGAGCTGAATAAGCCCACCTCCGAGCCGATTACCAACAAGCCCAACAACCACCCGGACGGGGAGGAAAAGACAGGCAGGGCGACTGACAATTACAGGAGGACGTTCTGGAACGCCATGCGGAGGAAGAACTTCTTCGATGTGGAGAATGCCCTGCAGGTGGGTACGGATTCCGAGGGCGGCTACCTTGTGCCGGATGAATTCGAGCATACGCTGGTGGAGGCACTGGAGGAAGAGAACTGTTTCCGCGGTCTTGCCACAGTCATCCAGACCTCCAGCGGCGACAGGAAGATTCCCGTGGTGGCGTCCAAAGGCGAGGCGTCATGGATTGACGAGGAAGGGGCATACCCGGAATCGGATGATTCCTTCGGTCAGGTCTCCATCGGCGCTTTCAAGGTGGCCACCATGATCAAGGTATCGGATGAACTGTTAAATGACAATGTATTCAACTTGGAGGCTTACATCTCCAAGGAGTTCGGACGCAGAATCGGCACAAAGGAGGAGGAAGCCTTTTTCATTGGGGACGGCAAGGGCAAGCCTACTGGTATTTTAAATGCCACGGGCGGCGCATCCGATGGCGTGACCACGGCAACTGCGAACATCACCTTTGATGATGTAATGGACCTTTTCTATTCCCTGAAAGCACCTTACCGCAAAAAGGCAGTGTGGTTATTAAATGACACCACCGTGAAAGCCCTGCGGAAACTGAAAGACAATAACGGGAATTATATCTGGCAGCCTTCCGTGCAGGCGGGCGTGCCGGACATGATTTTAAACCGCCCTTACCACACTTCCTCCTATGTGCCGGAAGTGGCGGCGGGCAGCAAGGTGATGGCATTTGGAGACTTTTCCTATTACTGGATTGCTGACAGGCAGGGGCGCTCCTTCAAGCGTCTGAATGAACTGTTTGCGGCCACCGGGCAGGTGGGATTCCTCGCTTCACAGCGTGTGGACGGCAAGCTGATCCTTGCCGAAGCGGTAAAGACCATGAAGGTGAAGGCTTCTGCATCAGCGGCATCATAAGAGGGGAGGCGGCATGGATGGCAGTCCTGACATTGGAGGAGACGAAACAGTATCTCCGTGTTGACAGCAGTGATGAAGATTCCTTTATTTCAGGATTGATTGAGACCGGGGAATCGCTGTGTGCGGATGTGGCACGGATGGATGCAGCAGAGCTGGAGAGCCATCTGCCTATGGTGCGGATTGCCGTCCTTTATGCCGCCGCCTACCTTTATGAACACCGGGAGCAGGCAGACCACGGGGAACTGGTGGGTACGCTGCGCTCCCTGCTGTTCGGCATACGGAAAGAGGTGTTCTGATGGCGCTTGGGGAATGGAAGGACAGGATAATCATTCAGAAGAGCGTGACGGGCAATGACAGAGCCGGGAACCACATTTTATCGTGGCAGGATTATTTTGCCTGCCATGCCTATGTAAACAACCTTTCCGGGAAGGAGTATTGGGAGGCGGCGCAGCTTAATGCGGAGAAAGAAGTGTTTTTCCTTATCCGTTATTGCAGCGAAGCCGCCGCCATCGACACGGAGCATTTCCGCATTATCTTCCGGGAGCAGATTTATAACATCACGTTCATTGACAACGTGAAATATCAGAATAAAACCATAAAGCTGCGGGCGGCTTTGGAAAAGAGGGGAGGCTGAATAAATTCTCCCTTTGGAAAAGAGGTAAAAATGTCTGAAAGAAAAGTATCCATTGAGCAGATGGCGGAGGCGGTCATGGACGGCCTGATCGAGTATGCCGGGCTTGCCACGGACGTGATGAAGGACTGCGTCACCAAAGCCGGGAACACGGTGAAATCGGAAGTGAAAGCCAATGCCCCGGTTCGGACGGGGCAGTACAAAAAGGGATGGGCTGTGAAAAAGCAGAAAGAGACCGCCAATGCACTGGAACTGGTGGTGCATAACAAAAAGCGTTATCAGCTCACCCATTTGCTGGAAAAAGGCCATGCCAAGCGGGGCGGCGGGAGAGTGCGGGCATTCCCCCATATCGCCCCTGCGGAACAGGCGGGCATCCGGGAACTGGAGGAAGGAATCAAAAGGGGGCTGGAAGGATGAGCCATGAGGAAGTATTGAAGATGATGGAGGAAATGGGGCTGCCCTTCGCCTATGACCATTTCGTGGAGGGCGAATCCCCGGAGCCGCCTTTCCTCGTATTTTTATATCCCAAAGCCGACAATTTTTCGGCGGACGGGATCGCGTATTTCAAAATAAACCAACTCGACATTGAACTGTACACTGACCTGAAAAATCCAGACCTGGAGGAAACCATAGAGGCTGTTCTGTTAAAGCACGGTATTTTCTATGGAAAATCGGAAACGTGGATAGAGTCAGAAAAGCTGTACGAAGTTTTGTATGAAATGGAGGTCTGAAATGAAGAACAACAATAAAGTGAAATTCAACATCTGCAACTGCCATTATGCTTTGCAGAAAACACAGGAGAACGAGGAGATCGGGTTTGAGACGCCCATGGCAATGCCCGGTGCGGTTTCCATCGCTCTCGACCCCAACGGTGAGCCGGAATCGTTCTATGCGGACGGCATCGAGTATTACATCATTGCCAACAACATGGGCTATGACGGTAATCTGGAACTGGCGCTGATCCCGGAGAGTTTCCGCACGGACGTGTTGAAGGAGGAAGCGGATAATAATGAAGTGCTGGTGGAGAATGCCCATTCCGAGACGGCGGCTTTTGCGCTGCTGTTCGAGTTTGACGGTGACATCCGCAAGATACGCCATGTGCTGTATAACTGTTCCGCAAGCCGCCCCAAGATCGAGGGCAAGACCAATGAGGAGAGCCGGGAGGTACAGACCGAGACGCTGACCATCAAGGCAAGGCCGCTGGCGAGCGGCTATGTGAAAGCCAAGACCGGGAACAGGACGTCTGCGGAGACTTATGCCAATTGGTATAAATCCGTATATCTGCCGGAACCAAAGGCGGTGGATGCAGAGACAGAAGGACAGGGATGAAGGAGGCTGAAAGGATATGAGCATTGTTAGGAAGATAGAGATTGACGGGCAGGATGTGTTGTTTAAGGCATCTGCCGCCATACCGAGGATTTACCGCTTGAAGTTCCAGCGTGACATTTATAAGGATTTGCGGATTCTGGAAAAGAGTATTGGGGAAGTGGATGAGGAGAATTCCAACCTCGATTTATTCTCTCTTGAAATGTTCGAGAATATCGCCTACACGATGGCGAAGCACGCCGACCCGCAGATTCCCAATGAAGTGGATGAGTGGCTGGACGGATTCAATACCTTTTCCATCTACCAGGTATTGCCGCAATTGATAGAACTGTGGGGACTCAATGTGCAGACCGATGTGGAGGCTAAAAAAAACTTCGCCCAACTGAGCGGGAAATGACCACGCCGCTGTTCCTTCTGCGGTGTGTGCAGCTAGGGCTTTCGATGTCTGATCTGGAACTGCTCTCCATCGGGCTTATCAATGATATGTACTGCGAGAGCAGGAATGACTCCTGCTCCTATGCAGTGCTTGGAACACAACAGGATATGGATTTATTTTAATTGAAAAAACGGCCTTTTTCTGCTATGATTAGCGGTAGAAAAAGGCTGTAAGTATGACTTACAAATTGAAAGTTGACGCCGATGAAAATGAATGAAAGAAGAGAACACATATGCTCAATGCAGGAAGCAGGATAGTAAATAATTGGATATATCCTATTGACAAAGGCTATGTACTGATTGATACAGGGTATGAAAGCGGATTTGCACATTTTAAAAAGCAACTGGCAAAGATGCAAATAGTCCCTCAACAGATACGATATATTTTTTTGACACACGCTCACGATGACCACGCAGGTTATCTGAATGAAGTACTTTCGGAATGCCCTGACCTCCAAATCGTTATGAGCGACAAAGCATTAGAAAGATTATATAGAGGGCAAAACTCTTTTCATGGCGGTTGCACAACTAAGTTTGCCTTGTTCTTTTGTTATTTAATGAAGTTCGTTGGTAAAGGTAAGCATTTGTTTCCTTCAATAAAGCAAGAATATCAATGCAGATGTATTCAAGTGACAGAACAAAACCGTAAGCAAGTGGAACTTTTACTGCAAGGAAAAATTATTGATACTCCCGGTCATACTGCCGATTCCATATCGCTTTTACTAAATGACAGTTCTCTATTCTGCGGTGACGCTGCTATGAACGGCTTGCCAAGTTTACATAGAATAACCATTTGGGCAGAGGACAAAACGGCTTTTCTGAAATCTTGGGAAACAATCATTGCACTTAAACCAAATCTAATATATCCGGGACATGGCAAGCCGTTTGAATATGAAGACCTTAAAATAAATCTAAAACGAGCAAAAAATATGGAATTGTTACCGATTCAATAACTTCCAGTTTGTAGGGATGATGTAACAGCGGATGAAAACTGAATAATATTTACATAGGCACTTGCCATAACAGCAGGTGTCTTTTTTTACGCATTTTTTTAGGGAGCCTTGGGGCTTCCTTTTTTCGTGGGGAGGTGCTTTGGGGTGGGAGCGTCAAGGATACAGGGAATCACGGTGGAGATCGGCGGCGACACCACAAAGCTGACCGCCGCTCTGAAAGGGGTAAACGGGGAGATACGCACCACGCAGTCACAGCTTCGGGATGTAAATAACCTTTTGAAACTGGATCCCGGCAACACAGAACTGCTGGCACAGAAGCACCGGCTCCTTGCGGAAGCGGTGCGGGAGACGAAGGAAAAGCTGGAAACCCTGAAAGCGGCTGCGGAACAGGCAAACGAGGCGCTGGCAAAAGGGGAGATCACCCAGGAGCAGTATGACGGCCTGCAGCGGGAGATCATAGAGACCGAGGAACGGCTGAAAAGCCTCGAAGAACAGGCGAACCAGTCGGCGGTGGCGGTGCAGAAGATTGCCGCCGTGGGCGAGGACTTGAAGAACCTTGGGGATAAGATTTCCGAGGTGGGCACCACCCTCACCAAGACCGTGACCACGCCCATTGTGGGGCTTGGAACGGTGGCTGTAAAAACAGCGGCGGACTTCGATTCCGCCATGAGCCAGGTCGGGGCGGTTTCCGGGGCAACCGGGAGCGAGCTGGAGGCTCTGCGGGATAAAGCCCGTGAGATGGGGAGCAAGACAAAGTTCTCCGCATCGGAGGCAGCCGAGGCAATGAACTACATGGCGATGGCTGGCTGGAAAACCTCTGATATGCTCTCCGGCATTGAGGGCATTATGAATTTGGCCGCGGCATCCGGGGAAGATCTGGCAAGCACATCCGATATTGTGACAGACGCATTGACTGCTTTCGGTCTGACCGCAGCGGATTCCGGGCATTTTGCGGATATCCTTGCGGCGGCATCCAGTAATGCCAATACCAACGTCTCCATGATGGGCGAGACCTTCAAATACTGTGCGCCCATTGCCGGGGCTTTGGGATTCTCCGCGGAAGATACCGCAGAGGCGATTGGGCTGATGGGAAATGCGGGCATCAAGTCCACGCAGGCCGGTACCGCGCTCCGTACCATCATGAGCAACCTTTCCGGGGAAGTGAAAATCTGCGGAAACAGCATCGGGGAGGTCACAATCGCAACAACCAATGCGGACGGGAGCATGAGGGATTTGAGCGCCATCCTCTCAGACTGCCGGACGGCTTTCGGTGGATTGTCCGAATCGGAAAAGGCAGCGGCGGCAGAGGCTTTGGTAGGTAAAAACGCCATGTCGGGCTTCCTTGCGCTGATGAATGCCGCTCCTGCGGACATCGAGAAGGTGAGCAGCGCCATAGCAAACTGTGACGGGAAGTCGGCGGAGATGGCGGCGACCATGCAGGATAACCTTGCGGGGCAGCTTACCATCCTGAAAAGCCAGTTGGAGGAGCTTGCCATTTCCTTCGGTGAAATCCTCATGCCCGCCATCCGCCAGATCGTCACATGGGTGCAGGGCTTTGTTGACAAGCTGAATGGAATGGATGAGGGCACCAAGAACACCATTGTCACTATCGGATTACTCGCTGCGGCCATCGGCCCCGTGCTTATCGTGATCGGGAAAGTTGTGTCGGCTGTGGGCAGCATCATGACCTTCATCCCGACACTGATCGGGGGCATTTCCAGTATCGGCGGAGGGCTTAGTGCCTTATGGGGCATCCTTGCGGCGAACCCGGTCACTTTAGTGATAGCCGCCATAACTGCGTTGATTGCCATTTTCGTGGCTTTATGGAATAACTGCGAGGGATTCCGTGAGTTCTGGATCAATTTATGGAATGTCATAAAAGACGCCGCCATAGCTGTGTGGAATGGCTTGAAAGACTTCTTCTCCAACATCTGGAACGCCATCACCGGGGCGGCGCAGGCCATATGGAACGGACTAAAGGACTTTTTCAGCGGCTTATGGGAAGGGATAAAAAATATCTTCCAGACCGTCCTTGACGTGATAAAGACGCTGATCGTGGCGCGGTTCGAGTTTTATAAGATGATTATCACAACCGTGCTGAATGTGATACAGACGGTGGTCTCCACGGTATGGAATGCTATAAAAAATGTGATTGAAACCGTGACAAATGCCATCGGCTCTTTCCTGTCCTCCGCATGGGAGGCAATCAGGAATACCGTCACCACGGTAATGGAGGCAATCAGAAATGTCATTAACACGGTATGGGAAGCGATTAAATCCGCAGTAACAGCGGTGCTTTCCGCAATCAAAGATGTGGTAGTTTTCGCATGGGAGGCGATAAAGAGCGCCATCACCACGGCGATGGAGGCGATACGTTCCGCGGTCATTGCCGCATGGGAAGCCATCAAGAGTGCGGTGTCGGCTGCGATTGAAGCAATAAAAAATGTGGCTGTGGCGGCATGGGAGGCCATCAAGTCAGCGGTCATTTCCATTATGGAGGCGATCAAGTCCGCCATTACAGCCGCATGGGAAGCCATCAAATCAGCAGTCAGCTCCGTGGTAGGTGCGATAAAAGAGGTCATTACTTCCGTCTGGAATGCCATTAAATCCACGGTCACAGGCATCGTGGGCGGCCTGAAAGACGCGGTGGTAAATGTGTTCAACAGCCTGCTCTCAGGAATCAAGAATGCCATGAGCGGAATCGCCGGGGCGGTGAAGAGCGGATTCGATGCGGCGATTAATTTTATCAAGAGCCTGCCCTCACAGGCATTGCAGTGGGGCAAGGATATCATTGGCGGGCTGATTAACGGCATCAAATCAAAAATCAGCGGCCTTGTGGACAGCGTGAAGGACATTGCGGGAACCATTGCGTCCTTCCTGCATTTCTCCGAGCCGGACGAGGGGCCGCTTTCCAACTTCCACACCTTTATGCCGGATATGATCGATTTACTCGGAAAGGGCATTAAAGGAAATCTCGGAAAGCTGACCGGCCCCATGAAGGAACTGGCGGGGATGCTCATTCCCACAACCGGGGCAATGGAAAGCATCACATCCTCCGGGAATGGCGGGAACGGGAATGCTTCACTGGCGGCAAGGCTGGATGCCATGTATGAGGTGGTGACAAAGTATCTGCCGAGGCTGGCAGACGCACAGGTGGTATTGGATTCCGGGGTGCTGGTCGGGGAATTATCTGACGGGCTGAACCGGGAGCTGGGAAAGGCGTATTCATGATCAGGAAATTCAGGCTTATAAACGGGGAAGGGGTGTCATGGGATTTGAACGCCCGGACATCCTTTTTCCATTCCATTGGCGGCTTCGGCTATAAGGACGGGACGCAGTATGAACAGATCGGCACGGACTTCATCCCTCTGGAGGAATTATTCTCACAGGGAGTGATGACCGGGCGCATCTTTTTTGGCGGCAGGAATGCCTATATGAATTACAGGGCGTTCTCCCGTTTCGTCCGGGCGGTGCCGCTGACCCTCGTGTATGAGATGGAGGAGGCGTTCCGCGTCCCGGTGCGGATGACGGAGATTGCAAAGAGTGAGTTAATCACTGGCGGGGCGGGGCTGGATTGTGAAGTTGCATTTACGGCAACCGGGCAGTTTTATAAGAATGTTTCCGGCTACAGCGGCACAATCGCCATTGGCGGGAAGATTTATCCATATGAATACACCTATGCCTATGCGGATGTGACACAGAACACGCTGATGATCGACAGCGACAGCCACGGGGACAGCCCATGCAAAGTGACGGTGTACGGCCCCTGCGCGAATCCCGTATGGAAACACTATGTGAACAACGTGCTTTATGAAACGGGAAAGTACGAGGGCAGCATCCCGGACGGGCATAAGCTGGTCATCGACACCACGCAGATTCCCTACAGCATTACGGAGCGGGGCGTCAGTGACGAGGTGGTGGCGGACAGGTACCAGATGTGCGATTTTACCACGGAGCGGTTCTTCCACCTGCAGTACGGCAGCAACCGTATCTCCGTGGTGCATGAGGGGCTGAACATTCTGAATGTAATGGTAGAGGGGAGGATCAGCTATGAGACCGTATAACGTGGAAATCTTCACGCAGGACTTTGAGATGGTGGGAAATACCAATGTAAATGAAATCACCTATAAAGAGGACTATTTATCTTCCGATGGGAACACGGTCACGGTGCTTGCCCTGCCCGGTGTGAAAAAGCAGGACTATATCCGCATCAGCCGTGGGGATGAGGAGTATGCCGGAATCGTGACAGAGATCGGGTATGGCACGGATAAATCCAAAAAGCTACAGACTATTTCCTATAAGCCGCTGATGGAACTGCTCAATACGGATGTGCTTTTCGATGTGGATTTGCAGGGGCAGGGCAGCATGGAACAGTTTATCTGTGACAGGATAAAAGAAATGTTTATCACAAATGAGGATGGGATGCAGAATATCAAAGGGCTTTCGGTCAGCGCAGCAACAGCCACAAAGGACTGGAGCCTGCACATCACGCCCTCCGACAAAGGCGGGCATTACAACATCGTGAATCTGATTGATTCCGTCATCATTCCGGCAATGGAAAAGTACAGTATCCTTGTAAGGACAAAGCTGGATATCCAGAACCGGGAAGTGCAGATCACCGTGGGTAAAGCTGCGGCTGGCATCATCACCATAGAGAGCGATTTGCCGAACATCATCAAAAAGAGCGTCACGATAAAACAGGTCAGCGCCGATGTGAATAAACTGGTGATTTATGACAGTTCCGATTATGAAAAGAAAAGGGTGTATTTCCTGCATCCCGATCTTGGCTATGACACGAAAGACCGTGACCGCATCACGCCTGTGGTGTGTGAGATGCAGGCGGTTTCCCATGAGGAGGGGAGCAGCTTTGAGAGTGCCGCAATCAGCGCCGCCCATAATAAGTTCGCAAATTTATCCTATTCCAATCTGATAGAGCTTACCATGATGAACGGTGACGCGCTGGTAAAGCCGGAGGAACTGGAATTCGGACAGGTGGCGGACATCATCTCGGACGGGGAAAGTTATAGGAGCATCCTCACCGGGAGGGAGCGGGGGAAGGACACAAAGCTGGTGTTTGGCACGGTGCGGCTGGATTTAACTAAAATTTTGAGGAGGCAGGAGAATGGCTGACAACATCACACTGAAAACCTATAAGGGCGGCAATGTCACACCGCAGGATGACGCCATCATCTACGAGACGGCGATCCCCGGCAGCGGCATCTTCAAGGGCTGCGAAGTGACGTATGCCAGGGGCAATGTTCTCCACATTTCGCAGGGATTTGGCATGATTCGTGGCCGGTTCTTTGAGGTGTATGAAACAGAGGTTGACGTGCGCCTTGCGGACGTGGGGGAGACGCTGGACGGAAGGGTGTATATCCATCTCGATTTATCCAATGCGGATGAACCCATCAAGATACTGGCGCAGGCGGCAGCGGAGCTTCCGCCGCTGGATGCGGATGTAAATATCAATTACAACAATTCTTCCTACGATCTGGAACTTGCCATCTTCACCGTATCTTCCGCAGGATTGGACGGGCTGACAAAGGTGTTCCCCACGTTGAAAGCCGGGAGCGGAGGCGGCGGGGGAGGAGGGGAGACGCTCACCCGCGCCACTTCCTATGCCGTAGGGGATGCGGTGACCGCAGTGGGCGCTCCGGGGTGGGCGACACTGGTCTGCACACAGGCAGGAACCACGGCGGCATCGGAGCCTTCCGGGTATTCGAGAATTACCAAAGTGGGAGACAGGGTTTTAGATGGAACTGCGGTATTTACTGCGAGAAATATCATCGGGGAGCTGGACGGCGTTATTTCTTCCAATGCATCCCTTGGGGAATCTGTGCAGACTCTGGACGAAAAGGTGGCGGAGATGATGAGCAGTACCGGCCTTGTGATGAAACTGGTGAGCCTTGACGAATACCGGGCATTGGAAAGCTACAGCGCCACCACCATTTACCTCTGTTATGAGGATGAAACCACAAAGCGTGTGACGCGGATTTTCGTGGGAGAGGACAGGGTGTATGCGGCGGGAGTCAAGGTGACGTATCAGATCGACACAGGCTATGCGCTGGAGCGTACCGTGCCGGACAGGGAGGACGCCATTGCCGCCGCCCCGGACGCTGCGCTGGAGGGATATACCTTTGTAGGATGGCGGCAGGATGATACTGCGGAAAAGAAAGTGCTTTCGGAATATCTCATCAGCAGTGAGGAACCCGTCACGCTTTATGCGGTGTTCAGAAAGCAGATGACCATCGGTCTGATGCCCAACGGCGGCACCCTTGCAGAAACCGGGGCGGCGGAGTCCTTTATGGCTTATTGCTATTACAACAACGGGAATTCCCAGAGCGAACCCACCACGGTACCGGCAAGCCCCTATACCCGGAAGAATATGTCCTTCTGCGGATGGAGCATTGACTCCCTTTCCACGCCATCGTATAAGCCGGGAGAAAAAGGGGTATTCCCTGCGGAGGCTGCGCTCTATGCCATGTGGGTGACCACGGAGTATGACTTCCCCTACACAGGGAATTATGTGCAGTTTGTTATCCCCCAGGACGGCATCTATGAGTTTGAGGTATGGGGCGCATCCGGCGCTGCGGCGAAGGTGGACTCCCTTGTGGCGGAGGGAGGGCTTGGCGGCCATTCCAAAGGCTATAAGAAGATGAAGAAGGATGAAGTGATCTATGTCTATAACGGCGGATCACCGAAAGGCACATCTTATGGGGCAAACGGAGGCGGGAACGGTTACAATTATGCCAGCAGCAAGCAGTACGGGGCAGGAGGCGGCGGTTCCACCCATGTGGCCACAAAACCTTATGGACTTGGCACGAACAGTTCCAGCGGGCCGTCCTACGCCAACCGCTCCAGCATCCTGATCGTGGCGGGAGGCGGTGGGGGTGGCGGGATAGACAACGGCACAGCCCACAAGGGAGGAGACGGCGGCGGGGAGCGTGGCGGTAACGGCTCCGGCGGTGCATTGGGAGGCCGGCAGATTTCCACGGGGAGCAGCCCGTCTGAAAACTTTGGCATGGGGGATTATTATTCATCAAGCAGTGCTGCTTCTTCCGGCGGCGGTGGCGGATGGTTCGGCGGGAACTATGGAATGTACGGGCAGTCCGGCGCAGGCGGTTCCGGCTATGTGGACGGTGTGGCGCCATTCACGCATAATGGGAAATATTACCCTGCGGAGACCGAGGCGGGGGTGAACGAGGGGAACGGCAGGGCATTCATCCGCTATGTGGAATGCGCATAACTGGAAACAGCACCGAGAAGGTGCTTATTTTTATGTCTGATTTTAAGGAGGAGAACAGAATGAAGAATTTTATCGAGGCGGCGCAGTATGCGTTTGCGGCACTCGGCGGTGCGCTGGGCGCGGTCATGGGAGGCTTTGACGGCTTCCTTTATGCTCTGGTGGTATTCGTCACTGTGGACTATGCCACCGGGCTGATGGCGGCAGCGGTGGAGAAGAAGCTCTCCAGCGAGGTGGGATTCAAAGGCATTTTCAAGAAGGTGGTTATTTTCTGCCTTGTGGCGGTGGGGCATATCGTAGATACGCACATCATTGGGGAAGGGAGCGTCCTGCGGACGGCGGTCATCTTCTTTTACCTTTCCAATGAAGGCATCTCTATTTTGGAGAATGC
>NZ_CALPDH010000039.1:0-41381 GCF_943193215.1 Acetatifactor aquisgranensis | reverse complement strand
CTTTTTTACATCAACTGCTTGAAAAAAACTTTTTAAACATTTTTCGTTTTACCTATTGACATTTCTTAGCTGGACTTGTGTTGAACAGACTTTACGGACAGTTTATCCGTTCTCACCCTCCTTGTCCAAAGTGCGGCGGCATTCAAGCTGCCGCCGCAAATCCTCGTAAATAACGGGGAAAAGAACATCTTCCATGCTCTTTTCCCCGGTGAATACCCGCTGAACAATAAGACGGGGCTTCTGCCGCTTGGGGGCGGTCTGCTTCGCCATGCCCCTCACCTCCCGTCCCGGCTGGAACGCTGGCGTTCCAAGTGGCGGGCGTAAAAGGCCAGGGCCTTCAAAATGAAGTCCTCCTTCTGCTGGGGGGTACGCAGCTTGCCCAGGTACTTCCCGACCTTATCACTGGACAGCTTGATGTACTCCTTTTGATTGCCCTTGACCTCCGACATGATGTGGAAGATACCGTCCATATCAAGCTGGCCCGCTTCACTCAGCTTCCGCATACGGATGGCCTGGGACAGAGAGGGGGTACAGTCCTCGCTCTCGATGGTTTCCAGCAAATCAAGCTGTTCCCGCTGGTTCAGATAGGACAATTCCACAGCGGGGGTAAAAGCGATCCTGCCCTCGTCCACCAGGGACAGGAGGGGCTTTTCCAGATTGGTCAGGCGGATATACCGCTGCACCTGTGTCTCGCTCTCCCCGGCGTTCTCCGCCACAGCGCCCCTTGACGACTTCTGTCCAGGTTGGACAGACCTTTTCCCCTGGTGCCGCAGGGCTTCCACTTTCATCTTGTAGGCGAACGCCTTTTCAGAGGGTAAAAGGCCCTCCCGCTGGATGTTGGAATCCACCATGAAGATCACGGCGCTGTCACGCTCCATATCACGGACAAGGGCGGGGATTTCCTCAATCCCCGCCCTCCGGCAAGCGTGTATCCTGCGGTGCCCGCTGACGATCTCATAGCCGCCCTCCTTGACCGGGCGCACCACAACGGGCGTCATGACGCCAAACTCCTTGATACTCTGGACAAGCAACTCCATCCCCTCGTCGTCCCTGACCTGAAAGGGGTTGTCCTGAAAGGCGGCGCACTCCGACACCTTGATTTCTTGAATGTTCATCTATTTTTCCCTCTTTCCTGATTTTTGCGGGCGTCCCGCTCAGTTTTCGTCAACTGGGCCAGCAGTTCCGGGGGGATTTGGGAGATAATACCCTCCAGCTTTTTCTGCTCCCGGTTCAGTTGATACAGCTTGTAGTTGGTTTCCTCCAACTCCTGTTTGTAGTCCTGGTTGGCCCGCCATGCCGTGGCCCTGCCCTCCATCACATAGGCAAGCTCCCGTTCCAGGTCTGCGATCTGCTTGTCCGTGCTGGCGACCTGGGCCTTTAGTTGGGTCATTTCCGGGGCATACCTGCCGAGAAGGGCGATGGCTTCCTCCTTTTTCCTGCCGCTGTTCAGAACGCCGATACTGTTGATAGCCTGACAAATCTCGTCATAATGCTTGTATAGCTCCGCTGTCAGCTTGAACATATAGGGCGGGACGTGCTTGCGGTGGGTCAGCTTTTTGGGCAGCCCACGGGACAGGTCGGGGTAACGCTGGCGCATATGCTCATAGAACCTGTCCTGCCACTTCACAAGACCCTGCGGCCCGCCGATGATGTCCTTGGAGGACAAGCGGCCTTTGGCGGTGATGGGGACAAAGCAAAGGTGCATATGGGGAGTAGCCTCGTCCATATGCACCACGGCGGAGATGATATTCTCTTTTCCAAAATTGTCCTCAAAGAATTGGTAGGCGTGGCTGAAATACGCCCGCTGTTCCTCCCGGCTCTTTGCCTTCAGCCAGTCAGGGGTGCCGCCCACAAAGCAGTCCTGCAAGACCACGCTGTCCTTGCGCCGTCGTGCCCCAGCCTGTTCGATACGGGCCAACGCCGCTTCCCGGTAGGGGCCTGGGGGCTGGACGATGTGGTAATTCAGGCCGGTGCGCTCCCGGTCGATGTCGGGGTTGCTCTTGTATTCCTCTTTCTGCCGTTCGTGGTGCTTGTTGATACGGCCCACCGAGGGCAGCTTTCGTTTCTCTATCCGCATGATTGCGTAATTCGCCATAGCGACCTCCTTTGAGGAAGGATGTAAGAAGTCACATTGTCCCGTAGAAGCGGGCGGTATCTCCCATCCCTCCGTCTGTATTTGGAACGGACGTTTTCAAGACCGGCGGGGTCAGGTACACAACATTTGCGCCCGCAAAAAGATACCGCCATGCTTTGTTCGCTCCCGCTCTCAAAACATAGCGGTATCTGGCGATAGTTGTGCCACTCGCCCCGGCTCGCAGCACAACCTCCGCCGCAGGCGCAAGTGTTGTGTAACCCACTACACCTTGCAGGCAAGGTGGTGGGCCAGAGGGCTTCCCTCTGGACTCCCTTCCGCACGACTTCATAGACCGTCCCCATCCGGCATCGACCATAGCCACACAGCCCCGGCCTTGACAGAGCGGACGCCCAAAAGCTGCTTCGCCTTTTTCGCCGTACTCTCCCCAACGCCCGCCGCCCTCAGCTTCTCCATGACCTCCCGCTGGGGCTTCGGCCCGTCCGAGAGAAGCTGACTTATTACCTCCTTGGCCTGCCGCATTTGGGTGTCAGGCCGGCCCAGGCTGGCGAACACGTTGCCCAGCACTTCATCCGCTGTCCTGGCGGTTTCCTCAAGCCACTGGACAGCGCCGCCACCTACTGAAAAGACGATGGCGCTGCCGGTAGGCCCCACGTTACACTTCACCTGGGCCATGATACGCTCGTCCGGGTGTTCCCGGTCTGTCCGGGCCACCAGCAGGACGCTCCGGGCAGCGCCCACGATGTCCACGGAGCCGACGGCCCGGTTGATGGCTTTCTGCCCGATAGCCTTGTTCATGTGATGGACGATGAGGACGGCGCACCGCTGTTCCCTGGCAATCTCAATAAGGGGGCGGAACTGCCGCCGCACCTCGTTGGCGGCGTTGATACCCGTTTCCTCCCCGATGTAAGCGGAGAGGGGGCGAGGACGACCAGCCTTGCGCCGGTCTGCCTGACGGCCTGAATCAGCCGTTCATCGGAAAAGGAGAGATACCGCTCCTTCTCGCTGATGAACAGCAGGCGCTCCGGGTCGCCCCCGGCGCTGATGAACCGGGGGACGATGGTATCATCGGCGTCGTCCTCGCTGGACTGGTAGATGATGTTGATGGGGGGCTGGCCTGTGCCGTCCGTGAAGGGCATGGGCTGTCCCCGGCTCAGCATGGCGGCGAGGTTGAGGACAAAGGTGCTTTTGCCGTCCCCGGCGTCCCCCTGCACCACCGTTATCTTGCCGAAGGGGATGTAGGGATACCACAGCCATTCGATCTCCCGTACCTTGACCTCGCTGGCCTTTGTGATTTCGATTTCTGTCATGTGACCGCTCCTTCCATTGGTTTGATTATGGCATAAAAATAGGGCTGGGAGTTACCCGGCCCTATGTACGCAGCGATATAATGTGACTTCTTACATCCTTCCTTTGCCGCCAAAAGTATGTTGAAATTTTTGGAGGGTGCTGGTATAATGACGATAGTAAAACTAACCGACAAACTGGAATTTGGAGGCCTCTATGAAAGACATATCTCTATGTATTATGACCAGAGAGCTTTGCCACGAATTATATAAAGGTTGGGAGAATGATCCTGACATATATATGGACATGGATTTGTTTGAGCCTTACCAATATAATGAGAACGCAGTAAACAGATATTTTGACTCCAAGCAGGATTCCTCCCGTGTCCTTTTTGCAATTATGAAAGATGACAAACCAATAGGAGAGATTCAACTAAAGCAAATCAATTACAAGAGCAAAGAATGCACATTAAGTATTCATATGCAAAATGACGACGTAAAAGGGCATGGATATGGATCCTGTGCAGAACGGTTAATTTTGCAGTACGCTTTTAATGTTTTGGGAATGGTCGCAGTAAATGCTGATACAGTTATAAAGAATACTCGAAGCCAACACGTTCTTGAAAAAGTAGGATTTCAGTATATAAGAGAGGCGGACGGATTTAAGTATTATCGGTGTGTGTGTGATAAATTTCAGTTTATCGAGGAGATGAACGTAGCAAAATCCCTGCCAAAATCGGGAGTATGACTATGTATCCGCAAGCCCATTTGTCCCCGACACCCCGGCCCGCAAAGGGAAGTCGTCAAGCGGCGGTGTGCCGCACCACCTCACGGGAGTTTCACCCCAACTGCCGTTCTGACAGAGCCGCCCCCATTGTGTGAAGCTGTGGCTGGGCGGGAGTACCATTGTCATTCCGACTGTCATCGCCATGCCGGTGGCAAACCGGCACTTGCAGGGGGTATTCTCGCTCGGCCCGGTAGGTCGGGGGTCATGGCGCACCCCGCTGCTGTGGCTCATGCTTTCGCACATCGGAACTGATGTACTTGACGAATGCGTGTCCAGTTGTCAAGGAGCATTGAGGGAATATCCCTCAACTCCCTACTACAACTTTCAAGGCCCAAAACGGAACCTTTATTTTCCCGTGACTTTTTACAAAATTTTTAGCTGGCATTTTGCGGACGGCAATAGGCATTTAATCAAGATACCCCACCGACACAAAGTAATTTCTTACATCCTTCCTTGAAAAAAGCGGAGACACCCTGACAGGTGCCTCCGCTTTGGTATGTGTCCGCAAAGTCCGTCCATCATCGGACGGGCGCCACGGCACATCCAGGTGGTGTAACGCAATCAGCCTGTCCTGCACGTTGGTTCCTGCACCCATTTTCTGCGTGGAACCCAATAAAAAACGAACCTGCCCGCTCCTTACCTTGCCAAACAGCTCCGCTTTCCTCAATTCCGTATTCGCTTCATGGATAAACGCTATTTCCTCCGGCGGCACTCCCTTCTCCACCAGTTTATTTTTTATGTCCTCATAGACATTAAATGTACCATCCCCTTTCGGTGTCGAGAGATCACAAAAGATCAGCTGCGTGGACTTCTGTTCCTTTGTCTGCTCCCATATCTCAAACGCCTTGCCGACACAGGTTGCCGCTTTGGAATTTTCATTGTCCGGCAGCATATCGTTGATAAGGCGCTGATCCAGAGCCAGCTTCCGCCCATCGTTTGTGATCTTCAACATATTGTCCTCATACGGCTCCACAAGCCTGTTACGCACCGCTTCCGCCCTGTCAGCCAGTGAGGAAACCATGTCCTGCTGGTACTCGCTGGGCTTTAGCACCACGTTCTCATACTCCGCCTCCGGCACGGGCAGCTTTAGCATATCCGGTGTCTGAATGTCGGCGCTCTCTTTGAACAGGGAGATCAGTTCCGGCAGGTTGAAAAACTTCGCAAACCTTGTCTTTGCCCGGTATCCGGTTCCCTCCGGGGCTAATTCTATCGCTGTCTGTGTTTCGCCAAAAGAGGAAGCCCAACTGTCAAAATGCCCAAGCCCTAACTTCTGCAGCGTGCCGTACTGGAGATAGCGCATATTAGTATATAATTCCGTCATACTGTTGCTGATCGGCGTTCCGGTTGCGAAAGTCACGCCCTTGCCGCCCGTCAGTTCATCCAGATACTGGCACTTTGCGAACATATCCGAGGACTTCTGCGCCTCCGTCTGTGCGATGCCCGCCACGTTCCGCATCTTTGTATACAGGAAAAGGTTTTTGTAAAAATGGCTCTCGTCTACAAAGAGCCTGTCAACACCAAGTTGCTCAAAGGTCACTACATTGTCTTTCCTTGATGTATCGTTCAGCTTTTCAAGCCTTGCTTCAAGAGATTTCCTTGTTTTCTCCATCTGCTTAATGGTATAGCGTTCCCCATTGTCGGCTTTCGCCTGCTCTATGGCAAGCTCGATCTCACTGATCTGCCTCTCTATCATGGCTTCCTGACGCTCCATTGACAGCGGTATCTTCTCAAACTGCGAATGCCCGATGATCACCGCATCATAGTCGCCTGTCGCTATCCGGGAACAGAATTTCTTCCGGTTGGCAGGCTCAAAGTCTTTCTTTGTTGCCGCAAGAATATTTGCACCGGGATATAAGCGGAGAAAATCACTCGCCCACTGCTCCGTCAAGTGGTTTGGAACCACAAACAGACTTTTCTGGCACAATCCTAACCGCTTGCTCTCCATCGCCGCCGCTGTCATCTCAAAGGTCTTGCCCGCCCCGACACAGTGCGCCAGTAAGGTATTATCCCCATATAAAACGTGTGCGACTGCGCTTTTCTGGTGGGGCTTTAGCTCAATATCCGGTGTCATGCCGGGGAATTTCAGATGCTCGCCGTCATACTCCCTCGGCCTGTAGCCCTGCAAACTAAAGTTCCTATCTCCCGCACAAAAACGTCAAATTAAAATCTCATCTTTCAAATACTGTCTATAAGAGCGTGCTGTAGGATGCAGCGCGTTTTCCTCTTGACCATCCCTTGCTGTTCCGATATAGTTTTTATGGAACAAAAAAAGAGAAAGAACAGCACCTCCTACAGTTCGTTCTTTCTCTCACATACCAGTGTGCCTGCCATATACGGGATCGTATCCCACTCGTGAGGCCCCGGCACCACCAGCATATACTATGATAAGAGAAAACTCCCCGTTTTGCAAGCTGATCCGTATAAAAAGTTCATCAAAGGCCCTGTTCGGTTCCTTCATGGCCGGTTTCCGCCCTGAGCTGCAGACCTGTCCCTGCTGTGGGGCCAGGGGTTCCTGCCGCATCCATGCCTATTATGGCCGTTCCCTGGTGGATTTCATAAGTGGTGCCCCTGTCCGCCACAGCCTCTGCATCATGCGCCTCATCTGTACCTGCGGCCATACCCATGCCATCCTCCCGGACTTCATCATCCCTTACTCCGGATATGGCCTGTTCTTCCTCCTCCGTGTCCTGGCGGAGTATTTCCTGCGCCTTTCCACTGTGGAAAGGCTCTGCGAACGCTTCTCCATCACCCTTTCCCAGCTGCGCCGCTGGCTGGATCTTTTCCAGACGCAGAAGGAGGAGTGGCTCGGTGCCCTTTCCTCCATGGAGGCTTCCAGCCTTTCCTTCCTGAAAGCCCTGCTCATGCAGGCAGCCTATTCGGATTTCGCCTCCGCCTTTGTCCGCCGTTTTACAAAGTCCTTCCTCCAGTCCCATAAGAACCCGGCGCCTTACTGCCAGCAGGTGTTCGGCCCATGAACTGTTTTCCTGCAACCACACGCCATGGGCATGGCTTTCCTCCCGTTTCTGCCCCATAATGGGGGAAAGCCACTTAAGGAGGACATTTTTATGGACAACAATCCCAAGAACCTTTCGGACGCTGCCGCCATGGCGCAGTTCCGGCTGGCGCTCATCGCCCCGGTCATCCATGGCCTTTATCCTGATGCGTCCAGGAACGCCTATTACCAGAGGGTCACGGAAAGGCCCCTTACCCTGCCTGACGGCTCCGTATTCCAGTACAGCCCGAAGACCCTCAGCAAATGGGTGTCCCTCTGCCAGAACGGCGGCATCGATGCGCTCATGCCACAGGAACGGTCCGATAAGGGGGCCACCCGGGTGCTCCCAGCTACAGCCATCGAAGAGATCTACCGGCTCAAGGAGGCTTTCCCGAGGCTGAACTCCACCCAGATCCATAAGCATCTTGTGGAAACAGCATTCATCCCCGCCACGGTCAGCGTCTGTGCCGTCCAGCGCTTCGTGAAGAACCATGACCTCAAATCGGCACGGAACCCGAACATGCGGGACAGGAAAGCATTTGAAGAAGACTCCTTTGGGAAGGATGTGGAAAGCCATGCAGGCATGGCTTGGCCGATACGTGCTATCTTCCTTATATCACGGAGGACGGCCAGCGCAGGAGGGTCTACTGCATCATGGTCATTGATGACCACTCCCGTTTCCTGGTGGGCGGCGGGCTCTTCTACAGCGACAATGCCTATAACTTCCAGAAGGTGCTCAAGGACGCCGTGGCCGCCCACGGGATCCCGGCAAAACTTTATGTCGACAATGGCTGCAGCTACTCCAATGAGCAGCTTTCCCTCATCTGCGGCTCCATCGGCACCGTACTTTTACATACGAAAATCCGTGACGGTGCATCCAAGGCCAAAATCGAACGCCAGTTCAGGACGTTCAAGGAGACCTGGCTCTATACGCTGGACCTGGATTCCATCACCTCGCTGGCGCAGTTTGGCGGGCTGCTTAAGGACTACATGCGCACCTACAATACATCCCTCCATTCCGGCATCGGCACCACGCCCCTGGAGCGCTACCAGCAGACCCGTTCCTCCATCCGCATGCCCAAATCCAGGGAATGGCTGGAGGAATGCTTCCTCAACCGCATCACCAGGAAGGTGAACAGGGACTCCACCATCTCCATCGACAAAGTGTCCTATGACGTCCCCATGCAGTTCATCTCATCGAAAGTGGAGATCCGCTTCCTGCCGGACGACATGTCCTCCGCCTTCATCCTTTACGAAGGGGAGCATTACCCCATCCGCCCTACGGATAAGAATGGGAACTGCCGGACGAAACGCAATAACACGCCGTCCATCGATTATTCAAGGATCGGAGGTGAGGGCTGATGTTCCGTTCCTACTATGGGCTTTCCTTCAATCCCTTTGACAAGCAGAATGCGAAAGAGAAGGACCGGTTCCTCTCAAGGGACATCTCGGAGATGGCGTCCCGGCTGGACTACCTCAAGGACACCAGGGGCATCGGCCTGTTCACGGCACGCCCCGGCATGGGCAAGTCCTTCGCCCTGCGCTGCTTTGCAAAGAGCCTCAACCCCAACCTCTACCACATGGAATACATCTGCCTCTCCACCGTCAGCGTCATGGAGTTCTACCGCCAGCCCTGCTCTGTCTTAGGGGTAGAGCCAAGGGGCGGCAAGCCTGGGATGTTCCGCGCCGTGCAGGAGCAGATCCTCTACCTCTACAAGGACAAGAAGCAGCCCCTCCTCCTGGCAGTCGATGAGGCACAGTACCTCTCCACCGGCATCCTGGAGGACATCAAGATGCTCATGAACTACGGGTATGACTCCCTCAACTGCTTCACTCTCATCCTCTGCGGGGAGCCGCACCTGAACAGCACCCTGAAGAAGCCCGTCCATGAGGCCCTGCGCCAGAGGATCACCGTGCATTACAACTTTTCCGGACTCTCGGATTCAGAAGTGGCGCAGTACATCCTCCACAAGATCGCCTGTGCCGGAGGGGCCTCCTCCATCATCGACCAGGCAGCGCTCTCCGCCGTCCACAGCCATTCCCAGGGGAGCCCCCGCCTGGTGGACAACCTGATGACCGATGCACTGACGCTTGGCGCGCAGATGGAGAAGAAGGTGATCGATATGGATGTCATCCTGGCTTCCGTCAGCAGCCAGAATCTCGGATAGGGGGCATGGAACATGGATTATACCTGTATCTTAAAAAGTGGCTCCCGCAGGGAGATCTGGACAGGAGAGCTCATCCTGCCGGGAGCGGGAAACGGATGGTATGAAGCTGGGATCAATGGACGCGGGACTTACTTCCACATCCTCGCCGGACAGCATAAATATGGCAACTACCTGTGCATCCCCAACCACGATATAGGCTGCGAGCTCTCCGATTTCTCCGATTTCTTCTGGAATGAAGAAAGGATCGGTTCCCTGATGCGGAAGGTGGATGCGGTGACTGTCGCCACCGGACTGGTCCATCTGCCTGCCATGGCTGCCGTACAGCTGAAAAACTAAATACTTCGTATGGCTGTGGATCCCATGATGGGATCCATGGCCTTTTATGTTTCAGGGAGAAATCCATGCTGACAACAGTGCGCCGCATTTGCGGCAGGATCATGCATTCACAGACGGCACTGCGCAGTCAATGGGATAAGGGTTGGAAAAATAATTCGCAGTTTGTGTCTCCCTCAATTTGCCGTCCGACATTCTGCACTTCCACATAAGCCCGGTAATACCTGTTTGTACCCTTGTTCCGGTACAGCTCGGAAACTTCCGTCACAGCCACTTTGGGCTGCCTTTGCAGGAGCCTCTCGAACCACTTAATATCATTCTTCGTTCCCATCAGTCGAATTTTCAGCACGTTCCCTCTCCATTTCTGCAAGGATCTCTTCCATAGACCTCTGTTTCCGGCAGTATTCCGGGTAACGGAGCTTAATGCCCTGCCAGAAGTACAGTGCATAGCCGCAGCAGAAAATATCGCTTACGGAATATTCCCTGCACTCGCCGATCTGCTCGTCCTTGCGCTTATAGTCATCAATGCTCGGCGTTCCGTCCGTGTAAAGGTTAAATGCCAGTCTGACCACTTTTACACTTCCGCTGGTCTGCCAGCCCTGATGCAGACACTCTGTTTTGACGCACCCGGACTTCATATCGTAAATCTGGCTAAAATGGTTCCTCGTGTCCTCAGAAATACCGAGAATGTAGATCAAAGCCTTATGATAGCAGTCTTGGTACCTCGCCTGTTCCAGTTTCTCATAATAAAACTTCTCATGTTCGCTGTCTGTAAAAACCATGTGTGTGTTGTTGGCGTTCTGCGCCCCTGCTCTTAACGCTGTGTTGTTCATCCCGTGAACCTCCTTTTCCTTTTCATTGAATAAAATGACTGTTACCAAATGTGCATTTTAATTTTGTTGGACTAGCCCGATGTAACAGCTTCCTCTAAATGGCTAAAATCCTCTTTGAAAGGCGTAAAAAAGAGCGCTTCGATTATTTCCGAAACGCTCCTTAGGAATCTGTGAATTTACACTGATTTTGTTGGACTCCGAGATGAAAATTGCATTATGGCGTATTATGATGTACCAACGCAAAAAATTTTGTTGGACTTTTGTTGGACTTCCGGTATTTTTGTTGTACCCAAAATCTGCATCACACGAGGCAATTTTACTCTGAATTTTGAATTGTTAATCTTCTAATAATACACGTTTTCTTTCTATCATTTCCCCGATTCTCTCGATATATTGGGAAACGTCTTTCACATTTTCGCTTCGCTTAATCAGCCCGTCAGGGTATACCCTTTTCGAGATACTACCGGCTCCGCAGGCGACTATGGTCTGTTTCTCCTCCATAATTAATATATTATATAGCCCGAATTTCCCCTCTCTGGCATAACCTACGTTCTCGAAATTCCCGGACATGTTCTTCTGGCGGTAGAGATAATAGGGCACCAGGCCCAGGCGCTCCGCGCCCTTTGCCGCTATCCCCATGGTCTCATCGGTATTGTGCAGGACGGGCATCCCATTTTCCTGGATCCACCGGTTCAGCCTGGAGGCCCGCTTGATGGCCAGGGAGTGCACCGTAAGGCTGTCCGGAGCCAGCTCCACCACCCTGTCGATTGTGCGCTGCACATCCGCCTCCAGCTCTCCCGGCAGGCCCAGTATCAAGTCCATGTTGATATTGTCGAAGCCTGCCCGGCGGGCCAGCGCGTAGGCCTCCTCCACCTGCTCCACGGAGGCTTTCCGGCCGATGACATCCAGGGTCTCCTGCTTCATGGTCTGGGGATTCACGGATATCCTGTCCACGCCGTACCGGTACAGCACCCGTAGTTTGTCCTCCGTGATGCTGTCCGCCCGGCCTGCCTCCACCGTGAATTCCCTGACGGAGGAGAAGTCGAACAGGCCTTTCAGCCTTACCAGCAGACGCTCAAGCTGCTCCGCCTCCAGAGTGGTGGGCGTACCTCCGCCGATATAGACGCAGTCCAGCCTCCTGTCCCGGTACAGCTCCGCCACATGTTCCATCTCCCTTATCAGGCAGTCGATGTAGCGGTCTACGTCTTTCCGATATGCTGCAATCGGGAAAGAGGTAAAGGAACAGTACAGGCAGGTGCTGGGGCAGAAAGGGATGCCGATATAAATGCTGTAGCCGGAACCTTCTCCCGGGAGCTCCCCCTTGCTGCCCAGGCCGGAAAGCAGCTCCCGCTCTCTCCTGGCGATATCCACGGAGAGCTCTGCCTTTTCGCGGCTGACATAGTATCTCTGCATATAATGTTCTATGATATCCTCTTCGCAGGCCCCCTGCTCCAGCAGCTGATAGGCTATCTTGGTAGGACGTATCCCTGTCAGGTTCCCCCAGGGGAGCTCTTTTCCGGTCTCCTCACACAGGGTGCGGTAAAAGAAACATTTGAAGCCGTATTTGTATTCTTTTTCGTCTTCCTCCGTTTCTTTTATCGTCTTCCCATGTACAGCCGCCTCTTCCGCACAAATCATGTCCTCAGGCCTCACGACTGCCGAATCCGGCTCCTCGGCAACGTCTCCCGCCTCTTCCGGTACCGTTCCGACATCGGCGCAGACATAGGCACTGCCGGAAAATCCAAAATCCTCCGGTGCATCCCCACGCCACTCCCAAAGATAGTCATTTCCGTCTATAGACAGCAGGGCCCCATCCTCCCGCAGCCCTACCCTTATACGCACGCTCCCGCCAAACTGCGCCCGTTTCTCCTCTCTGCATTCCGGAGTCAGCACATACACCTGCTCCTCCGGATAAAAGGCCCTCACGATGGAATTCACGTCATACTCAAAATTCGCCCTGTTCAGCTCCACCACCAACATCTTATATCTCCTCCGAAATGCTCTCATTCAATCGTTTTTTAATCCGTTATCGGAAATTTATCTGTCCTCAGATTTCAAATTTCCAAGTCTATACTCACGAGCGATGTGGTTTGCCGCTGTGGCCGCGAGCCTAAATTCCAGTTGAGTCGTTTCTTTTCCAGTAAAGCAATTAAGTTCATGTTCATCCTCCTTGCTAAATCAGGACACCCTTCATCCAATCCAGGCCTGAGCACGCCCACATGTTCCTCTGTATTTTTATCAACAACAGTGACCCAAAATTATCCCATCATCCCTTTGCCAAAATGTACAAAAGGCAGTGGCCCCTGATTCCCGCTCTCTGGCATCTCTCCCGAAAAGCGCCTGTCCGAAACCATAGCCACCGCCCTGCCTGCGCGGCCCTCGCCGCACATGAACCCTGTCCTGGTATTTTATACGCAGAACGGATTATTTTTCTTCTCATAACCGATAGTAGTGCTCTCTCCATGCCCGGAATACACCCGCGTGTCCTCCGGCAGCACGAACAGCTTCTCCTTGATGGAGCGCACCAGAGTGCCCATACTGCCCGTGGGGAAGTCCGTCCGTCCCACCGACTCCGCGAACAGCGTATCCCCACTGACCAGGATGCCCGCCTCCGCGAAATAATAGCAGCAGCCTCCCGCCGTATGCCCGGGGGTGGCAATCGCCTTGCAGGTCATGCCCGCCAGGGAGATTTCCTCCCCGTCCTTCACGTACACATCCGCATAGGTGGCACAGGCCCTGCCCGCCTGCTCCGACACATTCAGCCGCGGGCTCTTCAGAAGCTCCCGCTCCGCCTCGCAGGCATAAGCCTTCACAGGCTTAAGCCCATCCGCTTCAGCCGCCGCATTTGCCGCGTCCCGCAGGGCATCCAGCCCCCAGATATGATCGAAATGCCCATGGGTCAGCAATATCCCCGCCACACGGAATCCGTTCTTCTGCAGGGCGGCGTAAATGTTCGCCCCCTTGTCCGCCGGATCCACCACGATGGCGTCATGCTCCCCGTCCCGATACAGAAAATAGCAATTCGTCTGGCAGACCCCCAGCACCATGCGCCCTATCTTAATCTCACCCATCACATTCGCCTCCTGAAACTCCGCTAAATCGCTGTAGGTTCTTCTCGCACTCAACCCGTGGCCCTCTCGATATCCACCACGCTCTCAATTCCCCGGATTTTGTCAATGACCCGGTTCAGCTCTTCCTTGCTCTCCACCTCAAAAGATATCTGCATGGTGGCCAGCCCCTGCCTGCTGACCCTGGTATTCAGGGACAGAATGCTGATGTTCTTCTCCGTCAGCGCCTTGGTGATGTCTGCCAGGAGCCCGTTGCGGTTATTGGCAAAAATGGAGATTTCCGCCACATATTTCTCGGAGACATCTTCTGGCGCCTGCCATTCCGCGTCGATGATCCGTGCCCGCTCTATCTCCGGCAGATTCATCATGTTCACGCAGTCCGTGCGGTGGATGGAAATGCCCCGGCCTCTGGTGACGAAGCCCACAATTTCATCCCCGGGCACCGGAGAACAGCACTTGGAGAACCGCACCGACAGATCCGCGATGCCCCGCACCACGATGCCGCTCTTGGCTTTCATGGCGGCGGGCTTTGCGGCGGACAACGCCCCGCTCTCCGCGATGCTGGCCAGGACTTCCTCATTGGTCAGCTCCTTTTTATGATCCCTGTCATAGAGATCCTGCATCTTATTGACCACCTGGCCCTCTTTCAGGGCACCGTGGCCTATGGCGGCCAGCACGGAATCCCAGTCCCGGAATCCGTATTTTCGCATGACCGCATTCATATAATCGGTTTTCAGCAAATCAGAGAGAACCACGCCCCTGGCCTTACAGTAAGCGGACAGCAGATCTTTCCCTTTGATGATATTGTCTTCTTTCAGTTCATTCTTGAACCATTGATTGATTTTGTTCTTGGCCTGGGTGCTCTTCACCACGTTCAGCCAGTCACGGCTGGGGCCTTTGGAGTTCTGGGAAGTGATGATTTCAATCCTGTCGCCGTTATTGATCTGATAATCAATGGTCACCAGCTTGTCATTGACCCTGGCCCCCACCATCCGGTTGCCCACGGCGGAATGGATGCTGTAGGCGAAATCGATGGTGGTGGAACCTGCGGGCAGGTTCTTCACTTCCCCCGTGGGCGTGAAGCAGTACACATTGTCGGAGAACAAATCCAAATCGTTCTTCAAAAGCTTCAAAAACTCCCGGTTGTCCGACATGTCCCGCTGCCATTCCAGAATCTGGCGCAGCCATACCAGCTTCTCCTCCTCCTGGGCGGCCACTTTCTTGCCGTCCGAGGCCTCCTTGTATTTCCAGTGGGCGGCTATGCCGTATTCCGCCGCCTTGTGCATCTCAAAGGTGCGGATCTGTATCTCGAAAGGCTGGCCGGAGCTGCCAATCAGGGTGGTGTGCAGGGACTGGTACATGTTGGCCTTTGGCATGGCGATGTAGTCCTTGAAACGCCCGGGGATGGGCTTATACATCTCATGAATGACCCCCAGGGCCGCATAGCAGTCCCGGACGCTGTCCACGATGATGCGCACGGCGAACAGGTCATATATCTGGTCCAGGGTCTTGTTCTGGTTCTTCATCTTCTTATAGATGCTGAAGAAATGCTTCACCCGGCCGTCTATCTTGGCCTTGATGCCCGCGTTGCTGATATGCTCGCTGACCTCGTCCACGATGCTCTGGATATATTTCTCCCGCACGCTCCTGCGCTCGGAAATCTTGTCCACAAGGTCGTAGTACACTTCCGGCTCCAGATATTTCAAGGACAAATCGTCCAGCTCAATCTTCACCTTACTGATGCCCAGCCGCTGGGCGATGGGGCAATAGATTTCCAGGGTCTCCTTTGCGATGCGCTGCCTGCTCTCCGGCTTCTTGTACTGGAGGGTGCGCATGTTGTGTAGGCGGTCCGCCAGTTTGATCAGTATGACGCGGATGTCCTTGGCCATGGCCAGGAACATCTTCCGCAGGTTCTCCGCCTGCATCTCCAGCTTCTCATCCGGCTGGTCGCCTCCGGCGGACAGGGGAATCTTCTCCAGCTTGGTGACGCCGTCCACCAGCAGCGCCACATCGTCTCCGAATTCCCGCTTCAGGTCCTCCTCTGTCATAATAGTATCCTCCACCACGTCATGGAGGATGCCGGCTACGATAGTCTCCTTATCCAGCTCCAGATCTGCCAGGATAATGGCCACGTTCAGCGGATGGATGATATAGGGTTCCCCGGATTTGCGTTTCTGGTCCTTGTGGGCCTCCGCCGCAACATTGTAAGCCTTTTGAATCATGGAAATGTCGTCGCTGGGATGATATTTTTGAACGCGCTGAATCAGCTCCTGATACAGACCCTCAGGATTCACGAATTCATGATACTCGCTCATCTTTCCATCATCAAAAATTTCATCGAATTTTTCTTCTGCCATAGATACCCACGCTTTCTACCATGTCTTCCGCCCCGCACCCCAAAATCCATGCTCCCAGTCTTCCAAATCCCAATCCCGGAAGAATCCGCCCCGCGGATTCTTCCGCGTGCAACATAGAAGTTCTTAGACAGCGTACTTTGCTGTCTTAGAACTTCTTTGCACGCTATTTGCCCGGATAACAGATGGCCGACTCCAGACGGTATCCGGCGATTTTCTCACGGCCTTTCAGACCCGCCAGCTCCATCAGGACCACAACGCCCACCACTTCGCCGCCAATGCTCTCGATCAGCTTGATCATGGCCTCCGTGGTGCCGCCTGTGGCAATCAGATCATCCACCACCAGTACTTTCTGTCCCGGCCTGATGCTGTCCTTGTGCATCTCGATGGTAGCCTGCCCGTACTCCAGTTCATAGGAGACGGAAACCGTCTCTCTGGGAAGCTTTCCAGCCTTGCGAATCAGCACAAAAGGCTTTTTATTATTATAGGCAATGGGGGTTCCAAATATAAATCCTCTCGATTCAGGTCCCGCCACCACATCATAATCCAGATCCTTTATCTTCTCCTGCATGGTGTTGACTGCCAGCTGTAACCCCTCCGCATCCTGAAGGACGCTGGTCACGTCGCGGAAGATGATTCCCTCTTCCGGAAAATCCGGGATGCTTACTACATATTCCTCCAGTTTCTTCATTCCTGTCCACCTCTCTTTTATGTATCTCTTTCAGCTTTCTTTCGTATTCAGCCTCGCCTTATCCGTAAAATATTTGATGATATCGCTGCGGGTGACGATTCCGATGAATACGTTCCTGTCGTCTATTACCGGCACGAAATTCTGGTTCTTCGCGCGCTCCAGCAGATTCTCCATGGGCGTATCGATGCAGGCCGGCTTCACCTTTCCGTTCTGCAGGAAATCCCGCACGCATGTATGCTCCAGATTCTTCAGCGTAATATTCTCCAGGTTCTGGTTGTATGCCAGTATATTCCACAGAAAATCCCCTACGCCCACAACGCCCACATACCTGTCTTCAATATCGATGACAGGTATGGCGGAAAAGCCGCTTCTGCGGAGCTTTTCAAGGCCCTGCCTCAGCGTCATGTCATCCCGCAGATAGGCCACCTCCGCTTTGGGCAATAAAAAGGATGCAATGTTCATTTTCTATACCCCTTGCGCGCTTTGGCGCGCATGAAAATCAAAAAGTCCGAAAGCGTACTTCTTTCAAATTTCTGCTCCCTCTTCATCCGTGTCCGCCACTTCTGTAAAGGTGCTGTCCACGGCCTCCAGATTGTCAAAATATCCTTTTGCCTCTTTCGCCAGGTAAAAGCAGGTAATACAGTCCGTGACGCCGCTGAAAATCAGGCCGGCGCCCACCAGCTGCAGGAAGAACAGCGCTGCCTCCAGGGAATTGAAGATAAGCGCCGCGCCCAGTATCACATTGACCGCTGCCAGAATCAGCACCGCCACCCAATTGCCATAGTTCATCCGCTTCATGTCTATCACGTCCTGCAGCTTCCGGCAGCCGCTGGCCACCACCAGGATGCCCAGAATCGCCGGTACCAGCGAGATAATCCACTCCACCTTGTACAAAAAGAGGATGCCCACCGCTATGCTCACCAGCCCATATCCAAAACCATTCCGGTAATAGTTCAGGCTGGCCTCCCGCAGCAGATAGCATATCATGGAAACCGCTCCCGCCACGATCAGCAGGATACCGATCAGATAACCCAGCGTCTTCACCATCGTATCCGGGATAATCAGTGCCACCACTCCCAGCACGATGTACAGCGCCGATGTCAGAAGCGTCTCCCATTTTATCTGTTTCAAGAGTTTTTTCATACCGGATTCCTCTTATTTCCTGCCGCAGCACTTTTTATACTTTTTACCGCTTCCACAGGGGCATGGATCGTTGGGATAGACCTTTGCCTCCTTTACGATTGTGGTGGAGGATTTCTGCTCCTTATAGAGGGCCCTCCTTGTCTCCTCGTCGAAAATATCGTTCCACTCCTCCAGATTATACAGCCAGTCAGCCTCTGCCGCCACCATGTTCTTATAGAGCAGCGCTTTCTCAAAACCAAGGTTCACCACTGTATCCTCTTCCATCTCCTCGATGGGGTTGGGCTCTTTCAGGCTGTCGTTGATGCCGTCCAGGAAGCCGGTCATCGTCATGATGGTCACCTGGTATTTGTCAGCCAGCTCCCGCACCGTGCCCTGAACCACTTCGTCGGGATTCTTCAGAAGCCGGGCATAGATTTCTTTCTCTTCCTGAAAATATGCCGCCCAAAGCTTCTGCAGCTTGTCCTGTCCAACCGCCTCGTTATATGCCTCTTCTCTCCATTTTTCCAATAATGCCATATCTACCACCTTTTTCAATCCCACCGGGCTTTTGCCGGCTGTATTTTAGCCGGACATTCCAAAATGTCCGCCACATTAATCAGTATATAACAGAATATGTTTTAACACAATAAAAAAATTTTCAAAAATTTCCCTGAGCGTGTATAAATACCGGATTTAGGGTCACACTATTGAATGTCAGGGAACCCCCTCCTTTGATCGTACCGAAGATAAAATAATACTTAGGTTCTGTGGCGCAGCGGTTCGCCTCTGCGTGACAGAACCTGAATCCTCCCCTTTATTCCGGGCTTCGCGCAGGTGCAGGCCCGGGATTTTTGCGTTATGCGCAATTTGGAGTCCGACCTGTTGCCAACCAGGAGCAAACATGCTACAATCATCCTATCCACATCCCTCGCGCCGCGCCCATCCGTGCGGGGAGACAACAGAAACGAGGAAGCCATGAAAGAAACGAAACCGAATGCGCCAAAAAGAAAAAGGAACTCAAGGCAGATTGTCGCCATCGTCGGCGTGGCGCTGCTGATTCTCCTGTATGTCGTCACCCTTGTGGCCGCCATCGCGGACAGCAGCCAGTCCGCCGGTTGGTTCCGGATCTGCCTGTTCGGCACTTTCGCCCTGCCGCTGGTCATCTGGATCTATTCCTGGATGTACGGCAGGCTCACCGGGAAAAAGACTATCGGCGACCCGGATAAACCGGAGGCCGCAGCAGCAGACAAGGCGGCGGCAGACAAGGCATCGGGAGAGAGACAGGACCCACGCTGATGTTCCCAAAACCAATCGGGCCAAAGCCAGGTCTGCAATAACCCGGCTTTGGCCGCTATCCGTTCCGATTGCCCATCTCTGAAACAATGTCTTTGGAAAGGTATGGGAAATCCATTACACATCCGCTCCAAGCCCCCGCAGCTCTTCTTCCGCCTGCTCTTTCGTCTCAAACCGGATACCGTACAGCCCCACCGCTCTGGCCGCCTCCACGTTTGCCGCGGTATCGTCAAGGAACACGCTTTCTTCCGCTTTCAGAGAATACCTGGACAGAAGCAGCCTGTAGATCTCCGGGTCAGGCTTGATGATTTTCTCCTGATAGGACAGAATACCGCCGTCCATATAGGGCATAAAGTCAAGGGCATCCGCGCAGTCCGCATAGGCTTTCTCCGAGAAATTGGACAGATAGTATACTCCATAGCCCTTTGCTTTCAGCTCCCGGATCCAGGGAATGGCATAGTCCCGCTTTGTCACCATGCCGGCCACATTGTCGTAGGCCCTGCGCAGCTGGGGCTCAATCTCAGGATCCCTGGCAATGAAAGCCTGCATCAGCTCCTCCAGGTCCCAGACTCCCCGGTCTATTTCGTTCCAGAGCGGTGTCTGCACCGAAGCTTTCGCAATGCGCTCCACGGTTTTTTCGTCAAATCCCTTGTCCTCCAGGAATGCTTTCCACCGAAAATCCGTCAACACATTACCGATATCAAATATAATATTACGAATCATCCCTCGTTCTCCTATTCTGATTCCGCATAATCTCCAACAGCTTTCCCGCCGCCACGCCCAGAGGCGCTTTCCGGCTGGTGACCACGCAGAACTGTCTTTTGGGTATCATTTTGTTGAACCGCAGCTCAAACAGCCGCCCCGACTCCACGGCCTCCATGGCAAAGTCCCTGACCACGCAGCCGATTCCCAGATTGCGCAAAGCGAACTGCACGATCATGTCGCTGGTGGACAGCTCGAACTCCGGCTGCACCGCCACATTGTTCTCCGCCAGATAGGCGTCCATGTAGGTCCTGGTGCTGGTGCTCCCCTCCAGATAAATCAGCGGCAGCTTCTCCAGCTCCTGCAGATCCAGCATCTTATTCTTATAGGAAATGAACCTGCGCCCGGCTACAAACACGTCTTCTATCTCCCTGACCGGTTCCGCGCAGATGTCCGCGCCCTGGTCAAAGGGCGTGCTGACCACGCCGAAATCGATTTCTCCCGCCCGCAGGAGTTTCAGCGTCTCCGGGGTAGGCGCGTTGGCCACGATTACCTTTATTCCCGGATAACGCTCATGGAATTCCTCCAGAAAAGGCAGCAGATAGAAGCGCAGGGTCATGTCGCTGGCGCCGATGTGCACCTCCCCCAGCTCCAGATTCAGCATCTGTTTCACTTTCTCCACTCCCCGCTCTATCTCCTCGTAGCCTTTCGCCACATAGGAGTACAGAAGCTGTCCCTCCCCGGTCAGCCGGACACCCTTTGGGGCCCGCTGGAACAGCGCCACCCCAAGGCTGCGCTCCAGCGCTTTCAGGGACTGGCTCACCGCGGGCTGAGAGATGGAAAGCTCACTGGCCGCTCCCGTGACGCTTCCCAGCCTGGCCGTATAGTAGAACACCTTGAAATACTCCAGATTCCCGACCATATCTCTCCTCCCGCCTGCGCGGCATTGCCGCATGCGTCAGGCCCGCGCCTACAGCGCTGATTTTCTGTAAATGATGTCCTCTCTGCCCGGCCCGTTGCTGACCATGGTGATGGGATAGCCGATCTGTCCCTCGATGAACTCGATATAATTCCGGCAGTTCTCCGGCAGTTCCTCATAGTTGCGGATGCCCCTGATGTCGCATTTCCATCCGGGCATGGTCCTGAATACGGGCTTTGCCTTGGACAGCCTGCCGGTCACCGGGAAATCCGTGGTGACCTCTCCGTCAATCTCATAGCCCACGCACACGGGAATCTCGTCCAGATAGCCCAGCACGTCCAGCACGGTAAAGGCCACGTCCGTAGTCCCCTGCAGGCGGCATCCATACCTGGAGGCCACGCAGTCGAACCAGCCAACGCGCCTGGGCCGTCCGGTAGTGGCGCCGTACTCCCCGCCGTCTCCGCCCCTGCGGCGCAGCTCCTCCGCCTCGTCGCCGAACAGCTCCGACACAAACGCCCCCGCGCCTACCGCGGAAGAATATGCCTTGCAGACCGTCACGATCTGCTTGATTTCATAGGGAGGCAGCCCTGCCCCGATAGCGCCGAAAGCCGCCAGCGTGGAAGAAGATGTCACCATGGGGTAGATGCCGTGATCCGGATCCTTTAATGTGCCCAGCTGTCCCTCCAGCAGCACTGTCCTGCCCTCTTTCAGTGCTCTGTCCAAAAAGGCGGATACATCGCCCACAAAAGGAGCCACCATATCCCTGTATCCGTGAAGCGTCTCCAGAAGCTCTTCCGGGTTGATTACAGGCTTATGGTAAAGATGTTCAAAGAGCACATTCTTCATCTCACAGACACGCTGTGTCTTCTCCTCCAGTATTTCCTCGTCGAAAAGCTCACTTACCTGAAAGCCGATTTTGGCATATTTGTCGGAATAAAAGGGTGCAATGCCGGATTTCGTGGAGCCGAAAGACTTTCCTCCCAGGCGCTCTTCCTCATACTGATCCAGCAGGATATGATACGGCATCACAATCTGCGCCCTGTCGGATACCAGAAGCTTCGGGCTGGGCACATTCCTCTCCACCAGAGACTGCACTTCCCTGAACAGCAGCGGGATGTTCAGCGCTACTCCATTGCCTATGATATTTGTGATATGGCTGTAAAATACCCCCGAGGGAAGCGTGTGCAGCGCGAATTTTCCGTAATCGTTCACGATGGTGTGCCCCGCGTTGGCGCCGCCCTGGAACCGCACTACGATATCCGCCTCCTGCGCCATCATGTCCGTAATCTTGCCCTTTCCTTCATCGCCCCAGTTGGCTCCTACAATTGCCTTGACCATAGTTCTCCTCCATTCCCCGCCGCCAGGCGGCAGGATTTCATTCATGAAAATAGAATCCCCGCAAAGTATGGATTCTATTGTTTTCATTTACTATGCTATTATACTATAACCCTTTTTATAAGTAAAATCAATAAATTTTATGATTGCCATAAGTCTGTATTATCTCCTGTTCTCATTTTCCGTAAAATACACTTCCATCCCCTCCGACATCTCTATCCTGCCGTCGGCCATGACGAACAGCGCCTCTGCCCCGTATTGCCCGGCCAGGTCCATCCCTTTCTCCGGCCCGAGAATATAGCAGGCCGTGGACAGGCCGTCGCTGAGCAGGCCGTCCTTCATCAGTATGGTCACGCCCCGCACGTCGCTGACAGCGGGCATACCGGTCTTCGGGTCCAGGATATGGTGGTACCGCACGCCGTCCGCCTCCACATACCGCTCATAATCCCCTGAAGTGGAAACGCACCACTGCCCCTCCAGGGTCAATGTGCCGACGCTGCCTGACGTGTCGAAAGGATCGACGATCCCCACCCGCCACGGTCCCCCGTCCGGCTTACTCCCATAGGTCAGGATGCTGCCGCCCAGGGATATCACCGCCGCGGTCACGTCAGAAGAATCCTCCAGCAGACCCAAAAGCCTCTCCATGGCGAATCCTTTTCCCACAGCGCCCAGGTCAAGCTGCATCCCTTCCGGCAGATAGAGACGGCATCTTCCCGCCTGCCCGTTCCCCTCCTGCAAGGAGGCAGATGCCGCGGCAGCCGAATCGCCTTCTGTCACAGAATCGGTTCCCAATTTCGGGCCGCTTTCCCCAGGCTCCTCCCATACGAGCCGCATCCTTTGGCTGCCGCATGTGCTCAGGGCCCGCTCCAGCTCCCCCTCCGCAGGCGGCGCGAACTCTTCCGTATCCTCTTCCACTGCCCAGCTGTCAATGTTCCACAGGCGCGTCACCGCCCCCAGCGTGGCGTCGAATGCCCCGTCCGAACGCTCCCACAGCTCTTTGCAGGCCTCTAAAAGCCCGGACAGATCTTCCGAAAGGCCAAAGCCTTCCCCGCTCCCCGCGGACACATTGGCGCGGTACACCTCAGAAGTGTCCAGCCGCCAGGAAATCTCCTCGCTCTCCAGCCGCGACAGCAAATCAAAGGCCTGCCGGGAAAAATCCTCCGCAGTCTCCTGATCCTTTGCATAAATCGTCTGCTGCACTACCGTTCCCATGGCGGTATCCATGTACTGCCAGGAGGCGGTGTTCTGCCCGGCTCTGTCCGTCCTCTCCCCCGGGCCGGCATCCCCGCAGCCGCAGCAGAGGATTACCGTCATTATAATACAGCATATCGCTGTCCTGAAAAAAAGCTTCATTTTCCCATTCCTTTTTGCTATACTAAAGGCAGCCCTGCGGCGTACCCTATTGATGTCTATTGACAGAAAGGCCATTCCCATGAAAAAAAACACAGCCTGTCAAAAACCCGCTATCGCAATCGCAGCGTTCCTTCTGCTCCTGTCGGCAGCAAGCCTGTTCTTTCTGCTGGCTGAGAAAGAAGAAACAAGCTGTGCCGCGGACATTTTTCAGAACGGTATATTGATAAGAACTATTCTGCTGGACGATATCCATGAGCCGGATACCTTTACGGTAGAGGGCGAAAACGGCTGCGTCAACGAAATCGAAGTCCGCCCCGGCAGCATTGCCATCATCTCCGCGGACTGCCCTGACAAGCTCTGCGTCCACCAGGGCTTCATCAGCGATTCCAGGCTGCCCATCACATGCCTGCCCAACCGGCTGGTAATCCGGCTGCGGCCTGTGTCTGATTCCCCGGGAAACGCTGCAGCGCCGGATGCGGTCACTTACTAGAAAGGAGCTTCCCCATGTCCGTCAGAAAGACTACGCTTTTGGCCCTCTTCACCACCCTGTCCCTGGCCATCTTTGCCGCAGAGAGCGCCATCCCGCCCCTGGTGCCCATTCCGGGCATCAAGCTGGGGCTGGCCAATATCGTCACTTTGATTCTGCTGCGGCAGTTCTCCGCCAGGGACGCCCTTGTGGTGCTGGTCTCCAGGATACTGCTGTCCGCTTTTTTGTTCGGGCAGGCCCTGTCCCTGCTCTATAGCCTGACGGGCGGGCTGTGCAGCCTGTGCGTCATGGCGCTGGTGATGAAAGTTCTACAGAAAAAACTTATCTTCCTCACAGGGGCCATGGGCGGGCTGACCCACAATCTGGGCCAGCTGGCCGTGGCTTTCGCGATTACCAGAACCGCCAGGGTGGCGGCCTACCTGCCTTTCCTTATCCTGAGCGGGATAGTCACAGGGCTTTTTACGGGACTTTGCGCCGGCTTCGCCGGGAGGCTCCTTCCGCCCCTTCCCCCGGATACCGTATAAGCGTATATTCATTCCCCGCGCAGTTCCCGGACGCCGCGCATGTCATTAGGAGCATTCCCCGGCTCTCTCCTTTTCTTTCCGGTACAATTCCCGGAAATAGCTGTTGTCTGCCAGCAGCTCCTCAAAAGTCCCGTCCCCCACGATTCTGCCCTCCCGGAATACATAAATCCGGTCGAATCCGCTGATGGAGGACAGGCGGTGGGCGATGGCGATTACCGTGGCATGGGCCACCCGCTCCAGGACGTTCTTCATGACGGCGCGTTCCGTGACATTGTCCAATGCCGATGTGGCCTCGTCCAGGACGACGATCTCGGAACGGTCGAGCATGAGCCTGGCCAGTGCCAGCCGCTGCTTTTCTCCGCCGGACAGGCATGCGCCTTTTTCGCCGACTCTGGTGTCCAGTCCCTGCTCCAATGTGGCAAGCAAGGGCAGCAGCTGTGCCGCCTCCAGGCTCACGCGGATGTCTTCCTCCGGGACTTCTCTGTCAAATATCAGATTTTCCCGGATTGTGCCGTCAAATATGGGCGCGTCCTGGGACAGATAGGATACTTTTTCATACAGCGATTCCAGGGAAAGCGTTTTCAGCGGCTCTTCATCCAGCAGTACGGTTCCCTCCTCATACTTGAGCAGTCCAATCAGGATTTTCGCCAGCGTGGATTTTCCGGAGCCCGACTCTCCCACAAATGCCACTTTTTCCCCTTTTCGAATCGACAGGCTCACAGACCGGAGTGTTTTTCTGTTTACAGTTTGTTTTTTATCGTTAAAATGCATCCTTTCAGAAGATGTTTCATAGGAATAGGACAGATCCTCCACACGAATCTCCCTGGAAAGCCCCTGGAACGAGATGCCCTCCTGAAGCTGTCCGTCCTCCTTCAGATCCAACAGCCCCTCGAAGCGCTGCCAGGCCGTTTTGTTCAGTTTGTACTGCACATAAATGACGTTGAATATGGCGATAGGCGTATACGCATTGTCAATCAGCGTGATCAGCGCCACCACGGACCCAACGGACAAGTGGCTGTTTTTCCACGCATAGGCCAGGATTCCTACGTCCAGGCAGGCCACCAGCACCGCAAATATGGTGAAAAACGCTTCATGTATCATGGTCATTTTTACCTTTGACGCTACGATGATGCGCTTGGCTTTGGACGCTTTCCCGATTTCGCCCGGAAACTGCCGCTTCATGCGGAAAAGTGGCATTTCCATGAATCCCCGCACGAGAAAATGGTTCAGTTCCTCCTCATTGGTCAGGATGTTCTCCTTTATCTGGTACAGACCCTTCAGCAGCAGGTTGGTCACCAGGAATACGATGAGGTATCCCGCCATGAGGAAACAGGTGATGTTCCTGTCTATCTTCCAGATAAAGTACAGGCTGAACAGAATCGTGGGAACCAGGTTCCTGACCACGCTGAACCAAAAGCCATAGAGGACGCCTTTTCCCGCATCGGCTCCGTTTTCAATCTGCTGTATCAGTTTCCCGGTTCCAAGTCTCTGGTATTCCGAATAGTCCATCCTGCCGATTTTCCGCAATGCCAACAATTTGAAATCCAGGTAGATTTCGTTTCCCAGCTTCGCGTCCGGATAGTTGTCCAGATAGTTCATGCCGTAGCTCACGATCAGGACAAGGCCGTAGAGCAGGATTCCATGAAATGTTATCGTCCTGTCTGTCAGACCATCTACGATCTTCTGAAAATAGTCGGCCTTGTAGTTTGCCAGAAACGCGCTGGCCAGCCCCAAAGCCAGGTATACAAGTACCCAATTTCTGTTCTTTTTTAATATTTCCTTCATATAGCGCATAGCTGTCCTCCTTCTCACATGTCATGGTTTCCATTGAGGCAGTACAGCTGCGACTGTCAGCAGTCTTCTTTCTCCTCAGCACAATCCGCTAACAGTTTGTGGCAACTGTACTGAGTCGTTATCTCGGATATGTTTCATCATGTGAATTCACCTCGAATCTTCTTAGATATTGTCAAAATTTTAACAATTTCTGCAAATTGCTCCATAATTGATTGGAACCAGAAATGGCTCTGAAAAAGTTATTTCTGAGCGGTTGCGTCCATGTCAGGCATGATAGCAGCGTTCTGATCCGGCAATATATTTATATCAGAAATACAAGGAGCAGATTTTAGTGGACTGCAGATTTTAACCGCACAGGTGGAAAAAATCCAGAATGCTGTCCAGGCCCGAAAGCGCGCTTTCGTCCTCGACTGCGGGTCTTTCGTTGGTGTTGTGGCTATATACCGGTTCGTGGATCTGGCGGCAGTTCATATGGTGCAGCAGGGTGCATGCTGTGCCATAGGCTTTCTCCATGTGGCCATCCCCGCCGCCGACCAGTATGACTGCGCCTTTTTTCGGTTTTAAGATTGGTTCCCCTTTTCTGAAAAATCTGGCGCAGAAGTATGTCTGGAGCCTGCTTCCCACATCCAGCAACCTTCCGGTCAGCTCGGAAAAATAGATTGGGGAGGCGATCAGGATATTGTCGCATTCCTGTATGTACTCGTTTTTATCAGGTATGCCAACCCCTGTACCCGGAAATCCCGGGGAAACGCATCCCTAAAGGATTACCTCCCTCTCTTCCAATTCCCGCAAAAGCCCTGTCATTGTTTTTCCGCTTATGGGGTGGCGGAAATACGGTTCCATTTCTGCCATGGGCTTCAGGACGAATGTCCTGTTTTCCAAGTCCACATGGGGTATCTTCAAATCGTCGCTGTCGTAACAGAGCCTGTCGTAAAACAGAATGTCCAAGTCCAGCGTCCTGGGGCCCCACCGCACTGTCCTTTCGCGCCGGGCCGCATTCTCGATTTCATGAAGGGCATCCAGCAGCTGTTCCGGGCCAAGGAGCGTCTCGATTTCCAGAACACCATTCAGGAAGTCTTCCTGCTCCACGCCGCCGTAAGGCTTGGTGACAAGCAGTTCAGAGGTCTTCTTCAGAATCATGAGGGAATGCTCTTTCAGGGCCCGCACTGCGCCTGCGATATGCTCTTCCCGGTTTCCCAGGTTGGATCCCACCGCGATGTACGCTTTGTGCCAGCTTCTGTGGACTTTCACGGAGACGTTCCCAAAGGGCAGCGGGATGGGCGCGTGGGGCTTCTGGATTTCCAGTTCTATGGCGGACAGGCTTTTGTACTCCAGCAGAATCGCTGCCGCCATCTTCTCCGCCACCGCTTCCAGCAACAGGCAGGTGTTCTCCTGCATCCAGTCGGTGATAAAACGGCAGACCGTTCCATAGTTTACGGTTCGTTCTAAATCGTCCGTTCTTCCCGCCTGGCTTACATCTGTATATAATGTCGTATTTACATAGAAAACCTGTCCGTTCTGCGTTTCCTCGGCGTATACCCCGTGGTGCGCGAATACTTCCAGGCCTTCAATGCGTATCTCGTCCTTTGCCCATTCCGAATACATTTCTCCTCCTGTCCGCCTGCATCGGCAGGCATGAACTTATTTCGTTATTCCGCAAAAATCGCCTCCGCCATCCGCACGGCCCGCACATTTTCCCTGACGTCATGCACCCTTACGAACATGGCTCCCTGCAGGACCCCGGCCACGGTGGTCACCAATGTCCCCTCCAGCCTCTGATCCGCAGGCAGATCCAAGGTCAGCCCTATCACGGACTTCCGGCTGCAGCCCAGCAGCAGCGGACAGCCCAGCGTCCCCAGTTCCCCCATGCGGCGGATGATTTCCAGATTCTGCTCATAACTTTTGGCGAATCCCACGCCGGGGTCTAAGATAATCCTCTCCCTGCCGATGCCGGCCTGTTCCGCCAGCCGCAAAGTCCCCTCCAAATCTCCGATGACGTCATGGACGAAATCCCGATAATTTGTATTTCTTCTATTGTGCATCAGACAGCAGGGCAGCCCGCTCTCTCCGATGACCTGCGCCATTGTGCTGCCCCCCTGGCCGCCCGCCCCGTTGTCCGGCGCGTCCGCTCCATTGCGGGACCAGCTATCATATTTCAATCCCCAGACATCATTGATCAGGTCTGCCCCGGCCGCGATTCCCGCCGACGCCACCCGGGCTTTGTAGGTATCCAGGGACACCGGCACATCGAAAGCAGCCTTCACAGCCTCGATTACAGGAACCACCCTCTCGATTTCCTCATGCTCCGGCAGAAGCGTGTAGCCGGGCCGGGTGGACTCGCCGCCGATGTCGATGATGTCCGCCCCCTCCTCCAGCATCTCCTCCACATGCCGCAGGGCCCTGTCTCTGTCGTTCCACTTCCCTCCGTCCGAGAAGGAATCCGGGGTCACGTTCAGGATTCCCATCACGTATGTATGTCCTTTGGTCTGAAATTCCCTGTTTCCGATTTTCAAGCTATTGTCCGCCTTTCCTTTATCCAAATTTCAATTTATGCCCCGGCATTTTCGGGCAATACCTGTACCGCATAAAAATCCCTCTCTCCCCGCCAAAGATGTATCATCCGGGGCACGCCTAGAATTATACCATGGGCGGGCAGATAAATCCATCCCTCACCCACAGGAAATCATGATGTCCCTGACATACACAGGGAAATTCCGCGGTTTTCCGGGCCTGTACAGCGGATTCTGCCCCCAAAATGCGAAGAAATCGCCAATATTTTATAGGCATAGTGCACATTTTTGTCCCGTTGCTTCTCCCGCTATCCGTCAAAAAGCTTCCCCCAATCCGGGGCAGGGCTTAATTTTGATGACCACAAAACCCGGACAGAGCGAGAAATTCGGCATTCTGGCACTTGCTATATCCACCCGATAATGAGTATAATGGGACAATACAGGGGGGATACATAAGCGCACTGCCCCTGGTTCTTCGGGCAGGCATTGAGACAGGTGGCTACGGCAGATTGCACCTGGCTGCCGTTAGACATAAATCAATAAAAGGAGAGATATGATTATGAAAAAGAGAATCGTAACAACATTTATCGCAACTGCAATGGCGCTTGCCATGACCGCCTGCGGCGGCAATCCCAGCGGCGGAGAATCCTCCGCGGAAAGCAGCACAGAGAGCACCGTGGAGTCCTCTGTTGTGTCCGAGGAATCCTCTGAGGTCACAAGTTCCGAAGAAGCTCCTGAGTCCTCTGATGCCGCCGGCTCCGAGGAGGCTCCCGAGTCCTCCGATGCCGCTGGCTCCGAGGAGGCTCCCGAGTCCTCCGATGCCGCTGGCTCCGAGGAGGCTCCCGAGTCCTCTGATGCTGCTGGCTCCGAGGAGGGCACTGGTTCCGAAGAGAATCCCGAATCCGAAGAGGGCGCTGACTCCGAAGAATCTTCTGAGTCCTAATCTATAACGAGATTCGGCATATGCAGGCCTAAAAAATTTCCGGGAAGGATGTAAAAGTCCTTCCCGGAAATTTTTTCACCTGTGCGGTTGCAATCCAATGGCTTGTCTGCATGCAAGCTATTGCAATGCAGATGGGCCATTGGATGCTCGAATGAGCATCCAACCGCACAGGTGGAAACTTTTTCTTCTCTGCGGCAATGGCCCCAGGCCGGGAGCCCCTCACAGGCAGGCGCGCGGAACTCAGAGGCCACGGGCTGCCCCTCAACGTCCTGCCGGTTCGGCCCGGGCAGTCCGCGCAGGGCAGTCCGTCCAGCGGGCCCGTGCTGCGCTTACACGCATACATCCTGTCAAGCCCGGCAGCAGCGGCCGGACAGCGCAGCCCCCACCCCGCCGCCAACCGTCTGCTACATCCGCAGCATCCGAAAGAACCGCTCCTGCAGAGCGTCATCCTCCCGGAATACCCCCCTGGCCGCCACCGTGACGGTCTTGCTGCCCGGCTTCTTCACCCCCCGCATGGTCATGCACATATGTTCCGCCTCCAGCACCACCATCACGCCCCGGGGAGAGAGACGTTCCATCATGGCATCCGCGATCTGCCCTGTCATCTGCTCCTGAATCTGGAGCCTCCTGGCGTAGATTTCCACCGTCCTGGCCAGCTTGCTCAGGCCCAGCACCCTGCCATCCGGGATATAGGCGATATGGGCCCTGCCGTAAAACGGCAGTATATGGTGCTCGCACATGGAATGGAAGAAAATATCCTTCTCCAGGATCATATCCCCGGCAAGGGCGCCGCCTTCCACAGCCGCGTCTCCCGCAGAACGTCCGCTCCCTCTATTTGCTATGTGAAATACTCTGGACAGCGGTTCCGCCGGATCCGCATCCATGCCGGAGAACAGCTCCCCGTACATCCTGGCCACTCTGTCCGGCGTCTCGGCCAGTCCCTCTCTGTCAGGATCCTCCCCGATTCCCTCCAGCAGGAGGCGGACCGCCTCTTTGATTTTATCCGCATCTATCATTTCTATCCACCCCTCCCAGCGCCGATCCCCGGCAGTACAGAACCTCTCACTCAAAAGTGAACATCCTGTAATTTGCCGACTGTGGATCGTCATGCGCGCCTATCATGAACTCTGTATAGCATATCAAGACCGTATCGTAGCCCCCCGCAGCGAGATATTCCCTCAGGCTTCCCTCAAAATGCCGCAGCGCAGGCACATTCACCTCGGAGACGCCCAATGAGAGGAACGGGACCGGCACATGGTCACAGGAGTCCTCCGGCACAAGTATCTTCCCATAGGAGGCATCGTGGTTCACCACATCTGTCATCGCATAGGAATAGTGCCGACTGGACGCCTCATACACATCCGGCTCCATATCATACATGCTCTCATCTATGTAGTCATCTAAGCTCCCCTGTCGGAATCCCTCCTCCGACAATCTCCAGCATCCTGCCCAGGTAGGACAGGGAGCCGAAAGCCACGATGACATCCTCCTTATCCGCCAGGAGACGGGCCATCTCCACCGCCTCCTCCAGGCTGTCCGCCGCGGTCACCTTCTCATGCACCTGCGCCACCGCGGCGGCCAGCTCATAGGCCGGCATGGCCCTTGGGTTCCCCGGCGGCGTCACCGTGATGATTTGGTCGGCCAGGCTGTGGGTCAGTTCAATCACCTTGCCATATTCCTTGTCCCGCAGCATCCCCATGATATAAAGGATTCTCCGGCCGGAAAAATAAAGTTCCAGGGACTGGGCAAGCTTCCTGGCGGCGTCCTCATTGTGCGCCCCGTCCAGAATGAAGCAGGGTTTCCGCCCCGCCACCGCAAAGCGCCCCGGCCAGGCTGCCTGTGCCATACCCTGCCGTAGTTTTTCCTCCGTCACAGGGAATTCCCGCTTACGGATCCTGCCTCCTGGCTCTTCATCCTCAGGAGCCCTGCCATCCGCAGCCCCAATCCCTGGCTCCCGGCTCTCCAAGCACCCGGCTTCCGGCTCCCGGCTCTCCAAGGCCCCGGCTCCCGGCTCTGCGCCCCCCAAAGCTCCAATCCCCAACGCCCGCAATCCTTCCAGCGCCGTCACTGCATTCTCAATCTGGCACTGTCCCGCCAAAGTGATTTCCAGCTTTTTCAGCCCGCCGTAATCGAACCGCTGCTTTTCCAGGCCAAAGCGCACATGCTCCGCTGCCCTCGCATCGGCCACGGTCAGGGGACAGCCCAGGGCCGCCGCCCGACCCGCAAGCACCTCCATCACCTCCGGCTCCTGCACTGCCGTCACCACATGACAGCCCCTCTTGATGATTCCGGCCTTCTGCGCCGCAATCTCCGGCAGCGTCTTCCCCAGAAATCCCATGTGATCCATGCTGACAGAAGTCAACACGGCCACGCAGGTGTCCTCCACCATGTTAGTGGCATCTAACAGCCCGCCCATCCCCGTCTCCATCACCACGATATCGCATTTTTTGTCCCGAAAATACAAAAATGCCATGGCGGTCTTCACCTCAAAGGGCGTAGGATGCGGCCGCCCTTCCGCCGCCATTTCGCCGCACACTGCCTTGAGCTGCTCCATATACCGCCCCACCGCCGCTTTGGCGATGTAGCTTCCGTTTACCTGAATCTCCTCCCGCCAGTCCAGCACGGCAGGCGAAGTATACTTCCCCACCCGGTATCCGCCGCACTGCAGCACAGCGGACATATAAGCGCACACGGATCCCTTGCCGTTGGTGCCCGCCACATGGACGAACCGAAGCTCCCTCTGAGGATCCCCCAGCCGCCTGCAAAGCTCCCGGATGCCCTCCAGGCCGGGCACAATGCCATACTTCCCTATCTGCTCCATAAAGTCAAGCGCTTCCGCATACTTCATCTGCCACCTGTCCTCTCTCTGACCCAGCGCCGGATTCAGCTTCTTCAGCTTTCCTCACCGGACTCCGGCTTCTGTCCCTCCGGCACAAAGCCTAACCGGCCTCGTCTGCCTTTGTGATTTTATCCTCCGGGATACCGTAAGAGACAAATCCACCGACGATTCCGCCGTAAAACTTACCATTCAGTCTGCCATACAATGCGTCCCAATCCGACAAAGACTTTACACGGTTACCCCGGAACGAAAATGCAACTACCGCAACCGAATGATGCGGTTTTACATAATTCTTCAATTCGTCATAGAGCCAGGGGGCATCTATGTCAAATCCTTCCGCTCCTTTCATGCCGCTCACACTTTCAGCCCCCTCAAGTAGAGTTTCCTCTCCGCCGTCACCCGGTTGCTCTCGCAGGCTTTCTGGATGGCCTTGTTGTGCGTCCAGGCATCCAGGCGCTTCTTCTCAAGAAAGGGTACGATGGTCTCATACTGCTTCGCCAGGGCCGTGGCAAAATACCATGCCCGCATCATATTGATGTAGTATTCCTCTGAGACGATTCCCGCCACCCATTCCGGGTACTGGGGCCGGAATGCTTCGTCCAGATAGAAACGCATCAGCATCCCCACTCCGAAGCGGACGGTATAGGTATCCGCGGAGGCAATCCACCGGCGCACCGGCTCCAGGAGCTCCTCCGTATGCCTGGCGAAGACCTTGGGAGCCATCATGTCGCAGGTGGCCCAGTTGTCGATGTAGGGCAGGAAGCGTTCCGTCTGCTCCAGGCATTCCCCATAGTCCCGGAACTGTTCGACTACAAAGGCGTGTACATTGTTTTCGTCATAGTATGTATGGGGGAGCTGCGCCAGGAATTCCCCAATCTGGGGGTCTTTCGCCCATTTCTTCGCAAGTTTCCGCACCTGCGGGGTGCGCGCCCCGATAATCGTCTCCGGCGGCACTGTGGGAATCAGCCTGGCATGGAAATCCCTGTAGCCCTCATCCTGTAGTTCCCACAATTCCGCCCGTATCTTCTCTCCTATCCCTTCTCCCATTTTCCTCTGTCCTTTCAGCCTTCTCCCGGCTCGTTCCCCTGTCGCTTCCGGCTCATTTGGCCAGATGCTAGCTATTGCCATTTTGTGATATATACTCCAGATTGCAAAAAACTGCCATGCCAGCCCTGTCCTGAAAATATTCCAGGAATATTTTTCTCCCTTCCGTGCCATACTGATACCGACAGTCCCATTCACCCCCGGGACTGCCCACAATACCCCCAAAAGGAGCCTCCCTATGACACAATGCCTGACACGTTTCCTGAAAAACTTCCTGAAATGCGGCCTCACCGGCTGGTGCCTGGAAATCCTCTTCACATCCATGGACTCCCTGCGCCGCCGGGACATGACGCTAAAGGGGCACACCTCCCTCTGGATGTTCCCCATCTACGGCAGCGCCGCCATCCTGTCCCCTGTCAGCCGCCTGCTCCGGGGGAAATCCGCCCTGACCCGGGGCCTTACCTACACAGGACTGATTTTCTCCATAGAATACCTCACCGGTCGCCTGCTCTCCAGACGCAAATCCTGCCCCTGGGACTATCACCGCAGCCGCTGGAACATAGGGCGCGTCATCCGCCTGGACTTCGCCCCCTACTGGTTCTGCGCGGGGCTCCTGTTCGAGCGTCTGCTCTCCTGCGGCAAAACCGGGGAATCCGGGCAAGCATGACCCGCGCCGCCATTTCCTCCCGCTCACTAGTCATCCATATCGTCCACGCCGTCCGGCCCGATGTCCAGCATGTTCACCGTGCGCCTCTTGATCCTGGCCTCCTCGGATTCCCTCAGGATGAAATCCTTGATTTCCCTGGAGTGTTTGATATGCTGCAGCACCAGCTGGGGATGGGTGGTGTCACCGGTATAGCATATCACCGTCCCCAGCCCGAACAGCTTCTCCCCCAGGCTGGCGCTGTGGGTCACATCCTGCACTTTGTACATATAGCAGTCGTTCTCCACGGTCTTAAAGAACCCCTCCGCCACCGTAATCATATCCTCCTTGATCATATATTTCGTAAAGGTAAAAGGAAGCCCGAAAAACACCCATCTCTTTCTTTCCACATATTCCATACCGCATACCGTCCTTTCCTGTTTCCCCTAGTATAGATTATTTTTTCAGAAAATACAACCGTAAAACTTGAAACTCGTCCCCGGACATGGTATCATGGAAAAAATCGAAGGAGGTTCACACATGACAGCAAACGAATGTATCAGAGGCCGCAGAAGCATCCGTAAATTCACCGATCAGCCTGTCTCCCACGAGCTGCTGGCACAGGTTGTCGAGACAGCGTCCTACGCCCCCAGCTGGAAGCATACGCAGATTGTCCGCTACATCGCGGTGGAGGGCGAGAAAAAGGCCGCACTGGCAAAGTGTACCGCTATTTTCCCCGGCAATGGGAAAATCATGGAGAGCGCGCCTATGGTCATAGCCGTCACCATCATCAAGGGACGCAGCGGCTATGAGCGGGACGGTTCTTTCTCCACACCCAAGGGCGACAGATGGCAGATGTATGATGCCGGAGCTGCCGGAGAGGCATTTTGCCTGGCCGCGCACGAGCAGGGCCTCGGCACTGTTATCATGGGATTGTTCGATGAAGAAGAGGCGGCGAAGCTGCTTGATCTCCCCGAGGACAGGGAGCTGGCGGCTCTCATTCCCATTGGATATCCCGCAGAATCTCCCGCCGCTCCCAGACGCAAGGCGGTTGAGGATTTATTATCCCATCAGTCATAATCAGGAGTCGAAGAGGCCAAACTCTTCGACTCCTTTTTCGGGACGGCCATATGCCAGCGCTGCCCTCCCTCCCGAAATACCAATGCAGACTTCAATTCAAGAAGACATTGTTCTGAAACGGCAGCGCGGAAAAGAGGTTACCTTTATGAGACATCTGATGAGTCCTCTGGACTTCACCGCGAACGAGCTGGACAGGCTCTTCGACCTGGCAAATGATATCGAACGATATCCCGATAAATACGCCCATGCCTGCGACGGCCGGATTCTTGCCACCTGCTTCTATGAACCCAGCACGCGCACTCGCTTAAGCTTCGAATCCGCCATGACCAGGCTGGGCGGGCGCGTCATCGGCTTCTCCGACGCGGCCTCCTCCTCCGCCTCCAAGGGCGAGAGCGTGTCCGACACCATCCGCATCATCTCCTGCTACGCGGACATCTGCGCCATGCGGCACCCCAAGGAGGGCGCTCCCATGGTGGCCGCGGAGAAATCCGACATCCCTGTCATAAACGCGGGCGACGGCGGGCACCAGCATCCCACCCAGACCCTGACGGACCTCCTCACCATCCGCAGCCTCAAAGGATCTCTGGGCGGCTTCACCATAGGCCTGTGCGGGGACCTGAAGTTCGGCCGCACCGTCCATTCCCTAATCAATGCGCTGGTGCGCTATGACGATATCCGATTTGTCTTCATCTCCCCGGAAGAGCTGCGGGTGCCGGACTATATCACTGAGATGCTCAAGGCAAACGGAATTCCCTATGAAGAGGTCATCCGCCTGGAGAATGTGATGCCCCGGCTGGATCTCCTGTACATGACCAGGGTTCAGAAAGAGCGTTTCTTCAACGAAGAGGATTACGTGAGATTAAAGGATTTCTATATCCTGAACTCCGACAAAATGGCACTGGCCAAAAAGGACATGCTGGTGCTCCATCCCCTCCCCAGGGTCAACGAGATCTCCGTGGAAGTGGACTCTGACCCAAGGGCAGCCTATTTCAGACAGGCCAAGTACGGGGTCTACGTGCGGATGGCCCTGATTCTGACACTGCTGGAAATCCAGGTATAATGCCGGCGGACAAATGCCCGCAGGAAATCGGCATTCAAATTTGAAAAAAATCGGGAAAGGATCGACATATGTTAAATGTAGGAAAAATCGAGGAGGGCTTCGTGCTGGACCACATCAAGGCCGGGAAGAGCCTGGAAATCTATGAACATCTCCAGCTGGACAAGCTGGACTGCACTGTGGCCATCATCAAGAACGCCCGGAGCAACAAAATGGACAAGAAAGATATCCTGAAAGTGGAATGCGATATCGACATGCTGGATCTGGACGTGCTGGCATTCATTGACCACAACATCACAGTCAATGTCATCAAGAATGGGGAAATCGTGGAGAAAAAAGTGCTGACACTGCCCAGGCAGATAAAGAACGTGATCCGGTGCCACAACCCCAGATGCATCACCTCCATCGAGCAGGAGCTGCCCCATATCTTCTGCCTGGCGGATGCGAAAACGGAAGTGTACCGCTGCAAGTACTGCGAGGAAAAATACATGTCCTCCGCCAAATGGACGTGATTCCGTATCGGAAAACAGAGCAAAAGGAGGCGGCCAGCCGCCTCCTCTCATAGTACCGGTTCCACAAACGCCTTTCAGCTGCGGGAGCAGTCATTCCTTGATATAGTCAGTCTCTGTAAGACTGATTCCTGAAACCGTCAAGATGAAAGCGCTGCCCATATGCGGTTTCCACCCTTTCAGGCGAATCCATTCCTTTGCCATAAGCCCGGCCATGCCCGGGCCCCTACATCTCCACCAGCTCATACTCCCTGCTGCCGATGCCCAGCTTAGCGGCAGCCTCCACGGTATGCACGCCGTTCCTGGACTCGATGCGCTCCAGCAGATGGTCTCTGCCGGGGTCGTCGGAAGCATACACCAGGTCAAGGCAGGCCTGGTCCAGCGCCACGGGATCCGTGCCTGCCAGAATGCCGATGTCCCCCATGGCAGGGTCTTCCGCCACGGCACAGCAGTCGCAGTCCACGGACATGTTCTTCATCACGTTGATGAAGACAATTTTGTCTCCGAAGTAGTCCACGATGGATTTGCCGGCGTCCGCCATGGATTCCAGGAAAGAGTCATGGTCGGAATTCCAGAAATTCTCCACGTCTCCCACGCCGTGGATATAGGCCTTGCCATGGGAGGAAGCCAGGCCGATGGAGATATTCTTCAGGGCCCCGCCAAAGCCGCCCATGGGATGTCCCTTGAAATGGGACAGCACCAGCATGGAGTCATAGTTCCTCATATGCCCGCCCACGAAATTCTTCTTGATTTTCAGGCCCTCCGGTATGGCCAGCTCCAGCTCTCCGTCCTCGTCCAGGATATCCACCGGGCCGATGTCCGTCCAGCCGTGGAGCTTCATGGTTTCCTTATGGGCCTCCGTGGTATTGCGCGCCCCCTCATAGGCCGTATTGCACTCCACGATGGTTCCCTTTACGCGGTCCACCGCGGGCTTCATGAAATCCGGCCGTAGGAAATTCTGGTTCCCCACTTCGCCTGAGTGAAGCTTGACTGCCACCTTTCCCGGCAGTTCCACGCCCATGGCCTCATACATCCGTACCATCGCCTCAGGAGTGATTTCTCTGGTAAAATAGACCTTTGCTTTTCCCATAGTACTGCACCAACCTTTCCGTCATATGAAATTTATACTGCTCAACAGATTAAATTTCCTTGATTTCTATTTTACCACATATCCGTCCGGAAACAAGCCCTCTTTCAAGTAATTTCCTGTCAAGTCACGGCAAAACGCAGCGTCACTTTGAACAAATCGCCGTCAATGGTAATCTCCATCTCCCCGTCCTGCAGCTCCACAAGGCTTTTCGCAATGGACAGCCCCAGGCCGTTCCCTTCCATATGCCGGGACTTATCCCCACGCACGAACCGTTCCTCCAGCTCCTCCGCGGAGATGTCCAGCGGATATTTGGACATGTTCCGGAAAATAATCCGCACATACCCGTCCCGCTCCTCCACGCTCAGATAGACACGAGACCTTTCCTGAGCGTATTTGCAGATATTATTCAGCAGATTATCGAACACCCTCCACAGATGCCTGCCATCCGCCATGATTCTGCCGATTTCATCCGGCTGCCGGATAATCAGGTCCAGCTGCTTTTCCTCCATCCTCTGCTGATACTCCCCAACCGCCTGGGAGAGAAGCACCCCCACCTCGCAGGGTTCCAGACTCACCTCCAGATTTCCCGTGGTGGCCTTGGAGGCCTCCAGCAAATCCTCCAGCAGCTTCTTGAGCCGCCTGGACTGTCTGAGAAGCACCTGCGCATACTCCGCGATCCTGGACACATCCGCATGGGGATTGGCTGTTATCCCTCTTCCCTGTTCCGTATGGGCACTCCCGTCTCCGATGCCGTCCCCGGCAAAAACATCGCTGCCGCCTCTCCTGTCCAAAGGGCTTCCATCCACAATCCCGGCGCCGCCCCCGGCAGGCGCGGCATGGCTTTTCTCTGTCTCCCCCAGGTTTCCTGCCATTACTCCGCCGCGGGCCTCTTCAAATGTCTCTTTCGCACTCCTGGCAGCCTCCCTGGCCGCAGAAAGTCCTCCGCCCATGCTCTCCTCACAAATCAAATCCGCGTAATTGATAATGGAAGTCAATGGTGTCTTCAAATCATGAGACACATTGGTGATCAGCTCCGTCTTCAGGCGCTCGCTCCTCAGCCTCTCCGCCACGGCCTTGGAAATCCCCTGTCCCAGACTGTTCAGGTTTTCCCCATGCTCCTTGAATTCGCCCAACATCCGGGAAGTGTCCACCTTGTAGTCCCCCTGTCCCTCCGCCAGGGCGCGCCCTGCTTTCAGGAGCGTCCTGCAGGCCAGCGCGATATACATGATAACGGGAAACAGCGCCACTTTCTCCATGGCCCAGAGGAAAACGCCGGCGCTCTCCCGGATAAACACAATGACACCGAGAAATTCAAGGATGCACAGCCCCAGATAGGCAACCACTACCGTCAGGACCAGCGGAATCCCCCGCAGCATCGCCGCAATGCCCCGCCCCAGGAACCAGCACAACCTGAAGCATCCTCGCAGCACCGCATAAATCAGAGTGTACCGGAAACAATTCCCACGCTTTAATCGCGTCGCGAATTCCATACAGTACAGCGTTCCCCAGACCACCAGCAGAGTTCCCCCGATAACCAACAGGGCAATCTGCGCCATATCGTTGCCGTACCGGAGTACGTTCAGCCCGATAAAGCTCGGCACTACGGCAATCATTGCGAACAAAAAAGTCAGCACGTCAAAGTGAATCGATGCCAGCACACCGGGCACGATGCCATCCCGTCCGTTCTGATGTCCCGCGCCGCACATCAGAAACACGAACAGAAAAATGCACAGGACAATCCCCCCTACTGCAGCCCATATCAGCATATACCGGATATCATAGGCCTTTGTGACCACTTCCGTTGTTCTCTGAAAATCATCATCTATCAGGAAACTCGGATCCACGTAAACCCGGATCAGGTACGGCTCATCTTCCTGCAGCTTGTAGCCGTCCAGCCATACACTGTCCGGCAAATCGAACTGAATATACATTTCAGATATATACGGAGTATCATAGCCGTCCCATGTACTCCAAAGAACAGACTCTTCTTCTATCGTGTTCTCCAGAATCAATTCCACATCAATATTTCTGCCCTCGCAGAACGTTTTCGCACCCCTTATATCTCCCTGTTCGATATACCCTGCTATCTCATATATCGCACTGGACGCAAGCCCCTGGAGCTGCCTCCAAAGCACCTCCGTCAGGCTGTTCCCATAAAAATCGTTCGCTTCAAGGCAGATGCACCCGGCCAAAGCCGCGATTCCTATCAGCGCAGAGACAGCCAGCAGGAAAAAAGCAACTATTTTCGCGCCAAGGGAACCCGTCAGCCGATACCTGCCCTCCCCCCGCCCTCTTTTTTTCCGTCCTCCTTTTACCTCCCACTCGTCCATCGCCCACTCATCCGCAACCATCCCCTCCAAAGCTTCCCCATCCATTCTCTGCCTTTCCATTTCCTGCGCATCCGCTCTCTGTTCATCCATTTCCTGCGCATCCGCTCTCCGCCTGTCCATTTCTTTCCCCGTTCCAATCCTGCCTCTCTCCATCTCAACCTCCCGAATAATCTCACTCATAACCCTGCCCTTCCCTCAAAACCACCTCCCACCTCATCCCCCATCGCCCACCCCGGCAAAAACCTCCTCAGCGCAAAAAAATAGATACAATCCTAGAAGTTCTTACTCTGCGTACGAAAGAGGTGGGCTATGCCCCCTCTTACAGACTTAGAACTTCTTCTCGCACTTGTAGCCCTGCCCCCACACCACCTTAAGATATCTGGGCTCCGCCGGATTGATTTCCAGCTTCTCCCGGATATGCCGGATATGTACCGCCACTGTATTCTCACTGCCATAGGGCAGATCGTTCCATATCTTCTGGTAAATCTCCTTGGGAGAGAAGACCCGCCCGGGATGCTGCATCAGCAGCTTTAAAATCTCATATTCCGTAGGCGTCAGCGCCACCTCGTCCCCGTCCAGCAGCACCTTTTTCTCCGTGTCATCCAGCTCGATGCCGCCGCACCGCAGCACCTCCTGGCGCACATTTCCGGCCCCCAGCTGCATATACCTGCGCAGCTGGGACCTCACCCTGGCGGACACCTCCACCGGATTAAAGGGCTTCGTGATGTAGTCGTCGGCCCCCACCGTCAGCCCTAAAATCTTGTCGGCATCCTCGGACTTGGCCGTCAGCAGAATCACGGGCACATTGCTCCGCTCCCGTATCTTCACCATGGCCTCTATGCCGTCCATCTCAGGCATCATAATATCCATCAGCACCAGATGGATGTCGCGCTCCTCCACGATTTTCAGCGCCTCCCTGCCGTCAAATGCCTCATACAGCCTATAATTAGCGTCATTCAGATAAATTTTCAGTGCATTTACGATATCCCTCTCATCGTCACAGATTAAAATATTGTACATGTCCGCATACCTTTCCCTCATATGATTATCATGATTATCACAAAAACATTCTACCAAAAGACCGATTAACAAAAAACAGGCCAATTGATTAAGATTTCTTTAAGATAATCGAGTAGGAGGAAATTTCTCTAATTGAGAAATTTCCGACCTCTCACACCACCGTGCGTACCGTTCGGTACACGG
>NZ_CALPDH010000038.1:0-43717 GCF_943193215.1 Acetatifactor aquisgranensis | reverse complement strand
TATTGGCTTAAAGATTCCGAGAGATTATAACAGAAAATAGGAGGACACTGCTATATGATACGCTACTTAAAACAATACAAACTTCTGCTGTTTCTTACCGTATTATTTACTGCTATTAGTTCTTTGTCCTATGTGTTTATCGCTATCTTGTTGCAACAGGTTATGGACATTGTAGATATGGGCAATATGGAGGGATTTATCAGAATACTGCTCTTTTCTTTCGTCTACTTTGCGCTAATGGGAGTATTTATGTACTTGCAATCTTTGTTTAGCAAAAAATTTGTCTGCAAGATTATGAAAGCTGTCCGTTCTAAAACCTTTATGGGAATTGAGAAACACACGATTGAGGACTACTCTAAAAACCATACCGCAGATTACTTATCTGCAATTACGAATGATGTAAAAATGATTGAGGACAATTTTTTACTTCCTCTCCTGCAAGTCATTCAATACACTATTATTTTCATAGCGTCCCTTGCTGTAATGATTTACTTCGACATTATCGTTACGGTATGCGTAATTATTGCAATCGCTATTATGCTTATTGTACCCAGTCTGTTTGGAGGATTGCTCTCCAAACGGCAGGATAAATATTCTGATATGCTATCCTCTTTTACAAACCATGTAAAAGACCTGTTATCCGGCTTTGAAATTATCAAGTCGTACCGAATGAAAAAATATGTCCTCTCACGATTTGAAGCAAGTAATGAGGACACGATAAAAGCAAAATATTCAGTTGACAAAGCGATTGCTGCCAATGAAGCGGTTTCTATGGTTCTTGCGCTTCTCGTTCAGGTTGTTGTTGTTTTTCTTTCGGCATATTTCATTATTATCGGGCGTATCAGCGCAGGGGCCTTATTAGGTATGGTGCAGGTTAGCAGCAATCTTGCAAATCCGCTTTTAATTATTTTTAGCAATATTCCTAAAATTAAAAGTATAAAGCCGATTGCACAAAAGCTAAATGAATTTTCAGATTATAGGGAGCAAGACACAGATACAAAAAAATCCCCTACTTTCAATGAGACGATTTGTATAGAAGATTTGCATTTTTCTTATGATAAAGAAATTGAAGTCATAAACGGTATTTCATTATCCATTGAAAAAGGAAAAAAATATGCCTTTGTTGGTAAAAGCGGCTGCGGAAAATCTACACTTATCAAGCTGATTGCCGGATATTATTCTGATTTCAAAGGTGATGTTCTGTATGATGAAGATAGTCTTTCCATTGTGGATATTGATAAAATAACCGCCCTGTCGTCGGTCATTCATCAAAATGTCTATATGTTTGACGAAAGCATTTTAGACAATATTTGCCTACATGAAGATTATGACAAAGAAGAATTACAATCTGCACTGTCTGATAGTGGCTTATTGCATTTCGTTGAGCAAGTACCAAACGGACTTGAATATCATGTTGGGGAAAATGGTAATAACCTTTCCGGTGGTCAAAAACAGCGAATTGCCGTAGCAAGGGCTTTAATTCGTAAAAAGCCGCTGTTAATTTTAGACGAGGGTACGTCTGCTATTGATATGCAAACTGCGTATGATATTGAAAGCAGATTGTTAGCAATATCTGATTTAACGCTACTCACTATTACCCACAATATGAGCAAAGATATTCTTGAACTCTATGATGAAATTATCTTTATGGCAGACGGAAAAATCATTGAGCATGGCACCTTTGAAACACTTATTGCAAAAAACGCAGCATTTTATAATTTCTACCAACTGAAAAAATAGGGATTTTATTTAAGGAATTTCTTATACTCTTTGTCATATCTTTAGAAATAGAATTTTGCATAGGGCAAAAGAAAAAAGCCGTCGTACAGCAGAGGTTTTCATGCGCCTATTCTTACACGGCGGCTTTTGAGAGATCAAAGCCGCCGTTTCTTTTATCCTCTAAAGTAATATGCGGTTTTTGTTAAAGCGACGGCTAAAGGAGGTAGCCGCCATGAATCGCAAAGCGTATCAACAAAATCCGACGGTCATTGACACATTAAAAAAAGCCCGTCCACCACCGGAGGAAATTACGCTCCATAAGTATGTTCCTACTATATATAGTTGCAAATCATTGACGGATTCCATATCTTGTGCTACACTTCCCTTGTAATTGATTTTTGTGCGAATCCTTTTATGGAGCTACAGTCAGAAACACCTGTAGGCGGAATATTTCCCGCATTGCACACGCTGTTAAGTTTGTATGAATGTGCCAGCAGTATCACTATGCCCAGCAAGTGATCTACCGCTGGCTTTTTAGTTTAGAATTTAATAATCTCTTATCAGAGCAGGAATGACGCCGGTTCATAGAAATTATGGACGCCAGATATATCAGGGAAGTCATTCCTGCTTTTTTGCTGCCCAGATGCCGGGAAGGCTGAGGATAGAAATTTATATATCAGGAAGGAGGAGAACGATTGCAGAAAGTAAGATGGCTGGATCAGGACTGTAACAAATGCGGACGGCAGTTAAACAGCTGGGATGCCCGGTTATCAAAAACCCTGGCATACAAATATCCATGCTGTGAATCCTGTATTGCCGGAGAATACGGCATGTCAGCGGAGAGGCTGAGGGACCGCATGGAAGACTATTTTGGGATGCGCCCCTGCCAGGGCCTGTAAGGAGGAAGAAAATGAAAGAGAATGAGTATAAGGAATACAACGCTTTGACAAAACGGCTGCTGGCGGAAGGCTATACCGCAGACCGCCATCCGGACCATGTAAGGGTGGACGTCTCCACATGGGAGAAAAAGACCCTTGATAATTTTTATGGAGGCTTTACCTATGAACGCTGGTGGATCTATGAGCAGACCTTTAAGACTCCCTGCGGCCTGCAGTGTAAAGGCCTCCAGTGTCACAGCAACATGAGTTACATGGGTATTGAGTGGACGTTTGAAAACGATATGGCAACGATCCACTGTCCTTATGAAAAAAAGGAATGCACGCTGAAACATGAGTACCTTCAGGATCACGGCGTACTCCGGTATGATTGTGAAGTCCATATGACAGATGAAGAATACTGTTATGAAGGAAGTGTGGAGCATATCTTAAAACTCCATGATGAAGAGATACGAAGGCAGGAGGTCAGTTTCGAGCTTCAAAAGAAGGGGCGCGTCTGCCGGGAGCATACGAGGTTTAACAGGGATACGCTGGAATGGGAAATGAATTATGATCCTTATTACTGCGGATTAAGGAGGTGCGCAGGGCTGTGTCCGGTTCTGGGGCATGAGCTGGATAAAAAACGGGGGAATGTGTTTTATGATGTTAAGATCACATATCTTAGGTGCGACTTAAACGGCACACTGTTTGAGGGGCAGATGGATACCCAGATCATTAAGGGAAAAAAGCTGTTTGACCATCCGGTGAGCATGGATATCGCCAAAATATGCGCCAGACTCTGCCAGGACAGGATAAGGGACAAAATGCGGAACCACTATTTTACGGAACTGTTTTTCTCTGAATACCACGGCAGGCACTTTTCCTTTGAGATTCTGAATGTCCGTGCTGAACAGAGGGAGAGCCGGGATCTGATGCAGGACCTGGAGGATATCCGTAACGGAATCCAGATCGTACATGCCTCCGATATGGAAAAACAAAATTCAGAAAACAAAAGGGAAAGGCGGCGGCAGCTGAGGGAATCTGCAGTTAAGCGCCTGGAAAAGAAACTGATAGAGCATGGATATGAGAGCCTGGAGGAGTTCAGCGCAGACCGGCGCCATGCGGATAAATGGCTGGGCCGGGAACGGATTGCAGAGCTGGAAGAGATGCGCCTTAAAAAAGAGAAAGAGAAAAAAGAACAGCCGGTACAGCTTTCTCTGTTTGACATGGAAGCTTCCTGAGAAGAAAATCTCTCATTGTACCAGATCTGGTGCTTACGCATCCGACAATACTATATATAGTATTGACAGCTTGACTTAATCAATATCTTGTGCTAAACTGTCCTTGTAATTGATTTTTGTGCGCATCCCGTATGGGAGATATAGTCTGTTCAGGCTGTATGCGGAATATGCTCCGCATTGCACACGCTGTTAAGTTTGTATTTTGTGCCAGTAGTACCACTATGCCTTCCGGGCAGTGGTTTACTGGCCTTTTTTATGTTACGGGATGATATTCCCTTATAGAGCGGAAATGACAATGGTTCATGGAAATCCATGGACGCCAAAGATTTGGCAGTCATTTCCGCTTTTTAATTATTTCACCGCCCAAACGCCGTTTCAGGCTTTGAGGATAAAACATTTTTAGAAAGGCAGGTAAAAAGAATGAGTGCAAGAAACAAAAAAGCCAGTAAAAACTGGAAGAAACAGGCGGCAGGCTGTCCGTTTCAGGATACTGCTGCCCAGAAAGCAAATGCCCGGTATCAGAAGAACTGTACCATCATACGGACAGTAAACTTCACACACAGAGCAAGAAGGGGGGCGTAAATATGCCCGGCATGGTATTTGAAAAGGGAAGGAACAGTCCGCTGGTATTGGTGGAAACAGAAAACCTTACCCGTGAGGAATGGCTGGACTGGAGACGTAAAGGGATCGGCGGCAGTGACGCAGCAGCCATCATGGGAATATCCCCTTTCCGTACCGCAAGGGATATCTATTATGACAAGCTTGGTATCGCGGCGGTGGAGGAAAATGAGTCCAACTGGGTGGCTCTGGAAATGGGTCATCTTCTGGAAGACCTTGTGGCAAAGATATTTGGACGCAAGACAGGACTTAAGCTCTATCAGATCAAGAAGATGTTCCAGCATCCTCTTTTTCCGTTCATGCTGGCGGATGTGGATTATTTTATCACCATGCCGGACGGCACAGAGGCAATCCTGGAGATCAAGACCACCAATTATAATGCAAAAGACCTGTGGTGGAAAGACGGCCGGGAGATTGTGCCGGTCTATTATGAGGCACAGGGCAGGCATTACATGGCCGTGATGGATATAGACCGGGTATTTTTCTGCTGTCTGTATGGAAACACGGAGGATGAGGTCATCATACGGGAGATCCGCAGGGATACAGCATACGAGGAAGAAATGATATTCCTGGAACAGGAATTCTGGAACAGCTATGTGCAGAAACAGGTTCCGCCGCCTTATCTGGAGGATGGAGATGTGATCCTTGCAAGCGCCAGGCAGTATTGCGGCCGTGCAGACAAGGATGCGGAAACCATTATCCTGAAAGGCACCATGCAGTCCACGCTGATGCGTTACATGCAGCTCCAGGAGCAGAAGAAACAGTCGGATAAATTTTCCAAAAAGCTGGAGGCCGATATCCAGAGGCTGAAAGCAATCCTGGCTGCGGAGCTGGGAACGAGCTGTAAGGCTGTCTGCGATATGGGCGGGAGCCGCTATACGGTGACATACAATCCGGTCCGTAAGATGATCGTTGACAAGGACAACCTGGCACGGCTGAAACTGCAGTATCCGGAAATCTATGAACAGTTTGTAACGGTATCAGAGTTTCGGACATTCCATGTGAAAGTCAGCGCCGTGGATGCTGCCTGAAACCGGACAGGAACATACGAACGGATGATAGAAAAAAGAAAGGAAACAGGAAAATGAAAAGAAAGACACTGATACTGGGGAGCATAGGGGGAGTTCTCTTATTTCTCCTGCTGAAAGATGTATACTGGCTCATACGACTGGGCTGGTTTCTGGTACTGTCTCCCCTGCTGGGCGCTGTCCTGGCAGTGATTGTGAGCATGTTGATCTTATGGTTTTTATGGAGGTGAGAGAATGAGTTATATCGGAACTTATGACGGGAAGATCTTCCACAACCCGTCAAATAAATTCTGCATTGTCATTGTGAAGACCGCAGATACGTCCATCCCGGAAAAGGCGAGGGATAAAAGACGGTATAGGGATCACCTGATCCGTTTCACTGCTGTCGGCTATGAAATCCCCATGACGGATGCCGTGGAGCTGGAACTGGACGGTGAATGGGTAAACGGAAAATACGGCATGCAGCTTCAGGTGGAGCAGTGGCGCGAGATCGTGCCGAAGACAAAGGAGGGCGTGCTGAGTTACCTGGGTTCCGGTCTGATCAAAGGCATCGGGGAAAAGACCGCTGCGGAGATCGTGGCAAAGTTCGGCACAGGCACGCTGGACATACTGGAAAAGCATCCGGAACGGCTTCTGGAGGTCCGGGGGATTACGGAAAACAAGCTGGAGGATATCCGGACTTCTTTTGCGGAGAGCCGGATGCTGCGCGACATCATGACACTTCTTGCGCCCTTTAAGCTGACACCAAAGACGGCATTGAAGATCTACCAGCATTTTGGGCCGGCCTGTATGGATCTTTTGAAAAAAAGTCCCTTCGAGCTGTGCCGGATACCAGGCTTTGGGTTCCGGCGGGTGGATGCCATTGTAAGGAAGACGGATAACCGTCCCCGTGATCCCATGCGGATAGGGGGTGCGCTTCACTGTACGCTGGACGAAGCGAAGGGAAAGCAGGGGCATCTGTTCCTGGAAAGAGAAACTTTGTGCAAGGCGGCCTTTAAGCTGCTGAACGAAAAGATTCCCCTGCCGGAAATGCGTGTGCGGCCGGAGGAAGTGGAAAAGGAACTGGACGGCATGATTTTAAACGGCTCTGTGGTATCCATGAGAGACAATATCTACCATCCTGCCGTATTTGCACAGGAGGACGAGACTGCCAGCCGGATTGCAAGGCTGCTGGCGGAGGAAAGGCCGCCGATGAAAGATATTTCTGCTGTCATTGAAACTGTCAGGACAGAACTGGGGCTTCGGACATCCGGAAAACAGGAATCCGCAGTCAGGACGGCTTTTCTCTACAACCTGTCCATCATCACCGGTTCTCCGGGTACAGGAAAGACAACCGTGCTGAAGATTATTTTAGAGGTTTACCGAAGGCTCTGGCCGGATAATAAGATCGTCCTTATGGCGCCTACGGGCCGTGCGAGCCGGAGGATGGCGGAAAGCACCGGGTTTGAGGGGGCATGCACCCTTCACAGCGGGCTTGGCCTTGTCAGCGAAGAGGATGAGGGCAGCCGCAATAGAAAAAAAGACGGCCTGGATGCGGACATGGTGATCGTGGATGAGTTTTCCATGGTGGATATGTGGCTGGCAGGGAAATTCTTTCCCGCATTGAAAAAAGGGGCGAAGATCATTTTAGTCGGAGACCCGGACCAGCTGCCCAGCGTAGGAGCGGGAAACGTATTCAAGGAATTGATCCAGTGCGGCCTTGTGCCGGTTACAGTGCTGGATGAAATTTTCCGTCAGGCAAAGGACAGCCTGATTGCTCACAACGCACGGTTTATCCATGACGGCAATACCAGGCTGTATTACGGAAATGATTTTCAGTTTCTGCTCTGTGACAGTCAGGAAGATGCGGCAGCGGCTATCATCGAGAGGTACTGCCAGGAAATTGAGAGCAACGGGATTGAGCATGTGCAGATCCTTTCTCCCTTCCGGACAGAAGGGGCGGCGTCTTCAGACCACCTGAATGCTGCCATCCGGGAGATCGTGAATCCATTCCAGTCAACAGAGGATGAGGTGCGTATCGGCCCGAAGACATTCCGTGTCGGCGACCGTATCATGCAGACGAAGAATACTGACAAGGTATCCAACGGAGACCTGGGTTTCATCCGATATATAGATGATACGCCGGACGGGAAACGGATTGGCCTGGAATTCGGAGAGAACCGCAGCCTGGAATACAGCACGGAGGATCTGGTGAATCTGGATCTTGCATATGCGACCACCATCCATAAGGCCATGGGTTCCGAATATGATATCGTACTGATGCCTATACTGAAGGCACACTATATCATGCTCTATCGGAATCTTCTGTATACCGGAATCACCCGTGCCAGGAAAAAGGTAGTGCTGGCAGGAGAAAAGAGCGTGCTGTTTATGGCCATACACAAGAATGAGATCAGCAAAAGGAACACCCTTCTGGGAGAACGCATCCGCCTGTATTACAAGGCTTATGCAAAAAGCGCCGGGATAATTGTGCCGGAGTTCCTGGAAGAAAAACTGAAAGCAGCAGGTTAAAAATGGGATATGGTGCAGAAAATGCACAGGGTATCCCTTATTTATTTGATGAAGGGAGTTTTCAAGATGAATAAGAACGAACACACAGCAACAATGTATGAAAGTATTCCCGCAGTGGCAGAGCTGAACAAGGTGCCGGGCTTTAACCCGCTGAAGCTGCTCCGCCGTGTCATTTCCCCGGATAACGGGGAGACGGTTCTGCAGCTGGACCTTCCCTATAAGAAGTTATGGTTCCGGCTGGCGAACCCGAAAGGGCGTATCCGGCTCAATGCCCTCCGTATCACGGAGCAGATGGCAATTTACGAGGCACAGGTTTTCCTGGAGCGTACAGACGAGAACCCCATAGGCAGCTTTACTTCCAGTTGTACAAAGGAAGAAGCGCCGGGAGGGCATTATATTCAGGCAGCACAGCAGGCGGCTATGGACGAGGCACTGTCAGATGCAGGCTTTGGCATCCAGTTTGCCGACGTCAACATGGGGGCGAAAGGGAGCCGTTATGGGAGCAGGATTCCCTTAAATGGGACCGCCCAGGGACATCCTTTGGCAGCTCCGGCCGGCATGCAGAAGGCATCTGGTGAGGCAGAACAGTCAGCGGGAACGCCTGCCGGAGGTGTGGTCAGGCCATTCCCGACAGCCACGGATGAAAAAGAATTGCAAAAGCCGGCGCAGGAATCCGGACTGCCTGTTTCAGGCGGTCAGATAGCTGTAAATACCAAAACAGAGGAAAAGAAATCTGTGGAAAGCAGTCTGCCGCTGCTTGGAACAGGGCAGAAAGCGGAAAAACAGATTCCTGTAACATCTGCTGAGAATGCCAAAACTCATGAAACCATGGAAAATGTGCAGACAGATAAGGTTCAGGCGCAGACTGCAGACAGCAGCCTTCCAGTGAAATCCCAGGCGGATGTCCGGGAGAACGTACAGGCTGTGAGGGAAGCGGAATCACTTCCCATACAGACAGGCACAGAAGTTCTTAAAACGGAAAATATGGGTAACACTCTTCCCGTTTCCGGAAGAAAGAATACGGAAGAAGACACGCAGAAAGCAGTGCAGGGAATGATGGCACTGTTAGGCGGGCAAAATCTTCCTTCCAGTGAAACAGACCAGGTCAAAGACCAGGCATCAGAAGTACAGAATCTGCCGGCTGCCGGAGATCCGGCACCAGAGATTCCCCAACTGCCTGTTGCCGGAGCATCGGTACAGGAGAAAACAACGGCCAGATATACCCCTGATATGCCTGTGGAGGAGATCGTCAAGCTGATGACCTTTGAAGAGGCAGGGCAGGTGGTCGTGGATACGGGCGTCTGCAAGGGCCAGACTATTGCGGAAGTAGCAGAGAGGCGTCCTCCCAGTCTGAAATTTTATCTGTACGGCGGCTACAAAGGGGATAACAATATTCTCCGGGCGGCGGCACAGATCATGCTGGATTCCCTGGCAGTAAAGAAAGCCGGGTAATGGCGGTACATGGATAACCACAGAAGGGACAGTGAAAGACACTACAGGGAAGGAGGGCACAGACAATGGCCTCGTTTTCAGAAGATTTCCCGTTCGGGATCATGGATGTGGTGGAACTTCTGCATCTGCATATCCGGCGCAGGCAGACGGACAGCGTTTACACAGACTGTCCGTTCTGCGGCGACCGGAGAGGAAAGATGAATGTCAATTTTGTAAAGAATGTGTGGCGGTGCAACTACTGCGGTGAACACGGCGGGATGCTGAACCTGTATGCAAGGGTCAACAATACTACCAATTCCGAAGCCTACCGGGAAATCTGTGATGCCCTCCAGGCAGGGGATACTTCCTGGGGATATGGCGGTTCAGAGAATACGGACGCTTATACAGGGGGGCCGGTAAAGGAATCCCTTACAGGCGGACAGACAGCTATGGGAATCACTCAGTCGGAACGTGCCAGCCTGCAGGAGATACACCAGACTTACTCCCTGCTGCTTGAAATGCTGTCCCTGAACCCTGCACACCGGGCGCATCTGCGCTCGGAGAAGCGGGGGCTTAGTGACGGGCAGATAGACAGCCTGGGATTTAAGAGTACCCCGCCCTATTTCTTATGCCGTTCTCTGACGGAAAGGCTGATAAAACAGGGCTGCAAAGTGGAAGGTGTTCCGGGGTTCTATCTCCATGAAGGCGGATACTGGACACTGAGATTCAGCAGCCGCACGGCAGGAATCCTGATACCGGCTGTCGGTGTTGACGGGCTGATCCGGGGAATGCAGATTCTTTTAGATAAACCTTTTAAGGACAAGGATGACCCACCGGAAAAAGCCGGAACGAAATATATCTGGTTCTCTTCCGCGGGAAAGAACATGGGAACCACTTCCGGCAGTCCGGTACATTTTATTGGAAACCCTTTTGCACGGACCATTTATGTCACAGAAGGGATTCTGAAAGCAGATATTGCCCACTGCCTGCTGAACCGCTCCTTTGTGGCGATTGCCGGAGCAAACAATGTGCAGCAGCTTGGCCCCCTATTTGCCCTCCTGGCACAGAATGGAACCGAGCTGATCATTGAAGCCCATGACATGGACAAATACAGCAATGAAATGATTGCAAAAGGAAGTTCCAAAATTTATCTGCTTGCAAGACAGTATGGAATGGAGTGCCGGCGGCTGACCTGGAATCCCAATTACAAAGGGATTGATGACTGGCAGCTGGCGCTCAGAAAGGAAAAACAACAGAAAGAAGGTGAAAAGAAGAATTTACCGGAGGAGCATGCGGTTTTCTGTCCGGAAGAAAAAGGGTCTGTAGAAAAGTCTGCGGATTCTCCCGGAAAGAAGTGCAGGTTCCGTATTTACCAGCTTGTCTTTGAAGAGGGGCGGGAGACGATCCCCTTTGCCTTTAAAGGGATTCGGGATCTGCATAAAGCCGGATACGGCCAGCCTCCTGCTTCCGATTATCAGCTGGTATGTGAGTCAGAACTTCTCTTTCCTGAGCATTGGGAAGAGAAAAAAATCCTGGAACAGATTCTGGATCACTATGGGAATCATATACCGGAAGGTTACCAGGGACGTCCTCTTGCATCCTCGGATGTGGTGGAATTAGATGATGAGACCGGCCGCCACTATTTTTATGTGGATGGCAGAATATTTGAACCTGTCCGTTTCTCTCCCTTTCTTGCAAAGCCAATGAAAGGGTAAGAAATGGGCGGCAGGTATGGCATGGAATGGGAACAGCCCGCTCCATGCCGTTTTTATGAAAGGAGATTTTTATGGATACTTTTACAAATATGGGCATGGAAATGAATATAGGAGACAATCCGTTTGAGGAAGACGGATTATTCGGAAGTACTGCGGAAAGAACAGAGGAAGGCGCACTGGACGGATTTCTTCCGGTAACAGCTTCGGTTTCGGGCAATCCCTTTGAGAGCGGAGCGGAACAGGCCAGTCATTTGCCAGTCCAGGGAGCAGCTGCAGAGACTGTAGTACAGGCGGAGACGGAAGAAGAAAATACCTGCCCTGAAGAAGATGCAGGAGAAAAAGAGGAGCAGGAAGAAAAAGAAACTGGCTCTACGGATTCCAATATGGAGGAAGAATCGGAAGATAAAAAACGTGCGGAACATGAGGCGGCAGAGGCCAGGCGCAAAGCAGAATGGGAGGCAAAAGAACAGGAAAAACAGGCGAAAAGGCAGGCACAGCTTGACCGAATCAAGGCTATGAACGATGAGGAGCTGACTGCTGAATCCATGAAGAGGGTTAGCACTGATACAGAGAAGCTGACACGCCGCAATATGAAGGAATGCGTTTCTGAGTATATCCAGACCGCATGCCTGGAAGATGTGGCATTTGCCAAACAGGTCATGCTTCCCCAGAAGAATATGGTTCGCTGTTTCCAATATATCAACCGGAAAGCTTATGAATATATCCAGGATGAGATAAAAGCATCCGGGATACAGCCGGGGCGGGATACGCCCTGTTATTCCAGCGATATTCCGGATGACATTTGTTATCACTGGGCCGAAGAATATTTCCGTACCATGGACGTGAAGGAGGATAAAGAGGACGAGGAAGAATTTGTTCCACGGCCTTATGCAGGGAAGACGGCAGCCGGCTCCAAAGGAAAGAAAACGGTAACAAAAAAAGCTGCGGCTAAAAAACCGGCAGAGAAGAAAACGGAGAAAAAGGAATCTGAAGATAACGGGCAGATATCCTTTATGGAACAGCTTTCTCTTGAAGGTATGCTGACGCCGGAAAAAAAGGCAGGATGAATATAGTTTCATGGAGGTGAAAAAGATGATAGCATATAAAGGCTTTAAACCCGGCCTTATCTGCCTGGGGTATCAATTTGTTATGGGCCTTAACAAAACGGAAAAAGCAAACTGCCGTAAAAATGGTTTTCATTGTGCAGAAAATCCTCTGGATTGTCTTACTTATTATTCCAATATGAATCAGGCAGAATACTATATCGTAAATGCCGGAGGAGATATGGATGAGGATGGGGATGATACCAAAATCTCCTGTACAGAGTTGACGATACTGAAAAAGCTGACAAAAGAGGATTTCTTTCTTCACAGTCTCGCTTTTATGGCAGACCATCCGCTGCGGGAATGGAGCTGCCATGTATCAAGGGATAAAGCAGAGGCATCCGCCGGATATGCCGTGGTGAGAGGAATCGCCCCGGTAGCCAGCGGTAAAAAAGGAGACATCCTTGCTTTTGCTAAGGAAGATCCGGTGAATGGGCATATTATTCAGATTGCGCTGGCGCAGGTAGACGGCAAAAAAGTTCTGCCGGATACATGGTACGGCACAGATCTGACAGAGAGGCAGGTGGCTTTGATATGAGAAAAAAGGAATTGTTAAAATTGCGGACACTGAATGCCACATCAAAAATGATGCAGATGGCAGATTTGGATTTACCGCAGCGCACAGTGCAGCGCTATTGGAACGGTGAGCGTGTTCATATATCCTACCAATGCGGGCTGTATATGCGTTGTCAGGTCTTAAATAGCTTCATGAAAGTGGCTTTTTTCCTTACGGAACACATGAGAACGGGAGGAAGAATGCCAGTTTATGAATTGTATATTGACAAAGAAAAAGGAGAATTTCTCACGTATGACCGGATTGCACAAAAATGGCTTACGGCCAAACTTGATATGATTCCCTGGCCAGGGTATGTATATTATTCTGAGAAAAAATGGATCAGTCCACAAGGATATGAACTGATTAAAAAGTATCTCGGTGTTGAGCATGGCGGCTATCAGGGGCTGTTGGAGTATCAGTTGAAGGTTCGTGCAGACGAGTTGAAGCGGCGCCATAAAAGAGAAACTGATCCATGGGATCTTGACCTGGAACAGACGCCGGAGCTGCCAAAAGACTGGGAACGCTGGGTAAACAAGGTTGGGATTACAGAAAATTATATGTTCTATCAGTACAGCAGGAAAGGAGCAAAAACCGGATATTGTACATTTTGTGAAAAAGAGGTGGATATAAAAAATCCACGTCATAATAAAATCGGGCACTGTCCACGGTGCCGTCACAAGGTTATATACAAATCTATTGGAAAGGCCGGCACAGTTATGACGGAATATCATCCTATGTATCTGATGCAGAGATGTGAGGATGGATTCATGCTTCGGGAATTTAGAGGATATAGAAAATATCGGAAAGGAGAGTATGAAAATCCGGAATGCAGCAGCTGGGAAGTGCGAAGAGCTCTTTATGACCATAATGCAGAGCCACGGAATGCCTATTACTGGGGAGATTATAAACATTCGGAAACCAGGTGGATCTGTACTGATTTCTGTAGTCCAAACTGGTATGGAAATGGGAATGGGCGGGTATATGGAAAAACCCTTCCTTCACTTGGAAAAAAAGAGTTACGCTGTACGGGAATCATAGAAGCCCTTCAGGACAATAAGAACATGGACCCGGAAAAATATTTTGCAGTATTTGACAGGATACCTCAGCTGGAACAGCTGGCAAAGGCTCATCTGCCTGCTTTGGTATCGGAATGTATGGGTAATTACTATCATTTTAAAGAAGCATTTAAGAATCCAAGATCCAAAAGCCTGTTGAAGCTTTTGGGAATAGATTCCCAGCAGTTAAAGCGGCTTAGGGAAAACAGGGGCAGACGTCAGTTTTTGACATGGCTTCAATATGAGAAGGTTACCGGAAAATGTCTGCCGGATGAGGTGGTTTCCTGGTTCTGCAAAGAAAAAATTGTACCGGATAAACTGCGGTTTATAACAGATAGGATGAGCATTGTGCAGATCTATAATTACATAAGGCGTCAGATGTGTGAAAACCGTATGAAAAGTGATCAGGTACTTACTACATGGGCCGATTATCTTTCTATGGCCTGTCGCCTGAAAATGGATACCAATGACGCGATCATCTATCGTGTACGGAGACTGCGCCAGCGGCATGATGAACTTGTAAAGCTCTGCGGACAGAAGGAGCTTGCAATCAGGGCTGGAGAAATTCTGGAAAAATATCCGCATATTGAGGACATTTATCAGGAAGTCAGAGCAATCTATGGGTATGCAGGAGAAGATTATACGGTTATCGTTCCTTCCCGGATTGAAGAAATCATGAATGAAGGAGAAAAACTCCATCATTGTGTGGGGAGCAGTGACCGGTATTGGGAACGCATTGAAAGAAATGAAAGCTATGTGCTGTTTCTTCGCAGGACATCTGATCTGGACACTTCATATTATACGCTGGAGATTGAACCGGATGGAACTGTAAGGCAGAAACGGACTATGTATGACAGACAAAAGGAGGATATCAAAGACGCAGAAAAATTCCTGCAGGAGTGGCAGAAGGTAATTTCCAAAAGAATCACCTCCAAAGAAAGAGGGCTTGCAGAAAAAAGCCGTATCCTGCGGAATCAGGAATTTACACAAATGCGGGAAAATCAGATTGTTATCAATACAGGTGACCTTAGAGGCCAGCTTTTAGTTGACGTATTGATGGCAGATTTGATGGAGAACAAAGAGGAACTTGCGGAAACTGTTTTACCGGCGGCCGCATAATAAATACTGGCAGGATGTCTTATCGGCATCCTGTCTTTTTTACAAGGAGGACTATATGATCAAAAATTTAAGCCAGTTAAAAAAGTCTTTAAAGAAGGGAACCAATATTGAGATCATTTCTCATTGCCGCACGGAATATGCCGGGCAGAAACGCAGAATCACCAAGTCCAATACCCAGGGATTCTACAGCATCGTACCGGATGAGCCGGATAATGAAGTGACGCTTGCCAACGATGGGAAAGGAAATGTTCTCTGGTGGAAGAAAGCATCCTTTTGGGAGTTTGAAAATGATATCTGCAGTGTGTACTGCAGCGACAACGAGCATACGAAGCAATATCTGATCATGTCATTCCGCATTATAGAGGAGGTGGCTTAAATGGCACAGAATGCATGGGAAAAAGTGCAGGCACTGACCGCACAGCTGAACCGGTACAGAGACGAATATTATAACGGCAATGCCCCGTCTGTTTCGGATGCCGTCTATGACAGGATGTGTGACGAGCTGGCAGTGCTGGAGATGGAGACGGGAATCTGGATGACGGATTCCCCCACCCGGACAGTGGGATTTGAAGCAGTCAGCGAGCTGGAAAAGACGAACCATCCCATTTCCCTGTTATCACTGGAAAAGACCAAGAGCGTAGAAGAACTGGTTTCCTTTGTGGGTGAGCATCAGATTCTTCTGATGCTGAAGCTGGACGGGCTGACCGTCAAGCTGACTTATGAGGATGGAAAACTGGCCCAGGCGGCTACCCGCGGCGACGGAGATACCGGTGAGGTGGTCACCCACAATGTCCGTGGTATTTCCGGGATACCCCAGAGTATTCCTTATCGGGAGAGACTGGTAGTGAGCGGGGAGGCTTTCATCCGCCCCGGTGATTTTCATCGTCTGAGAGAAACCCTGACAGACAGCAGTGGAGAACGCTATAAGAACGGAAGGAACCTGGCCGCTGGTTCTGTGCGCCTTTTAGACAGTGCGGTCTGCCGGGAAAGAAAAGTGATGTATATGCCTTTTGCTGTAGTGGAGGGATTCCCTGAACTGGAGTTAAAGTCCCAGAAACTGCGAAAACTTCCGGAACTGGGATTTCAGGTCTGCAAATTTGTCATAAGCAGGCGGAGCCTTACTTGTCAGGAGATGGAGGATGGCATCGGGAAACTGCGGCAGTTTGCCAGTGATAATGATATCCCCATTGACGGAATCGTGGCATCTTATAATGATATTGGTTTTTCCATGTCCTGTGGAAGGACAGGCCACCACTACAAAGACGGTTTGGCCTTTAAGTTTGAGGATGAGCTCCATGAGACAAAGCTGCTCGCAGTTGAATGGAACCCTTCCCGTTCCGGGGAGATCTCTCCGGTGGCAGTTTTCCAGCCAGTACAGATTGACGGCTGTGAGGTATCCAGGGCCAGCCTGCATAACATGTCTTTTATTGAGGGCATGGAACTAAAACTTGGCTGCCGGATACTGGTCAGCAAGCGGAATATGATCATCCCCCATGTGGAAGAAAATCTGGATCGTGGTGATTTTTCTCTGGCAGAGGTAATACCTGATAAATGCCCCTGCTGCGGGGAACCAACCCGTGTCCATGAAAGTCGTTCCATAGAGGATGGAAAAGAAAAGATCACAAAGACACTGTTTTGTGACAATCTGAATTGTGAAACCAGACGGCTGCGTCAGTTCGTTCATTTTGCAGGCCAGAAGGCTATGAATATTGAAGGGCTGTCTGAAGCGACACTGGAAAAATTCATAGGCAGAGGCTGGATTCATACCTATATGGATATTTATGAACTGGACAGGCACAGGAATGAGATCATTCAGATGGAAGGCTTTGGAGAGAAATCCTGGCAGCGGCTCTGGGATGCGATTCAGGGCAGCAGGAACACGACTTTTGAGCGTTATCTGATTGCTATGGATATTCCAATGGTGGGGAACACAGCCAGCCGCACGCTTTGCAGACAGTTTCATGGGAGCCTGGAGGAATTCGAGGATGCAGTGCATCATCAGTATGATTTTACACAGCTTCCGGATTTCGGAGATACTCTGCACAACAATATCCATGAATGGTTTTATGATGAAGAGAATCTTTATGTATGGGAGGTATTACAGAAAATGTTAAATATCGAGATCAACTCACCAGAGGACAGCATGGTTTCCGTATCGGAGAATCCTTTTGTAGGAATGACGATTGTAGTGACCGGAAAGGTGGAGCCTTATACCCGAAGTGGTATCAACGCGAAAATTGAATCTCTGGGTGCCCGTGCAGGAAGTTCGGTGAGCAGTAAAACAGATTATCTGGTCTGTGGAGAAAAAGCCGGCAGCAAGCTGGCAAAGGCCAGGGAACTGGGAATAAAAGTCCTGACACCGGAACAGTTTTTCCATATGGCCGGCGAATAGGCAAGGGTCTAAAACAATAGGATTTTATGTATGGGAGAGAGCTTGTAGAGTTCTCTCCTGTCTTTAAAGGAGGAAATCAAATGAGCAAGAGAACCATGATAAAATTGTCGGCATCTGAGGATTATATTTATCTGAGGACATTATCAGAGGAATATCGTTCCCCACAGGGATTTACGATTACAGATAAAGAATTAGCGGAGATGGAGGAAAAGGGGTATAAGGTTATATCAGATATCCATTCTTTTGCAAGACTGTCTCTGCGGAAAACAATGGACGAAACCGATATTCTGGTCATAAACTTTACCTGGCTGAGTGATGCAGGCGGAGGAAAGGTTTCTGGAAGAGAGGAAACGGTTCTGCTCTCCTATGAGAAGTTTCAGGAGTATGTCCGGGAAAGCAGGAAAAATAACGGAGAGCAGAAAAGGATTTTGTCTTTGGATGAAAAGCCCAGACCGAGGATTGAATTCCAGAGCAGACGGAATCTGAAGGCGGTCACAGGGGAAAAACTTCTTCGGAAAAAGCTGGGGAAGGCTCTCTGGAGACATTTTGCATGGAAAGGGAGCAGGCAGATTACAATATACGATGATTTCGAGCCATACAGCTTTTTCTTTCGGGAACAGACGCCATACGGAACCGGAATCTGCGGAGGAATCATTCTTCATGGGCGGGAAAATATGGAGAAAGCGTATTATGGGATACATACCTGACCAGAACAGGCAGGACAGGTTTTACAGGACAGAATGCAGGGCGGGCAGCAGGATATGTTGTCTGTCCTGTATTTTTTTCTGTTTTGTTGAAAAATGCGTAATCCATGCGTAAAGGATAAGTATAAAATAAAAAAGGAGATGGGAAACTTATGTTAATTGCAATCGACCATGGGAACAAACAAATGAAAACAATCCACTGTCCGCCCTTTGTGTCCGGGCTGGCAGAAAGTATCACGAAACCTTTCGGCAGTGACATCCTGGAATATCAGGACAGGTTTTATACACTGTCAAACCAGAGGATTCCCTATAAGAGGGATAAGACGGAGGATGACCGTTTCTTTATCCTTACGCTGTTTGGGATTGCGGAAGAAATCCTTGCCGAAGAAGGATATGGAGAGGAAATTATGCGGATCAGTCTTGCAGTCGGTCTGCCGCCGGCGCATTATGGAGCGCAGAACAAAGCTTTTCTTCAGTATTTTTCTAACCGGGGAATTGAAAAGTTTCGTTATCGCGGAAAGCCCTATACGATTTATATTGAAGATGTGCGATGCTATCCCCAGGCTTTTGCGGCAGCGGTGACCATGATGGACAAGCTGATTGGAAAACCGAGAGTGCTGATCATTGATATCGGTGGATTTACGGCAGACTATCTGATGATGCGTTCCGGCCGGGCAGACCTGACAGTATGTGATTCTTTGGAAAATGGTGTGATCCTTCTGTATAACCGGATACGGACAAAAGCCAACGCTGAATTTGATATTTTGCTGGAAGAGGCGGATATTGACGGCATCCTGAAAGACGGGGAAAGTACCTATTCCCCGGCAGTTGTTTCTCTGGTAGAAAAGCTGGCACAGGGTTTTGTTAATGATCTGGCAAACAGCCTGCGGGAACGTATGCTGGATCTGATGTCCGGCATGGTAGTCTTTGTGGGAGGCGGAGCAATCCTGCTGCGCCGGCATATTGAAGCATCCAGAAAGGTGGGGAATCCCCTGTTTGTAGAGGATATCAGTGCCAATGCAAAGGGGTATGAATTTCTTTACAAAGCAGAAACTATAGGCAGGTGAGCCTATGAGTGTAAAAAAGGATCGGGAACGGTTCAGCATTAAGTTTAACGAGAATGATCCGTCTCATGATGCAGTGATACGCCTGCTGGAGCAACAAGGTCCCCATAGAAAGGCACAGTTTATTGTGAATGCAGTTCTTCATTATATAAACTGCGAGAAGACACCGGATATACTTTTTCCACAGGCAATCGACAGAGAATCCATTGAAGGGATTGTTATGGAGATCCTGAACCGTAATAGGAACGGATACGAGAAAAAAGGCAGGGCGGAGGATACGAAAGCAGAACTGAAAGAGGAGCAGATAATGTCTGAACCGAAAAAAATGAAAAACGGAGAAGGAGTACAAAAAGAAGTAGATCCGGTTACATTGGCATTGATCGCAGATACAATGTCAGCATTTCGCAGCAATTAAAAACAGGGAGGTGTTATTTGGCTCCCTGTGTATCCTGGCATTCCAGTGCTGCAATAAAGCTGTTGATGATATCTTCCAGATGTTGATAATGGATTGGTGATAAATTTGAGATTTTGGAAATTAAAGTGGAATGGTCACAGGCATTTATTTCGCCAAGGAGCAGATAATCGGTGCTGATTCCCAGTGCTGAGCTGATCCGTATAATATTTTCCGGGCGCAGTGCTTTTTTACCTAATTCCGCAGAAGAAACAGTTTGCGGAGTAATACCAGCCTTTTCTGCCAGCTCTTCCTGTGTCATACGCAGCTGCTTTCTACGGCTTAGTATCCGATATCCAACCTGCTTTAACAAATCGTCCATTTGCTCACCTCCATGTTATGGCTTAATTTTATCTGCTATAACATAAATAATTAAGCGATTATGGTTGATAAAACTCGTCTATAACATGTATAATGTACAGTAAAAGAAAAAATATAGGGAAAATATAGAGGCTGATGATGCACATTGAAAGGAGGATGTGAGATGTTAAATGATGTGTGGCAGAAGATGGCCCAGTTCCTAGGCAGCCTAAACGGGGAGAACATAGGAAGGAGAAGCTATGTGCGTACCCCAGAATATGAAAAAACACTGGAAATATGGAAAGAGAAGGAATCTGAATGGGAGGAGCTTTTGGAAACCTTATCCGCAGGACAGCGGGAGAAGGCAGAAGAAATGAAGGAATGCCAGGAAGATTTGGCTTCTGCTCAGGAGAAACGTGCCTATATACAGGGGTATGCAGACTGCATTCAGGTGCTGTACCACATGGGAATTTTGAAAGAGAATAAGGGGCTTAAATGGGTGGAGGAGATGGATGTAAAGTGAGCAGATATATTCATAACAGCATAAATATAGCAAGTATAAGTGCTGCTGTCTGATATAGGTTGACTTTTAGCTGTTGTATGTTATGATTTGTTCCAAATCATAACATACAAGCGGAAAAAGAACAAAATCTACATTTAGGAGATGAAAAAACATTTTGGTCTTGTGAGATTTTTGTGACATTTCCCTGATACAATAAATACGGAAAGGGAGTGAGTGCATGAGGCTTTTAGTAGTTGAAGATGACCGCCTTTTGAATAATACGCTATGCTACAATCTTTCTACGGCTGGTTATATCGTAGATGCTGCCATGACAAAAGCAACGGCGATCAGCTTTTGCGAAACGCAGGACTATGACCTGATTGTGCTGGATGTCAACCTGCCCGATGGAAACGGCTTTGATTTTTGCGAACAGATCAAAGAACGCCGCCCAGATACTGCAGTAATCTTCCTGACGGCCAACGATATGGAAAGTGATATGCTGAAAGGGTTTGAGCTGGGGGCAGATGATTATGTAACAAAGCCCTTCCCGATCAGCGTGTTCCGCAAAAAGGTATCGGCACTGTTGGGACGCATCCGGAGGCAGACAGGCGGCGACTGCTACACGGATGGCGCTCTGTCGATCAACTTTTCAGAAATGACTGCCGACCTTGACGGAGAACCGATTACATTCACGCCGCTGGAATACCGTCTGCTCAAGGTGATGGTGAGAAATCCGCAGATTGTCCTGACCCGCCAGACGCTTTTGGAAAAACTGTGGGACGCAGACGAAAACTATGTGGATGAACATGCTCTGACGGTTGCAGTCAGCCGTATCCGGGGAAAAATTGAAGTGGACGGCCTGCAATATATCAAGACTGTTTATGGTATGGGTTATATGTGGATCGGAGGGCTGAAAAAGTGAATGGTCTTTCTGCTAACCGAGCCTGTGGAATAGGAGCAGCTTTTTTAGGAACAATTTCGCTGATTGCCATGATTGCGGCAGTTCTGCTTACCAGAAATCTGATTATTGTCTGGCTGTGCCTGCTGTATATCGTATTGGTGCTTACCTGTGTGATCCTCTTTGTGGCATTCCTCCGCCGCAAACTGGTTCTATTTTCGGACAGCCTTTGCCGGACGATAGACGATATGCTGAATGGAGCAGCCCAGCCGCCGCAGGTCTGCGAGGAGGAAAGCCTGTTTTACAAAATCAATCACCGGCTGCTGCGCCTGTATGAAGTCATGCGGGAGAACCAGGAGAGCGTGGCAAAAGATCGGGCTGACTTGCAGGAGTTGATCTCCGACATATCCCATCAGGTGAAAACGCCCATTGCCAATCTCCAGATGGTAAACGCCACCTTGCTGGAACAGTCTATGTCAGAGGAAAAACAGCAGGAGTTTTTATATGCATCCAGCGGCCAGCTTGATAAGCTGGATTTTCTCATGCAGGCCATGATCAAGACCTCCCGGCTGGAAACCGGCGTAATTTCTCTGGACAAAAAGGCGCAGCCGCTCTATGATACGCTTGCGGCATCGCTGGGCGGTATTCTGCTGAACGCCGAAAAGAAAAATATCCGTGTCAGCGTAGATTGTCCGCCAGACATAGTGCTGGCCCATGACCGGAAATGGACGAGCGAGGCTCTGTTCAATATCCTGGACAATGCAGTGAAGTACACCCCAGAAAGCGGTACAATCTGCGTTACCGTCCAGAGCTGGGAGTTCTATATAAAAATCGACATCACGGACAGTGGAAAAGGAATTGCGGAGAACCGGCAGGGCATGATTTTCAAACGTTTCTATCGGGAAGAAGAAGTCCACGATGCTCCGGGAATCGGGATCGGGCTGTACCTGGCCCGCGAGATCATTACTATGCAGGGCGGCTATATCAAGGTATCTTCCGCTGTGGGATACGGCTCTGTATTTTCCATATTCCTTCCCTATGGTTAAAATTCCGGAAACGGGAGAGTGAAAGATTATATCATCCAAACTCGTTTTCCTTATTGGACGTGGTATAATTCCCAACGATGAAAACGCTTTGATGGAATTTACCATTTATTCTGATGTGGGGGAAAATGACCTTCTGGACTGGGGAATGGCAAAAACAGTCTGTGTAACCGTGGTGGATAATTATCCGTTAGATACGCTTCCGCTTGATTCTACACCGGAATACTTATTTTTTATGGTGATTCCATGGTCAATGAACGCTGATTTTGACGGATTAACGGGACTTACTAAATCAGGTCTGACTTTTTGGACAGATACGCCTACGCAGACAATGGCGCAGATTCAGTCTGAAATTACAGATGCGGGGATTGCCTATGATTATACGCTTATAAATCTATCTTCCGCAGTTGATCTGTTCCGGAGCATCACTTTTGTTGTAGATGTGTTTATTTACGCCTTTGGAGCTATGATTTCATTGATTGCGGTTGCAAATGTATTTAATACGATTTCAACAAACATCCGCATCAGGAGGCGGGAACTTGCCATGCTGCGTTCGGTTGGAATGTCGGAACATGGTTTTAACCGGATGATGAATTTCGAGTGTTTCTTTTATGGATTGCGCACGATTCTGTTTGGAGTGCCGATTGCAGGTATTCTTTCATGGCTGATTTATAAAGGGCTGGTTACGAATGAACAGCTTGAAAGATTTTCGTATCGTTTTCCGTGGCAAAGCATGATAATCAGCATATTAGGTGTATTTTGTATTGTTTTTATTACAATGTTGTATGCTACCAGCAAAATCAGGAAAGAAAATATTATTGATGCACTTAGAGATGACATGGCTTAGCAAGGATGGGAAATGTTATTATTTAGAAATATTTTCTGCCATTTTGCAGGCAGCTTGATAGTCTGGCTGCAAGATGGCATAAGGAGTATATTATGTGGCAGTTTGCATTTTTTGTATTTTTTGTTTCAGTCTGCATATTCGCAGGAATTATGTTTCATGATTCCAGAACATTATGGAGTGGAGCCTCGTTTTTGATTATGATGATGTGTCTGGCGATATTTTTGTTGTTTGTCTTATACCAATGTTCAGAATGGCTGGCAGCGCATGCTTTAGTGATTGGAATACTGATTGTTATGTTTGTTTTAGCAGTAGGCAGTGTGGCTTTGTTTCCAGTGGCTTTGATTCTTGTGTTCTTTATAGAAGGGGTAAGAGTTATTAGACATGAAGGAATAAAACCGACAAATCTATTATCAATGTTGTTTTCTGTTCTGTTATGTATTTATCTGGCGGTCTGGCCGGTAATTGGAAACTTGGGAAAGAATACATTAGGTACAATGCTGTATAAAATTATTAGTTTCATAGTAGTATATATATTGTTGGTGCTGGCAGTGTATTCACTTTCCGCAGTGCTCAATCTTCTTCACTTAAAAAAGAAAAGAAACGCAGATTACATTATTGTACTGGGGGCAGGAATTATTGGAAGCAGGGTTACGCCGTTACTTGCAGCACGGATTGAAAAAGGAATAGAATTGCTGTGCTATAATCCAAATGCTGTACTGATTATGTCTGGCGGACAAGGTTCAGGAGAGGATATTCCAGAAAGTAAAGCTATGGCAGATTATGCGATTGATAAAGGCGTAAGTGCGGAAAAAGTCATTTTGGAACAGAAATCTGTGTCCACGGAGGAAAACCTACGGTTTTCGAGAAAACTGATAAATAAACAGAATCCACAAATTATAGTTGTCACAACTGCTTATCACATGTTCAGGGCGTTAATACTGGCAAAGAGGCAGGGAATAAGATGTGTGGGTTTCGGTTCTAAAACAAAATGGTATTTTACACTGAATGCTTTTATCCGGGAATTTGTTGGATATTTAAGTCTGACATGGAAAAAGCATATTCTTGTGATTGGAATAAATGTATGTATTGTAATAGCAGTGTATAGATTTAAGTAAAAACAATGAATATAACAGTCATTTCACAGTGCATGGGTATGACATTGAAGTGAAGGACACCCTGATTGCGGAAGCGGTAGGGAAATGCGTTTTGTAATAGATTGCTCGGACTTATTATGAGGGAGCAGGAACGGTTCGGAACGACAGATGAGCCGTGAAAAAATGACAACAATGGATTTGAAAAAAGAGCGTAAATGGAATAGAGCAGAATTTTTATCAGAACAATGTATCAACGAACAAGTATAACAGGAGCAAGGCACAGTATCAAATGACAGCGGCCTGACCACGTGGTACAAAGACAAGACATTGGAAGAATGGGCGTTGACAGCACCAAAATATACAGATCCGGCAACGGGTCTCTCATGGTATGTTATAGACGGCAAACAGCCATATATGACAGGGGAAGATACTGAAAAATTTTGGGAAATGTGCAAGGAGACGGGAGAATATCCGGTGAAAAAATTTGCGGAAATGACAGGAATGATACAGTACCTTGATGATAATACGGTTGCTTACGTGGGTGATAACGTTACCGTAATCAAGTTAAAGGACGGGAAGAAACTGGAGATTGATACTTCATCCATGACATATGACATGATCATGAATATGTTCAAGAATCTGCCGAAAAGCGGGAATTACTTTGACAGCTCATATTAGCAGAAGAATATCCAGAAAGCTATGTTTTCCTCAGAGCAGTGATGCTTTACATATTCCCCCATAGATACACTGACAAACACAGGGGTTCAAGTATGAAAGGAGAAAATCATGAAATCGCAGATGATTCCAAAGCAAGCATATATTCCGCCGTTTGACTCTCAAGCAATCAAGGTTCAGCACATTGAATATTTTGACCCGCCCTATCAGGAATATCATGGAGAAAAAATCACAGAACAGGTGATAGCGGAGGTCTTAAAGAAAATTCCCAGTGGAATCAATATTTATTTATTCTTAGACCCATGCGGAGAGGATAATTGGCTTGAAGTAAACTGTGACGGCAAATGGATCGCAATCTGGTTTTGGGGCGATTTGGGAGAAAACACTTATTTTTCTTATAATCCTGCATTTGTGGATACTGCCGGCCAGGTCAGCAAAATGGATTTTTCAGACAAAAGTATATATACAGATCTTAAAAGCGGAGGTCAGTCGCCGATTGCCAAAATTCATGCGCTTACCGATATTGAAACGGGTATCAAGGCAGTTGAATATTTTATTCGGACAGGGGCGTTTTATCCAGGAATTGATTGGCTCCATGAGTACATATAGCTGTGCCTGCTATCAAGCGCCGCAAAGTACACGCCGGAGGGCGGCATCGACATCGGACTGCACCTGGCCCGTGAGACCGTCACCATGCAGGGTGTCTACATCAAGGCCACTTCTTCGCTGGGACAAGGCTCTATGGTTTCCATATTTCTGCCCCGCAGATAAAGTTTCAAAATCCAGCCGCTTGTAACATTTCTGTGACAATTGCCTGTTACAATATTAGCCTTGTAAATAATTTAGATTAGGAGGAACCAATCATGGGACTGTTTTCCAGAAAACCGAAAGCGCCGGAGTACGATCCGGCAGACTGCGCGGCGAAGAAAAAACGGCTGCGGGAGATTTTTAACGAAACTGTGAAGGATGGCGACAGCTACGAAGTTCTCTACGCCTGTATGTATTCTTCCAAATTTGAGGAAGGATTTGTCTTTGATACTAATACTACCACGTTCTGTTTCTATGTTATGGGCTACCGGCGAAGTGATTTTTGCATTGTGCTGATCCAGGTGGACAGTGCGCTGGAGAACCACTCGGAGGCGGTGTTCCTCGATATGGACAGTATTGTCAATGTGTCTTATGACCCTAAGATCACCAAAGCCTGTCTGGAGTACAGAAAGGACTACGGCAGTTTTGGGGAACTGCTGGACATTGGCGGCACCAGCAGCAAAACCATGTATGGCCCCAAGAACATCCATCAGCCGGAAGAAAAGGAACGGTTCCTGGACTTTTTGGAGGCTTTCCGGGCCAGATTGGAGCAGAAGGGGTATAAGCTGGATAAATGGAAACGGTAAACTGGAATTTGGAGGTATAGAAATGGTTGACGTAAATATGCCTAACACATTACTCGTAAATGGAAAAGAATATAAGATTATTGGGCTTTTGGGAAAAGGTAAAGGCGGTTATTCTTATTTAGCAAGCGATGGAGAGCAACAGTATGTTTTAAAGCAGATACATCACGAGCCATGCAGTTATTATCAGTTTGGCAATAAGATTCAGGCAGAGATAAATGATTATAATAGACTGAAAAAAATTGGTATCAGAATCCCCGAAATGATAGATGTTGATATAGTGAATGAAAGGATTTTGAAAGAATATATCGAGGGCAGAACCATATATGAACTTGTAAAATCTGATTGTATGAAAAACGAATACATAGAACAGATAAAAGATATGTGCAGTCTGCTCTATCCCGCAAACACCAACATTGATTATTTTCCCACAAATTTTGTGGTGCAGAACAGATTGATATATTATATTGATTTTGAATGTAACGATTATATGGAAGAATGGAATTTTGAAAATTGGGGGATTTTGTACTGGTCAAAAACAGAAGAATTTCTGAAATATTTGGCTGAACATTCGCAATGATAAATTCCAGTTTGTTGAGTGATCAATCTACATGTTCAAAATTCAAACCAAGGGGGCTATTTGATGGAAACGCAATTTCCTTCCTTTTCGACATCTAAAACGCTTGTAAACATCGCTGCCTATTTTCTGTTGTTTTTGGCTGGAGATTTGGCGAACAGTATCATTTTTGACCGGCTTTTTTCACTTGTCAAATTCCAGAATGCAAGTTTCTATGTCATATTGAGAATGTTGGGCTGTACTTTTGTTACCGCGTTTCTCTTTTGGCTTTACACAAACAAAGCTCTGCATTTGAAGATGAGTGATTTCAAAATCACATGGAACATCCAAGGCTGGGGCATTCTTTTATCCACTCTCTTGCCTGCCTTTGTTGTCATTGTTTTTCTGGCCATTGGTAAAGCAGAAACACATATGCCTGCGCCCAGTGAAAGCGTCTTTATCGTAATCGCTTCTATGATTACCGCTTTAAAAGCCGGTGTGCTGGAGGAAATGTTGTTTCGCGGTTTCATCATGACGCTGCTTGAGCGAAGATGGAATCAATACGCTGCTATACTGGCGCCATCGCTCCTTTTTGGTTTGGCGCATATTCCGTCTATGGAATACTTTACGATTGCAGGTGTTTTGCTTTTAGTGATAAGCGGTACGCTGGTCGGTGTTATGTTTTCGCTTGCTGCTTATAAAGGAAATTCCATCAGCAATGGGGCGCTTATGCACGCTGTATGGAATTTTGTTATGGTCACAGACATACTACACATCACCACCGCAGAGGGAGCGTATGGCAATCCGATCTGTTCCGTTATCATTCCTTCGGACAATATATGGCTGACGGGAGGCGGATTTGGTGTGGAGGCTTCTTTGATTGCTGTGACCGGATATGCCCTTGTCTGCGCTTTTCTTACATTTAAGAAATAACCCTCAATCAAACGGCTGCCTTGAACTATTACAGTATTGTAACATTTCAAGGCGAAAAACCCAGCCATCTGTGACATTTCTGTGAGGATTGGCTGTTAGGATAACGGCATCACAGAAAGGATGGTGTTTATCATGAGCATTTTGCAAACAACCGATCTAAAAAAACACTACGGCACAGAGCCGAATGTTACAAAGGCGCTGGACGGCGTGACTCTCTCCATTGAACAGGGGGAGTTTGCCGCCATCGTGGGGACCTCCGGCAGCGGCAAGTCCACACTGCTGAACATGATGGGCGGGCTGGATGTGCCTACTTCCGGCAGCGTCAAGGTGAAAGACAAAGAGCTGGCCGGCCTGAAGGATGAACAGCTCACCATTTTCCGCCGCCGCAACATTGGCTTTATCTTCCAGAATTACAACCTTGTCCCCGTTCTGAACGTCTATGAAAACATCGTCCTGCCCGTGGAGCTGGACGGCGATACGGTCGATCAGAAGTTCATGGACGAGGTGGTGCGCCTGCTGGCTCTGGAGAATAAACTGAACAGTATGCCGAATAATCTTTCCGGCGGGCAGCAGCAGCGTGTGGCCATCGCCCGCGCCCTGGTCTCCAAGCCTGCCATCGTCCTGGCGGACGAGCCAACCGGCAATCTGGACAGCCGGACCAGCGCCGATGTGATGGGGCTTCTGAAAGTCACCAGCAGCAAGTTCCGCCAGACATTGGTGATGATTACCCACAACAACGAGATCGCCCAGCTTGCCGACCGCATTATCCGCATCGAGGACGGCAGGATTTCCCAGTAAGGAGGGCGCAGACATGAACGATATTTTATTCGGAAACAACAACGGCGCAGTCATGAAAAGACTGTCCGGCCGCTACTACAAGGCCAGCAAAAGCCGGAACATCATTGCGGTTATCGCAATCATTCTGACGACGATCCTGTTTACCACGATTTTCACCCTGGGTTCCGGCCTGCTGGACACGGTTCACGACCAGAACATCCGCAAGGCAGGCGGCGATGGTCAGGCGGCTCTGACCTATATCAGCGACGAGGTTTACAACAATGTGGCGGGCAGTCCCCTGATCGAACGCATCGCTTATGCAAAGGCAGTTTCCTACCGGCTGAAAAATCCGGGCCTGGAACGCTGGCGGTCTGACCTGTGGTATATGGATGATACCGCCCTGGAGTTTGCCCGCTATACCCCCACAACAGGCCGTCGGCCGGTCGCGGAAAATGAGATTATCGCAGACACAAAAACGCTGGAGGCTCTGGGCGTTCCGGCACAGGTTGGGGAAACGGTTTCGCTGACCTATGAGGTCAAGGGCATTGTGTATACCACAGATTTTACTCTCTGTGGCTTTTGGGAAACCGACAGTTTGAGCAACATCGGGCGGCTGATCATATCAAAAGCCTTTCTTGACGCTCATTCAGACATTCTGACCTATACCTACCCCGTGGACAACGACTATTCCGGTGTTGTGACCGCCTACATCATGTTTCAGGGCAGAGGCGATGTGGAAAGCCGTCTGCATCAGCTTCTTTCCGAAGCTGGCTATACCTGCGACACTATGGGCGGCAGTCCGGGGGACAGCAGTTATATCATTGCGGGCATCAGTCCCGCTTACCAGAGCGGCGCATTATCAGAAAACCCTGCCATGCTGATTTCCGGCATCGTGGGCGTTCTGCTGATTATCATAACGGGCTATCTGATTATCTACAACATTTTTCAGATTTCCGTCATTCAGGATATTCAATCCTATGGGCAGCTCAAGACCCTGGGTACAACACAACGCCAGATCCAGCGGCTGATTAACCGGCAGGCCATCAGGCTCTGTGCTGTCAGCATCCCCATTGGACTACTGATTGGCTTTGTGATTGGGCGTGCCCTGGTGCCGTTCCTGATGAATGGCACAACCTATACTGCCGACGCCGGGATTAGTGTGACGGTCAATCCGCTGATCTTCATTGGCTCCGCCGCCTTTGCCCTGCTGACCGTTTTTATCAGCGTCCGCAAGCCGGCCAAAATCGCCGGAACGGTTTCGGCCATTGAGGCCATCCGCTACACGGAAAACGACGCGGCAGCATTCGGAAGCCGCAAGGTCACGGACAAGAAGTCCACCCACGGCGCGAAGCTCCACTTCATGGCTCTGGCTAACCTGGGCCGCAACCGCAAACGAACCGTGCTGGTCATCGTGTCCATGACATTAAGCATTGTTCTGTTCAATACGGTATTTACCCTGTCCGGTGGATTTGATATTGACAAGTATATCGAGAAATTTTTGAATGTTGACTTTGTGATTTCCACTGCGGACTATTTCCAGTACCAGTTTGAAAAGAGCGAAGGCGATCTGACGGAGAGCTTTATCCAGGCCGTCCGGCAGAATGAAAACTTTGACGACGGCGGCAGGCTCTATACCTCCCGCCTTTTGGAAGAAAACTTTTCTACCGACCACGCCGCATTTACAAACTACAATAAAGACGAGAACGGAAATCCTTTTGTGGACATATACGGCGCAGATGATTTTGTTCTGAACACGATGGAGGCGGTAGAGGGAACCATCGACCTGGAACAGCTGAAAACAGGCAAGTATATCCTGTTGAGCGTGGAATGTACAGATGATGGAACGGTGATCGACAATCCGAATATCCATGTTGGAGATACCATCCAGCTGAACCATATCCGAAAGGACGGCCTCTCCGATACCATTGGGGAGAGCTATGAATTTACCATTATGGCAAAGGTCCGAAAAAACGAAAACACCACTACTACCCGCAATACCGGCGCTTCAAGACTCTATCTCCCTACGGAAATTTATCTGCCCCTCTGCGACCAGCCGCACCTGGTCAACTTCCCCTTCAACGTGAAGCCGGGGACAGAACCAGCTATGGAGGAGTTTTTGAAAAGCTATATCGACAGCGTGGAACCCAGTATGGACTTTGAGTCCAAATCGACCTATGTCAGCTCCTTTGAGGGCCTGACCTCCCTGATTATCACCATCGGCGGGGCGTTGAGCATCATCATCGGGATCATTGGGATTACAAACTTTGTCAACTCCGTTCTGACCAGTGTCATCACCCGCAAAAAGGAATTTGCCATGCTGCAAAGCATTGGCATGACCGGAAAGCAGTTAAAGCGTATGCTCTCCTTTGAGGGGCTGTACTATGCGGCGGGAACAATCATCACATCCGCCGTCCTGGGGGCTTTGTTCTCGGTGGTAATCGTAAGGGGCATTTCCAGTGGGATTTGGTTTTTCACCTACCAATTTGTCATGTGGCCCATGCTGGCGGTCTATCCGTTCCTGCTCCTTTTAACGGCTGCAATACCGGCGCTTATGTACCGGCAGATTGCAAAGGTCAGTATCATCGAGCGGCTGCATCAAAACTGAATGCTCGTCTGGAAGCCGGAGGCAGGTTGCCTCCGGTTTCCGAATGTCAGTCTATTTACTTTTTAAGATAGAATAAAACGAACGGAGGAGTTTTTATGAAACAGTTTTTATGTGGAATCCTGGCGTTGGCCTGTCTTGCAGGTCTGACCGCCTGTGGCGGAAAAGAAGAAACGCCCGCATCGGCTGCCAACGAGGGGACGGCACAGGAGCAGAGCCATATCTATACGACCCAGGTACAGTACACCGGCGAGGACGACCCTGTGCAATATCTGGAGATCGCGGCCCGCAGCGCCCATCTTCTTGCCGAACTGGAGGACAAAGCGGGGGCCTTCGTTGCGGACTTCTACAACTATCAGGCTATGGATGATGCGAGTACGCCGCTCTATACCATGAATGGGATGCAGTTTGCGGAGGAAATCGACCCTAACGGACGCTGTATTCGCGTGAGCAGGAACTACTTTGTGCATAACCCAATCGAAACCGCAGACGGCAGTGATTTGACGGGACAGTTTGTTTATGACGATCTGACGCTGAATCTCCTGGTGCCGGAAAAATATCGGGATATGGAAGATGATATTGTCGAAGCACATCGGGATCGCTTTTACTTTGAAAAGGTCGAAGCGGAAAACGCCTACAATCAGGAGGCCGGAATCAGTGAAAGAATGAATATTGCAAAAGAGGACCTAAAAATTAACATTATTTATGTAAAAGACGGTCAGAATTATTTTTCCTTCCGTTCAGACTGCGCCCAGCAGACTGGCTGTAAGGTGGAGGACCCCGTTGTGCAGATTTACACCGGCAATATCCATTGCAATTATGCCCACAGCTTTATGAGTCAGTGGGTCTATATTCCCTCGGAGGCGGAGAGTGCAAAGGAGGCTTATCGAGAAATCTCGGACATGATTCGCTCCTGCGGGGCGGAGGAAAGCGTACAGAAACTAAAGGCAGTTGTTATGGCAAATTCATAGGGGAAAGAGACACAGCAAATGAAACGATTATTTTTATTGGAAGATGATTTAAGTTTAATCAGCGGTCTGTCTTTTGCCGTAAAAAAAGAGGGATATGAAATAGACGTTGCCCGTACCACACTGGAAGCTGATACGTTATGGGTAAATGATAAATATGATTTAGTCATTCTGGATGTATCGCTTCCCGATGGTTCCGGCTTTGATTTTTGCAGAAAGATACGCCTGACTTCAAAAGTGCCTGTCATATTTCTTACTGCTGCTGATGAAGAAACAGATATTATTATGGGGCTTGATATTGGGGGCGATGATTATATTACAAAGCCTTTCAAGCTGGCAATATTTATGTCAAGGATTAACGCATTGCTCCGCAGGAGCGAGAATTTCAATACCGCTGTTACAGAACTGAACTCCAACGATATAAGCATAAGACTTCTAAAAGGAGAGGTTTATAAACGGGGGAAACTGCTTGATTTGACGGCGAGTGAATATAAATTGTTATGCCTGTTCATGGAAAACCCCGACCAGATACTTTCCCCGGAACAGATTTTAGGAAAACTATGGGATTGCAGCGAAAATTATATAGACAATAATTCTCTTACTGTTTATATCCGCAGGCTTCGTACAAAAATTGAGGACAATCCGGGAGAACCCAAAAGGATTGTTACTGTTCGCGGTATGGGCTACAAATGGAATACGGAGGAACCGGGGATATGATGAAAATATTTGCAAACAGAAAAATCAAAATCCTTTTTGCCAGTATGGTTTTCTCTATCGTGTTTTTTACGTTACTTTCAGTATTATTAGCGGCTTTTGCGGGTAGAAATGCGGCATATTACGTCATAATCTGCGGCGTATGTATGGGATCTGTCATATTGCTGCTTTGTTACGGGTATTTTAGGGAACAGCATAAAATCATGGAAAATGCCATATCGCAGATTACAGAATATATTTCCGGCAACAAAGACATTACCATTGAGTGTAACGACGAGGGCGAGCTATACAGGCTGTTCCATGAAGTTAATTCTTTGGTTGCAATCCTGAACGCTCATGCCGAGAATGAAAAAAGTTCAAAAAAATTTTTACGAGGTACCATATCGGATATTTCACATCAGCTAAAGACACCGCTTGCCGCCCTCAATATTTACAATGGCATTATACAGGGCGAAGCAAAAGAACAGGAACTTCCGACAATACAGGAATTTAGCCAGCTTTCCGAGCAGGAGCTTGACCGTATCGAAACCCTGGTACAGAGCCTTTTGAAAATTACGAAGCTGGACGCGGGTACGATTGTGTTAGAAAAGTCATTAGAAAATGTGTCCGAGCTTGCAGAGAATGTAAAAAAGCATTTCCTGTTTCGTGCCGAACAGGAGGGAAAAGAAATCTGCTTATCAGGCAATGAAGAAATCTCACTTTTATGTGACCGCAACTGGATAATCGAAGCAATCAGCAACCTTGTAAAGAACGCCCTTGACCACACTGAAAATGGCGGTATGATCCGTATTGAGTGGCGGGCGTTCACTTCTATTGTTCAGATTACCGTAAAGGATAACGGCAGCGGCATACACCCGGAGGACTTGCACCATATTTTCAAGCGGTTTTACCGCAGCCGTTTTTCTAAAGACACGCAGGGTATCGGGCTTGGACTGTCATTAGCAAATGCGATTGTGGAAGCCCATAATGGAACGATTGAAGCAGACAGTACATTAGGCAGCGGAACCTCTTTCACAATGAATTTCCTGATTCCTACAAAATTGTAGGCTGATTGTAATATTGGTGTAGGATTTTTCTGTTATAGTGGGGCTATCAAAACAGAAAGAGGTGTTTACACATGAACTTATTGGAAGTCAACAATATCTGTAAAACATATGGAAGCGGCGAAACTGCCGTACACGCTTTGAAAAAAGTGAGCTTTTCCGTTCCAAAAGGCGAGTATGTGGCTATCGTTGGAGAATCCGGCTCCGGAAAAAGTACGCTGCTCAATATGATAGGCGCACTTGATACGCCTACATCTGGAAAGGTAACGATTGGCGGCAAGGATATTTTTTCCATGAACGACCGCAAACTTACCGTTTTCCGCCGGAGGAATATCGGATTTATTTTTCAGGCGTTCAATCTTGTGCCGGAGCTTACCGTTGAGCAAAATATTATTTTCCCGGTGCTGCTTGACTATCAGAAGCCGGACAAAAAATATCTGGAAGAACTGCTTACTGTTCTTAATCTGAAAGAACGCCGTAACCATTTGCCGAGCCAGTTATCTGGCGGACAGCAGCAGCGTGTGGCAATCGGACGCGCCCTTATCACGCGCCCGTCGTTAATCCTTGCCGACGAGCCAACAGGAAACCTTGACACGCAGAACAGCAGCGAAGTCATTGCCCTGTTAAAAGAAGCGTCAAGGAAGTATGAGCAAACCATTATTATGATTACTCATAATAGGAACATTGCACAGAGCGCAGACCGAATTTTACAGGTATCAGACGGTGTGCTGACCGATTTAGGGAGGTGCCGCGAATGAAAAGCTATTTAAGCCTTATCCCGATTTCCGCAAAGGTTCACAGGCGGCAAAGCCGCATGACACGCATTTGCATTATTCTTGCTGTATTCCTTGTAACTGCAATCTTTTCTTTGCTGGAGATGTGGACAAACGGACAGATAACAGCAATGCGGAGTAATCACGGAGATTGGCATATTGTTCTTCAAAATATGCCAGAGGATAAAGCCGAACAGATTATAGATAATTCTGATGTGGCATACTCCTCATGGTATGATGTAATAAATGAAAATGCAGATTGCAACTATTATATCAACGGAAAAAATGTTGTGCTGTATGGCGTCGAAGAAGCCTACGTCACAGATATGATGAATTATCCGTTGGAAGGCTCCTACCCACAAAATGAAAAGGAAATTGCCATTAGTGCAGACGCAAAGGAGCTTTTCAAAGTCCAGATAGGCGATGATATTACTCTTAATACGCTCGCAGGCGATTTTACTTATACAATATCAGGATTTTATGAAGATGATGAGGAATTTAACGACATTATTGACGGAACCTGTATGTATATGTGCAAAGCTGCGTTTGATGAAGTGAGAAATTTGAATGGCATAGAACCTACATCTCAATTTTATATTCGGTTTCAAAGTGAGAACGGTTTGAAAAAAACGATTGCCAGTATAAAAGAGCAATATTCGCTCACTTCTGAAAATATTAGTGAAAACACGCCCGTTTTGAGCCTGTTAGGGGCGAGCAGCAATGAAAGCGTAAATGAACTCTACCCTTTGGTGATAGCTTGTTTTGTCATTATACTAATTGCAGGAATCTTTATGATTTCAAGCTGCATGAACAGTAATGTTGCCCAACGGACAAAATTTTTCGGAATGATGCGTTGCATTGGTGCAAGTAAACAACAGATTGTACGTTTTGTAAGGCTTGAAGCACTGAATTGGTGTAAAACAGCAATTCCTATTGGTTGTGCGTTAGGAACGGTAATTTGTTGGGTATCGTGTCTGATACTAAAATTTATCGTAAAAGGCGAATGGGTAGATATGCCACTATTTTCAGTAAGTATAAGTGGTATCCTCTGTGGGGTAGCCATAGGTATCATTACCGTGTTTATTGCAGCACAATCCCCGGCTAAACAGGCAGCAAAAGTTTCGCCCATAGCAGCAATATCCGGCAACGCAGAAACAAACAAAAAAATCGTCCATGCGGCAAATACAAGGCTTTTCAAAGTGGAAACTTCCCTTGGTGTCCACCATGCAACAGGAGTTAAGAAAAACTTAGTCCTTATGACAGGCTCCTTTGCCCTTACAATTATGCTTTTTTTGACTTTTTCCGCTTGTCTTGATATTGTTCACAGGCTGCTTCCATCAGTGAGTGATTTAACTCCGGACATTACGGTTACCAGTCAGGATGAGTCTAATTCCATAGATAAAAGCATATCAGAAGAAATTTCCGGAATATCGGGGGTAGAGTCTGTTTTTGGCATGATGTATAGCATGAGCTATCCCGCAGAAATTAACGGGAATATGTCAACGGTTGATTTATTTTCCTATGGAGATACCATGATGGACAACTTCAGGAAATCCGTTGTAAGCGGAAATATAGCAAAAGTGTATGGAAATTCTCAATATGTCATGGCAGTCTACAGTAACCATACAGGACTGGATGTGGGAGATAAAATAAAAATAGGTTCCGAAGAACTTGAAGTTGCGTGTGTTATGTCTGAGGGTGTGGGAAGCATCAGCGGTTCGACCGTTGTGGTATGTTCGGAAGAAACCTGCACACGTCTGATAGGCGAACAAGGCTATGCTATGGTAGGCATTGTATTAGAAAAAGATGTATCTGATGCAGCGGTAAACAAAATTTATGGACTGTCAGAAGGAAATGTAATTGCAGACAACAGAGAGGAAGATGATGAGATCAATGGTTCCTACTGGGTGTTCCGAATTGCGGCATACAGTTTCCTTGCTATCATTTCCTTAATAACCATTTTGAACATTATGAACAGTGTTTCAATGGGTGTGTCAGCAAGAATTAAACAGTATGGGGCTATGCGTGCTGTTGGTATGGGAAGCAGACAGGTTACAAAAATGATAACTGCTGAAGCAGCCACATACGCTGTCTGCGGTACGACTGTCGGAATTATACTTGGACTGCTGCTTCACTATCTGATTTACACAAAGGTTGTTATTACCCATTTTGGCGGCTCATGGAATATTCCCTTTACTACTATTGCCCTTGTACTTTTACTGGTTGTTTTTTCTTGTATTATATCAATTTATACTCCGGCAAAGCGTATACGCAATATGGCAATTACTGAAACTATCAATGAGCAATGAATGTAAGGTGAAAAGTCTTATATGTTAAATAGCACGCACGGTTTTGATTAGGGGTATGGGGAGTAATCTCCATACCCACTAGAGAAGATTCTTGCTCCTCTGCCGCCCTACTTCATTGTTGGAAGCTTCACAACAACAGTTACCCCATGAGGTTCTGTTTCGAAAAATTTGATCGTTCCCTTGTGGGCAGAAACAATCTGTCTTGCGATTTTCAAGCCGTTTCCATGAGGAATCCCGCTACCATTGCTTTGTGTGAAGCTAACACACTCTGCTGCGTTTAACATCCGTAAAGCAGTCTCGTCCATGCCTTTGCCAGAGTCCTGAACCATAAGTTTACACATTCTGTCAGTCAATTCAACCGAAACACAAATATGACATCCATCCGGATTGTGGGCAATGCTATTACCAATTAAGTTTTCCAGCATACGGGTAAGCAAAGTGTTGTCACCCTCAATTAGAATTGATTCAGCACCATCCCCTGCATAAAGGTCAATCACATACTGCTCGTCCAGATCGTTATTCATATAATCACTGATGACTTGCCTGGATAACTCAACCGGACTGACAGAGGTTTTTTGCAATGGCTGCATAGCATATTCCAGTCTTGACACAAGATTCAAGTCAATAATTAACTGCCGCAGCTTTTCCCCATGTTTACGAATTAAACCAGCCTGTTTCTGAACATCAGACGGAAGTGCGTCGTTGTCCTCGATTTCCCCGGCGTAGCCCAGCATGACCGACAACGGGGTGCGTATATCGTGGGAAATTCCACTGATCCAATCGGCGCGGGCCGTGTCTTTTTTGTGGAGCTGTTCACTGGCCCAGTTCAATTCCGCATTGATGTCCGTAAGCTCGCCGTGTTCCTCTAATTGAACCGGCTTACCCTGGGACATTGCGATGATACCTGTCAGAATGGGCTTTACCGCCTGTTCTACCCTGCGCGTGTTGCGCCACAGTAAAAACAGCATCAGTAAGATACTGACAAGAAATATGCCAAACACTGTGATGACCATAGCCCAAACATCGCCGGTTTCCATAGCAAAGTTGTATCGTTGCAGACTATTTACGGGATAGGCCAATACAAACAGTCCGGCTGGATGTTGCCAGACAAATACTGGATATTCCTGCAAGTACCATCTGCTGAATTGGGCAATCTGAGCGGCTGTATAAGAGCGGGGCAGATCATTCGGCATCTGTTCTTCCCAGATAACCGCGCCATCGTCGCTCAACAGCATGGCCCAGGCGTGGTTTTTGGACAGTATGCGGGACAAATCCGGTTCCGCCTCAATCACACCACTCACCTCTGACACCATAGCGGAGAGAGCAGATACCGACAAGTCGGGGGCAGAAGTACGGCAGTCAGCAATCACCCGGATTGCGACCGCAAGCGCAAGGTTCATCAACAGGAACAGCGCCAGAGCTGCGATTGTAGAAAGGAAATATTTCCGGAAAAACCTTTGTATCGGATTCAAAATGATCACCCCTTTACCACGAGTTTGTAGCCCAGGCCCTTGATGGTCAGGAGAGAGACTGGCACTGATGGAGTATCTTCGATCTTCTCCCGCAAGTGACGGATATGGGACATGAGCGTATTTTCATATCCTGTCCAGATTTCTCCGCAGACGGCCTGACATAGAGCGCCAATGGTGACGACACGCCCGGCATTCTCCGCCAGCTTCAGAAAAATTGCGTACTCCTTTCCGGTCAGAGAGAAAACCGTTTCGCCCCGGCGGACCTCCGCACGGTCTAAATCCACTGTGGATGCAGCAAGAATTACCGTCCGATTGCCGTCGGGATATGCCCGTTTCAAAATTGCGTTGACCCGCAGAAGAAGCTCCTTGGGCAGAAAAGGCTTGACCAGATAATCGTCTGCCCCCAGTTCCAGTCCTCGGCACCTGTCCTCGGCTTCTCCTTTAGCGGTCAGCATCAGGACGGGAATCCCGCTGATCTGACGGATTTCCCGCAGCAACTCAAACCCGTCCATGTCCGGCATCATCACATCCAGAATTGCCATTGCAGGCTTTTTCTTAAAAAATTCATCCAAAGCCGCTTCCCCGGAGGAAGCGGTTATGATCTGTGTAAATCCCGCCCGCTCAAAAATCGATCGGACCATAGCCAGCAGATCAAGCTCATCGTCCACAACAAGAATCGGTTTGTCTTTCACGCAGCACACCTCCCAACAGTTCCGACTGGGTGTATTATACCTCTTTTTTCATATCCTGCATAGGACAGCGTTCCAATCTCAAGGTAAATTCAAGTTTGCCGCAAGGTTCTCTCAAGGAGAAGGTGCTATGATAATGTCACAAACGACAAGGAGGTATTGCCAATGAATGACTGTATTATTGAGACGGCTGGACTGACAAAACTCTATGGAAGCCAGAAAAGCGTTTCCGACTTGAACATTCACGTCCGGCGGGGGCGGATTTACGGCCTGCTGGGCCGCAACGGAGCTGGGAAAACCACCACCATGAAAATGCTCCTGGGCCTGACGGCCCCCAGTTCCGGCGAACTGCACATTTTCGGTGAGGACATCCGCACCGCAGCCAGGGAAATTCTGCCCCGTGTGGGCAGCCTGATCGAGTCGCCGGGATTTTATCCAAACCTGACCGGAACGGAAAACCTGAAAATCTTTGCGGTGCTTCGGGATGTGAAACAGCATAACGCAATCCAAAACGCCTTGGAGCTGGTTGGTCTGCCCTATCGGGACAAAAAGCTCTATGCCCAGTATTCTCTTGGTATGAAACAGCGGCTTGCCATTGCCCTGGCCATCATGCACAACCCGGAGCTGTTAATTTTGGATGAACCCATCAATGGTCTGGACCCCATTGGCATTGCGGAGGTACGTTCCTTTATCCGGGAGCTGTGCGACGCCCAGGGCAAGACTATCCTGATCTCCAGCCATATCCTCTCCGAGATTGCGCTGCTGGCGGATGATATCGGGATTATTGACAAGGGGAAACTGCTGGAGGAAGAAAGCCTTGCAGAGCTGGAGAGCAGGAACGGCAAATACATCCGATTTATCCTTTCTGATGCGAATAGGGCATCCAGTTTGCTGGCCCGTCAGTTCAAGGCGCAGGACTATCAGATTGAAGATAAACACACGCTGTTCCTGATGGACACCTCCCTCCCCATGCCGGAGATGATCCGCTGTTTCGTGGAACATGATATTACTGTTTCCGAGGCCCATCTGTGCGAGGACACTCTGGAGGACTACTTCAAGAAGGTGACAGGAGGTGTTGGGATTGCTTAAACTGATCCAGTGTGAGTTTTGGAAACTGAAGCGGAAGCGGTTTGTGCTTCTGGTGGTGCTGGCAGCGTTTCTGTTTCCCCTTCCTGTGACGGCCGTAGCGATGACGCCCCGCATTATGGGGCGCTATGACACGAAAGCCGAGATTTTTGACGCGCTGTTCAGCTTTATCATGGGGTATGGCGTGCTACTTCTCCTGCCCTGCGTCATTGGCGTTCTGGCAACCATGCTGTTCTTTATGGAGCGGGACAATGATACCTTCAAAAGCCTGCGGACCATCCCGGTGACAAGCACACAGATGGTTTTGACAAAAATTATTGTGCTGTTCCTCATGGGTATCCTGTTTTCCCTCGCCTCCACATTCGCCACGATTTTGTGCGGCAGTGTGGTGGCGGAGGTGGGAGGTCTTGCTTACAAGCTGCTGGCGTCTGTTATGTTGGGAATCTTTATCACAGCCGGAACCCTGCCTTTGGTGGTTCTTGTGGTCTTTTTCAGCAGGACCTATATTTTCTCCATCCTTCTGTGTGTATTTTACAGTGTTTTGAGCCTGACGCTGGAGGGCCTGTATAGTATACTCCCTAAAGAGCTCTGCCTGCTGTTCCCCATTCCGCTGACAAATCTATGGTTTGCTGGTAATATGGCGGACCATGGCATTTCCATGAACCTGACGGAATTAGCGCACCTCATTCCCTCTACCTTTCAGACCGCTGCCACCTTGAGTGTTATGGCGATTTTGTCGGTACTGCTGATCGACCGCCTGTATAAGAGAAGGGGGGAATAGAAATGTTTCGGATGATTAAAACCGAGCTTTGGAAACTGAAACGCTATCATGTCCTGTGGGCCGGTGTTCTTTTGATGGCGCTGTCCGTCTTGCTGGCCCTGTTCAGCTCCACGGCTCAGGATGGCTCTGTGTGGACCTTTTCCTTTCTGGCGGAGCAGGTTATCAAAAATAATGCTACAACTATCTTTCCTGTATGTATCACCCTGATTACTGGCTATATGATTGCCAGGGAGGAAAAGGATGATACGCTGAAAAACATTGTGACGATTCCCGTTTCCTACCGCGCTCTGCTGTGTGGCAAGCTGGTGGTCGGCGGACTGGTTTCCGCCCTGTTCGGGCTGGCCTGCGCGGCGCTGACCGTTCTCGGCAATCTGATTGCGGGATTTCCGGGGCTTACTGTTCCCGCAGTGGTACAGACGGCAGTACAGATGAGCTTCAACTGTCTGTGCCTTTATATCGCCGTTCTGCCCATCATTGCGGTTTCCGCCTGTATTTCGGGAGGCAATATGACCGGCGTCATTATTGCCTTTGTTTACGGTTATGGCGGGATGTTCGCAGCCGGCAGTGTAAAATTGTCCAATCTTTATCCCATAACGGCCAGCCTGGGAATGATTGGATATCGAAGTTATGATGTCACCTGGAATACTCCGCTGTGCTGCGGAAGTATGGCTCTGATGATTGCGTTGACGGCGGTCATTCTCCTGACCATGAAGTCCGGCACAGATAGGCGGTGGTCTGCCAGGAAAAAAACAAAAACGCCCTTGAAAAAGGGTTGGTAATGGAGGATATGAGTATGAAATCTAAGAAAAAAACAGTGTTTGCCATCCTTGCAGCGGTCATAGTACTTTTGATTGCCGTCGTTGCGTTTACGGTTCCCTCATTGTTTGATGGCAGCAAAGCCACCATCTATTATACACAGATTGACAACAGCAAAATCGATGAAAACGACTCCAAGGGTGGTGTGGTCAATTTCAAGGGAAACCTCCCGTATTCCTATACGCTCACCTCTTATGATGAGAACGGGAAGGAAAAAGAGATTACATTTGGAACATCGAAAGAATTGCAGGACGGCGTGTTCATTTCCCAGGAAGTCGTGCCGGTGCGCGGTGTGACTTCTTGGGACGAAGTGCAGTATGAAGAACTGCCGGAGGCGGTGCGGAGTAAGTATGCCGCGCCAAAGGAATAAATGATTTCTGTTCGGGTCATCTGATGTCTAATGGAAAGGATTCAAAAGTGTGAAGGCAGTTGGTGAAATCCGAAGAATGGTTATTATGTCTTATTTGCGGAAACGAGACCCATAGTAAAATGTAGATACACCATGATACAAGAGGCAGGGAGATAATTCCCTGTATGGATTAAGGGGAATCGAATCCGTCCTGGTAGAGGAACATAGATATTTGTAGATTATTCAGCTGAAACTTATTTCATCACATAAGAACAGACATGGGCAATGTCTCCATGCAATCATAAAGAAGCCAGCGGAACAGATAGCAAAATCTGAGCGCTGGCTTCTTTATTTTTCGGAATATTATTTTTCGTTACTGCAGACAGTTACAGACAAGCGCTCAAGTTCAGGAATGGAGTCTGCTCTAATGAGTGCAGTAGCTGTGGATACAAGGACAGATAAAGCTTTTTCATCGCAAAGTGGGAGCAGCCTTAACAGCTCCTGGTATGTAGAACCGGTTCTGTCATGGTGATCCTGGAAAATACAATCATCCGCAGAAATATCCAGTAATCTGCAGATATGGTAGAAATTTTCGATGCTGGGTGAACAGCGGCAACGTTCCAGATCCTTTTGGAAGGATAGGGAATGTTCCAGTAATTCCGCACACTGTGCCTGCGTCAGATGTTTTTTCTTTCTGGCTTTCTTCAGCGCAGCACCGAAGACCTTGGCATCATTGATAGATAAAGACATTGTGGTCACCTCCTATAAGTAGTGTAGTGCCACACTTTATAAAAGTAAAAATGGTATAAACACTCTAAAAAGTAGAGTGATAACCTACTAAACACCCAGACATCTGGTGAACAAAAAAAACATGGTTCATCAGAGTCTTATTTGGGTGTCTTTTTTGTGCCATGGGAGAGGACGCATGGCAGACATTGGGGAATGGTCTTAAGCCGGGCATCGGCAGGGGAATTTCGTTAAAAAAATCATAAGTTTTTTGTGGGTAGAGAAGGACCTGAATGGTAGTGCATTGCGCTACTTTTTAGGGGAAGATAGAAAAGATTGGAAAAAGAACGATTATCTGGGGTGTAAAACGGGTAATGGTTCTTTTTGTATTACCCGATGCCGCTCACCTCCAATTCCAGATTTTGCAACTAAAAATCTGGAATTTTAGGAGGAAAAGCCATGTGGCATAAAAATAACGGAAAAAGCGAAACAGAAATTATGCAGAATCGTTTTACGGCGTATCTGGCAACTGCAGTGCAGCGCCGCAGAAATGATTATATACAACAGTTGGACAGGCGCCGGCAGATTGAGAGCCTCACCGAGGATTTCCTGTTTATGCCGGAATGCAGCATAGAGCAGGACATGTTTCTTGGGCTGCCCATTCTCATGCAGCTGGAGGACAGTGTGCTTCTCCAGGCATTGAAAGAGCTTAGTTGTAGCCCAGCAAACTAAAGTTCCTGTCTCCCGCACAAAAACGTCAAATTTAATTCTCAAGTGTCAAATACTATCTA
>NZ_CALPDH010000037.1:0-46295 GCF_943193215.1 Acetatifactor aquisgranensis | reverse complement strand
CTGCCCTGCCTTCTGCCCTGCCTTCTGCCCTGCCTTCTGCCCTGCCTTCTGCCCTGCCTTCTGCCCTGCCTTCTGCCATTCCAGATTCTCTGCTCTTGTTTCTCTCTTCCTCGATTTCTTCCTTCATAAGCGCTCGTAGTGCATCACACATGGCAAAATCCCTCCTTACCTCATCGTAGACTTTCTCATTCGCAGAAATGCTGACCTGCAGGACTGCCTCCACATTGTCCCTGTCCCCCGGTGCCGTCAACAATGCCGCCTTGCCTATGAAAGTCCTGATATCTTCCTCTCTGGCATTTCTGGATAGAATGCATAGCTCGCTGTGGGCCTTAGGGCTTAGCTGCCCTGTCACCACAATCTGTGTGGCGAACAGCACATTCCCCTCTATATAGTATATTCCCGGAAAACGCTGTTCAACCTTAAGTCCCGCTTTTTTCAAAGCTTTCAGCAATTCCCTGGGACATCTCTCCCGGAAAATCGATACTGTCAGCTCTTCCGCGGGAACTTCGTCCACCGTCTCCCCGAATCCTTTGTACAGACATGCATATCCTATCGTCTTGTAGTCGTCGTCTATGGACAGTCCATCCTCCGGACTTTTGTACTCTACTATATAAACGGCATTTAATTCTTGCCAGTCGTATAGCACAGCCAGTCATGCCGTTTATCCGGTTTTGGGGCAAGATTTAATCGCTACATATATATACATTGTATCTTTTGAAAATGCGCCCAATCTCATTCTCAATGCGTACATCCGCCAGCTTCTTTATAATGAGCAGATCCATCCGAAGCGGCGCTTTGCTCAGATTGTATTCTCTCTCAAACGCAAGCGCGTCTTTATTGGAAATCAATTCAAGCTCTGCCGCACTGTAGAAACCCGGGTGCCATTGAATCGTTGCCTTTTCAAAGGAATGCCCTTCTTCAAAGGAATGCCCTTCTTCAAAGGAATGCCCTTCTTCCTTGTTCCCCGCCACCGCAAGCACCTCCTGTCTGTACCTCCATTCTATCATCCGCCCCCCGGAAATGGCAAGTGCTTCGGTTGCTTTTTTCCGCCGATTTGTTTATAATGGAAAAAAGACATTACAAATGCAGCCCGTTTTCAGATAAGAGGTAGGTCATGTATCAGGTCATCATAGCGGAAGACGAGTTTTTCGTGCGTCTGGGCATCAAGAACAGCGTCTCCTGGGAAAAATACAATATGCAGGTAGTCTGTGATGCCGGCAATGGCGCGGAGGCCCTCCGGGCTATCCAAAAAAGCTGTCCTGACGTCCTGATCACCGACCTCCTGATGCCCGGCATGGGCGGACAGCAGCTGATTGAATCCGTGCGGGACGCGGGGCTGGAGCCCTATATCATCGTCATCACCTGCCTGGAGGAGTTCAAGACCCTCCAGAAGATGATGTCCCTGGGAGTGCGGGACTATCTGCTGAAGGCCACCATGACGGAGGCCGAGATACAGGCCTGCCTCCAGAAGGCCAGGGAGGCGCTGGACAAGCAGGCCAGGCAGCTCGAACCTGCCCGGGCTCCTGTGGGAACCCGCTTCTCCCAGCTCATGCAGGCCTATCTGGCAGATGAATCCCTCTGCAGGCAGACCCAGGGCGCGCTGGAGGAACTGAACTTATCGGCGGCAGGAGCCATCCCTGCCATCCTGGGATACATCGAGGAGATTTACCAGGGGGACAGCCCCGCCTCCGGTTTTCCTGCCGGGCATGCCTGCCAGAAATGGCTTATCAAATGGACACCCTGATGGGCAGCCTGTCGGGTATCCGTCTTCAGTTCATCCAAAACAAGGACATACGCTTCCTTTACGCCAGGTACGCGGACGCAGGCGCTTCCATCACCCTGTACGATGAAAACGGCAATTCTCTCCTGTCCGTCCCCGAGGCCTCCCCTGCGTCCGCCAGCCCCGGCTCTTACAAGGTATTCCAGGATACAGTCATTACCATCCCCCTGACCCGCACCGGGTGGTCCCTGACCGGCAGAATCCCCTTTTCCGTATTTCTGCAGGGCTCCCTCCCTCTGCTTTTGACAGTAGGCTCCATATTTCTGGTTGCAATTTTTATGGCTGTCCTGCTCTCCTCTGTGGCAGGGCGCAGACTGTTGAACCCTTTCCAGGAAATCACGGCTCAGATGGAGCCGATTAACTCCTGGGGCGACCGGCAGGCGCTGTTCACGGAAGAGGGCATCCGGATCAAAGGGCTCCGGGAATCGTTCCTCGATGCCGCCGGGTGCCCCACGCAGCCAAAAGCCCGGGAAGACAGAATCCTTTCCTGCCATGAAGGCCATAGGTATGCGCTCCGTGTGGCGGGCGGAACCGTTGCCGCCAAGGACGGCGGCTTCTTGATTTTGTCTCAGGAGGAAGAATTCACCCTTTTCCCGGAAAACATTTGACGTTAAAAGCGGGCAGGAACTTACCCTGCCCGCTTTTAAGCCTTCTTACTTCTAAATCACTGTCAAAATCCCCACCGATTTCAGGAAAAGAATCACCAAAAGCACTGGCGCGATGAACTTCACCATCACCACATACAGCCCGCGCCTGCCGAACCTGTCTCCCGTCTTCTCCACCTCATCGATGACAGCTTTGGGCTTCAGCAGCCATCCCACCAAGAGACAGGTTCCGATTGCCACCAGCGGCATGAACAGATTGTTGCTCAAATAGTCCATGACGTCCAGAATCTGCGCTATGGCCCCATTGGGCAGCTCCAGCTCGAAATACCACTTGTTATAGCCAAGACATACCACGATTCCCGCGGCAAGGGCCACCGCCATCTCAATCAGAGACGCCTTGAGCCTTGACCAGCGGAACTTGTCCATCAGGCTGGAGACCACAGCCTCCATTACAGAGATGGCGCTGGTCAGCGCCGCGAACAGCACCATGGCGAAGAACAGGCCGCCGATGACATTCCCGATTCCGCCCATGGCCGAAAAGACCTTTGGCAGCGATACGAACATCAGGCTGGGCCCGGAAGCCTCCATTCCCTCCCTGCCCATGAAAGTGAATACCGCCGGAATGATCATGACTCCGGCAAGGAAAGCAACCAAAGTGTCAAAAATCTCAATCTGATTGATAGAGCGCACAAGATTCGCGTCGTCCTTTACATAAGAGCCATAGGTCACCATGATTCCCATGGCCACGCTCAGGCTGAAGAACAGCTGCCCCATGGCGTCCAGGAGCACACTGAAGAACCCCTTCAGCGTGATTCCGCTCAAATCCGGCACCACATAGATCCGGAAGCCCTCAAGCCCCGTCCTGGTCACGCCGTCGGCATCTGTATGGGAAATCGTCAGGGAAAAGACGGCGATTCCCAGCACCAGAAGGATCAGAACGGGCATCAGCACCTTGGAAAAGTTCTCAATCCCCTTATTTACGCCCAGGATGATGACTACAGATACCACCGCAAGGAAAATCGCCAGCATCACGATGGGCGAGACCTCGGCGGTGATGAAACTGGTAAAATAGCCGTCCTCCGCCGCCTGCATGCCCTCCCCCGTCAGGTACGCCAGAAAATACCTGATCACCCAGCCGCCGATCACGCAGTAATAGGGCAGGATGATCACCGGCACCAGCGAGGCCAGCACTCCCAGGAATCCCCATCTGGGCCGCAGCTTTGTGTATGCCGTCAGGGGACTCTGCTTCGTCTTCCTGCCGATAGCGATTTCCGTGACCAGAAGCGTGAAGCCGAACGTCAGCGCCAGAATCAGATAGACGAGCAGAAACAGCCCGCCGCCGTCCTTTGCCGCCAGATAGGGAAACCTCCAGATATTCCCCAGCCCCACGGCGCTTCCGGCCGCTGCCAGCACAAAACCTACTGAGCCTGAAAACGCGTTTCTTTTTTGATGTTCCATAGTTTTCCTCCAACCTTTCTCCGACATGTCTGTTTTATGACAGAATTTCGATTATCCAAATGCCATTGTACCAATTGTCAAAAACTTTTACAATAGTCTTTTGATAAAGAATCTGCCCTTTGTCTGAAAGGAAAAAGGATTCGCGCCGATACGGCTTTGTTCAGCCCGCGGGTCTTCCCCCTACCCGCTCTCCCAGCCGAACTCTCGTCTCCCATCCCCGGCGGGAATTCTCCAGGATATCCTCATCCGGCAGGGCCGCGCCTTTCTTCGTCAGGAGAATGACCGTGGAGCCGCCGAAAGCGAAACGCCCTTTCTCCCATCCCCGGCGCACACGCTCTCCTCTGAAATGGTTATGAATCTTCCCCACCAGCATGGCTCCCACTTCCATCTGAATCATTTTGCCGAAATGCTCTGACCTTATCACACAGTACTCCCTGGTGTTCTCCTTATAGACAGGATACCTGTCGTTGGCCACAGGGTTCACCGTGTGCAGCACTCCCGGAATCCTCACGGATCCTGTCACCCTGCCGCCGTCCGTATAGATATACCGATGATAATCCTCCACGCACAGCCGGAACACCCACACATACCCTCCGGCGTATTCCGCCGCCAGCCTGTAATCCCGCAGGAGGCTCTGCGCTGTGTACCGTGTATGTTTGATTGTAAATTCGCATTCCCCGTCCACAGGATAGACGCTGACTCTGCTGTCGCAGGGACTGACCAGCGCCTGGGGAGAGGAATCTATGCTGCGCGCCCCTTTCGCCATTCTCCTGGTGAAGAAATCATTGTAGGATTCATACTCCTTTTGCTCATAATCCGCCATGTCAATGGAATGGCTGCGCATGAACCAGGGAATCAGCGCTTTTGAAAACCCTGAATCCAAAAAACCCCCAACCAGTCGCGAGACCGCCGGGGATACCAGGGGCTTCAGCAGCGCCCTGCCGAGCACATGGCCGTACAATCCCTTCAGGATACGGTCCTGCAGGGATTCAGCCTCCACGATTTTTCCTCTTCTGTCAACCACCAGACCCATAAGATACCTCCTTTACAGACTCCCCTTGATCAGGTTCCGCCAGCCGTGCCAGGCAAAGAGAATCACCGTCACTGCCACTGCCACCACAGCCACAATCAGGAGTACTTCCCTGACGGAGGGCTTGCGGAGCTGGAAATTCAGGATAAAAAGAAAACCCACCAGCGCCACCACGATATGCAGCGCCACCACAAAAGCCATATGGCTGGGAAACAGCGGGGAGACAACGAACAGGATGGGCAGCGCGATGGCCATGGAAGTGATGGGCAGGCCCTGATAATACTTACGCGCCCCCCCTTCTTCGGCCTGGCGCTTTGCCTCCATCACATTGAAATACCCCAGCCGGATCAGTCCGGCCAGCCCATACAATGCCAGAATCGCCATGCTCCAGATGCGGTCCATCCCCAGTTTGAAGCAGATGACAATCGGCAGTACGCCGAAGCAGACGATATCGCACAGGGAGTCGATCTGGATTCCAAAGCTCTTCTCATCCTCCGTGCGGTTCTTCTTGGTGCGGGCAATCTTCCCGTCGAACATGTCGCACAGCCCCGATAAGGCCAGGAAGAAAATCGCCCAGCGCAGATTCATGGTGCTGGCGCTGAAGATTCCCGCCACCGCCGATATAAAGCTGATATATGTAAGTATCACCGTGTAATCATAAAATCCTATCATGCGAACCCCTCCTCACATTCCGTCGCCCGTTCCAAAAGTCCTGTCTATACAATATGCCCGTCATCCGCGCAAATAGTCGTAAATAGCCATAATTAAACAAATAATACAAAGTATATATCGGCAGAGTTCCCCGATTATTTTAGCCCCCTTTTTCTGCCCGCCGGAAAGTGTAGTACAGCTGGGCCGCAATCGTAAAGAACGCGCTGATCAGAAGCTCTCCGTAATACCCCATCCCTCTGGACAGAACCATGGCCGGCAAAAGCACCGTCCCAAAGACCGGGGCGAATATGTTCATGAACAGGGCCTCGCTGATTCCCATGCCCCCCGGCAGCGGAAGCATATCCACCGAGACGGATATCACAGCCTGCAGGAACACCACATCCCACACAGAAGTGCCCCGCATGCCAAAGGCCTGATATACCGTCCATGTCACTGCGAACAGCGCCATACGCTGGACAAAGGTGACAAATATCACCCGCCAGATCACTCCCGCATGCTCTTTCAGGTACAGAGCAGTCTCCCGGTATACCTCCATGGATTCGCCCAGCTTTCTGCCCCTCTCCTTCTTACGTTTCAGGAAACGCCGCCGCTCCAGCCATTTCATCCCCCACCGCAGAATGGACTCCGTCAGGACCGGATGGAACACCAGCACTGTCATGAAAGTGACGCAGAACACATTCAGCGCAAGTCCCAGATAAAAGACCGGGAGGATTCCCTCCAGATACCGGTGCAGGAAATTCCGGCCGAAACAGACGACCCCCAGGCCGATGACCACAAGCACCAGCTTGTAGGTGATGGTCACCACCATCAGTATCACTGCTGCTACCGGGATGGGTATCTTCTCTTTTTTCATATAATATATCTGCATAGGCTGGCCGCCGCTGGCCGAGGGCGTGATGCAGCTGAAAAAGAATCCCACAGAGGAAAACAGAAAGCAGATTCTCTTCTTCAGGCGGATGCCAAAAGAGCCCAGCATATGCCAGAGAATGACGGACTCGCCCCAGATGAAGAACAGCACCAGCGCGGCGCCGGGAATCAGCCACCTTATGTCCGCCTCCCTGATGGCATCCATCATCCCTTCCAGGTCCTCCCCGTGAAAGACGCCGTAAACAGTGAGCGCGAAGACCGCGGCCACAAAAAGAGCATTCCCGATTATTTTTTTCCTGGAATTCTTTTTAACCTGGAATTCTTTTTCTTCCATAATCTCACGAGTCTCCTCCTTCCAGCCGAAGTCCTCTGTTGATTTTATTCAGAATCTTTTCATAAGTACCCCATACTTTCGGTTTTTTTCCGATGAAAAGACAGACTTCCGCAAGGAGGATTCCCCCGATTACATCCGGTACCACATGCTGCTTCGTGGTCAGCGTAGAGACGCAGACCATCAGCGCCAGCACACAGGAAAGCCCGCGGTACCATAAGGAGACGCTTCTTTTGCCCCGCAGCCCGATATAGCAGAACCAGCTCACCAGACAGTGGATGGACGGGAAGAGATTGTCCGCCGCGTCCGTGGCATACAGGCCGATTATCACCTGGTTCCAGAAGCCCCCCTGCTCCACCAAAGGCCTGGTATTCGTGGTGGGATAAAGCAGATAGAAGGCCAGGCACACACACCTGGACAGGAAATCCGCCGCAAAAAACTGACAGACATGTCGTTTCCCCTGCCTGGCAATCAGGATGTAATTGGCGATCCAGAACAGATAGCAGCCCAGGTAAATCACTGCCGTCCACGGCACGAAAGGTATCAGCCGGTCCAACTTTCCCTCTATATTATGGTGGGGCCATCCTCCGGCAATCACCCGGGATCCAAAGTACACCGTCATATTCCAGACGACAGCCACGATAAGCGGAATCCTGCCATAGGGCGGAATGACGGCATTCCATATTTTTTTCAACTTTTCCATATCTATTCCTGTTTTCTCTTTCCTATAAAATCCATTTCCTATAAAATCCATATAAGAATATAGCAAAATTTTCCCTGTGGCTCAATACGTTTTCCCATATCTTTAATAAATCTTTAGAGAATATTAAGTCCGAATCCCTCCCGCCCAATACGCAAATATGCCAACGTCAGAGGCAAGCCGTCCAACGTTGGCACATGGATTTATCATCTGTTTTTCGTATCTCTCACGCCCTCCGGCAGCGCAGATACTCAGTCCGCTTTCGCAAGCCTTGGCATCTCCGCCATGCGGAGGGTGGTGCATCCGTAAGGGTAGAGGCGCTTCGTCACCGCCGCCCCCGCAGGCCTGGCGGATTCCGGCTTTTCCTTACACATGCCGTCTTCTTTCCTCCAGTCCAAAGGCACCATCTCCATCTCCAGCATGACAGGGGGCTTCTCCCGGTCAAAGGGCATAGCGGGGAACTCTTCATGCACTACATTTATGTCTTCTTTCCCGAAGCCGAACGCCCAGTCCGACTTAGGTCTGATAGCGTAATCGCAGTAAGGGAACTTCCTCTCCACGCCGTCCCTCTCGTACTCAATCCGCTCATACTCCGCCTCTATGGGCAGCGCGTAGAACAGAGGGCCTCTCCGCAGAGCCGCCATGCCGCTTGGCCGTTCCACGAATTCCGGCTCAAAGGTAAAGGAAATCTCTATCTCCTCTTCTCCCCACATTTTCCGTTTCGTAAAGAAGGTGCCGGGGCAGGCCTGCTGCACTTCCTCTCCCATGCGTACCCGGGCCGACTTGGCGAAGCCCGGAATCCGCACAGAGATTTCAAACTCGAACCGCTCCTGCGGCAGGACCTTTATCCGGAGCGTATCCCGGAACGGATACCGGGTGTCCACCCACAGGCACACATTCTTGCCCAAAACGGATGTCTCCACCCGCACAGGCGCGATGGCCGTCACCGCCAGCCCCTCTTTTGTCCCCATCACCGCGGACAGGGCGAACTTGGGCCAGCCCTGGTTGAAATTCGCCGTACAGCAGCCGAAATTGGGCTCCAGGCCAAAGTTGTGGGACTCTCCGCTGTTGGAGCAGAAGACCACTTTCTCCTCGGGCACTCTGGTGCATTCCACCTGGTTGGTCATCTGGTCATACTGATGGGTCCACATGTCCGCGCTGACCGTAGTAGCCAGACCGTTAAAAGCTGCCTGTTCCAGCAGATCTCCCCAGAAAGGATTCCCGCCGACGGAAAGCAGTTCCTCGTAGGAATACATGGCCTCCACCACGCTGCAGCACTCGCTGCCCTGCAGAGGGCTGGTCCCGGCCAGGCACTCATCCCCCGTGAAATGTCCGATCGCCATGCCATGCTCCTTCATCAGCTTCCGGTAGAACTCCAGCGCAAAGGCATCGCAGTCCTCCCCTGTCAGGAGGCTCATCTCCGCCCTGGACTTTAACGCCATGGCTACATTCACCACATGATTCACATAAGTCCAATAGCGCTTCACATCGGGCTTCTTAAAGGAAAGCTTTGTATACAGCTTCTCATAGTCGATGCCGCAGCCCTCCAGCACATAGGCCAGTTCGTCCATCCAGGGCTCCGGTCTCCTCTCGTGGAGCCACAGCAGCGGAATCATGCACTCGAACCACCGGGCCGCGCCCCAGCCGAACAGGGTCTTTGCGCTGATATGGCAGAGCAGCTGCTTCAGCGCCCTGTACACCGCTTCCTCGATGCGCTCATCTTTGCTGCAGGCCTCATAGACCACCAGCACCTTGCAGATCAGGAAAGCCGCCCACACATCATACCGTTCCCTCTCCTCCACGCTGCAGGGACAGATCCAGCCGTCCTCCTGCTGCCCGGAGAGGATTGCGTCTATGTAGCGCTTCGCCCTGGCCTGCAAACCGGCATCCTCCAGAAGCCAGGCCAGCGGGATGAAGCCGTCCAGCCAGTAGGGCACTCTCTCCCAGCCCTCCCTGTCGCCTCCGATCCACTTGCTGTCCCGCACATCCGGCCAGATCAGGTCCAGATGCCCGGATAAGCCCCTGGCCTGGAGCTCCAGCTGTCTCTTGAGCCAGCCCTCCGGTCTGATATCTGCGGGGCTTAGATAAGTCAGTTTTCTGTTCTTCCACTTTGCCGCATTCTCTTCCATCGCTATCTCCTTTATCATCCTGGTTCATCCTGATCCACAGTATACCATGCCTGAATTCTTTTTACAATTTCCTTTCACAAAAAAATCCTGCCGCCCCCAGGGCACACTTGTCCGCACGAATCATTCCGCGCCCCTCAGCTCCCGGCAAGCGCATGCTTCACGGCTCTGTCGAAGTCCTCCTGCAGCAGATCCGCTCCCTCAAGACCGCTATGCAGACGGACCAGTCCCTTTTTCATGGTTTACCACGCTCACTCCAGGGCGTTCTTCATTTCCGGCGTTATGCAGTATATCTATTCCATCGGCGCCTGTCCCCTATTCTTTTACCGCGCCCGCGATATTTTCCACAAAAACTTCTTTCATGAAGCCGAACAGGACAATGGCGGGGAGCATGGCGATCAGGGTCCCTGCCGCCACATTGCCCCAGTTGATATCATACCGTTTCCTCTCGGGGAACGGAAAGGTCTACTCCATCGGGTGCCCTCCCCAAAATGCCGGCCGGATTCCCGGCGACGCGGACTGGAAGAGCCTGGAAAATGAGCTGCGGTGCAAGAGCCCTCAGGAAACCGCGGACAGGCTATGCTCTTACATCGACGGCTTATACCCTCTGGTGTATAACTTTGTGTACCTCATCCAGCCTATTTATGAATTGCTGATCCGCCTGAACTATGCTCCGTCAAAGGCGAACTGGGACTATTTTACCGACAATGCTTTCTGGTCCTCCCATGAGAACAGGAACGAGATTCTTCTCCTGATTAAAGAGGAAATCTCCCTCACCTGCCTCTCCAAATCCCCGGAGGACGATCTGCCTGTGACGGAGCGGGCCAAGGCTTTCCTCACGGAGCATTACCGGGAGCCGATTTCCATGGAGATGCTGGCGGAATCCTTCCATCTGAATCCCCGGTATTTTTCCACTTTGTTCAAAAAGAAAGAGGGGGCTCCCCTCTCGATTACCTCACCGGGATACGGATGGATGCCGCCAGGAATCTTTTGCTGAACACGGACATTCCTGCCTCTGAAGTCTCTTCCCTTGTGGGATATGAGGATCCCAGGTATTTTTATAAGGTGTTCAAAAAATATACGGGACAGACGCCGACGGATTTCCGCAGTTGACACTGCGCAGCTCCCTGCTCTTCCATTGAGGCATGGCTTTTAACTTATTTGTTTTTAAATTATACTTTATTGCTATAATACATCATATACTTATAAGGATGCATTCTCTTTTTCCGATTTACTGCACATCATTGCCATTCTGCCCATATACTGCCGGAAAGCTGGCAAAAGCTATTGACTTTTATATATTATTATATATACTTTAATATATTCAACTTTCCTTATCAATACGCTGTCCCACCCATATCCTACCACTTACGGAGGTAACTGACTATGCAAAATATGCACTGGATCCAGGGCGACAATATCTGCGAATCCCCTCTCTTCCGGAGAAACTTCTCTCTGGAACAGCTTCCCGCAAAAGCCCGGCTGGAAGTCTGCGGACTGGGCTATTTCCACCTGTACGCAAACGGAAAGCGGGTGGGCGACCAGGAATTCGCCCCCGCGCCCACCAATTATGCTTCCACTTTGGGATGCGATGCGGGCTATCCCATCTGGGAGGAGCGGACGGCCTACCGCTGCCTGTACCTGGAATATGACCTGCTGCCCTGGCTGGCCGAGGGAGAGAATGTCATCGGCTTCCACCTGGGAAACGGCTGGTTCCACCAGACCAGGCGCACCGCGGAGGGGACTTTTCCTTTCGGCTTCCCGAAGCTCCGCTATGAACTTCACTTAAGTTGGGCTGACGGAAGAGAAGTCCTGCTGGAAAGCGGCCCGGAGACTCTCTGGAAACCCAGCGGGATTCTGGAAAACAATCTGTTCTATGGAGAGATCCAGGATTTAGCCCTCCTGGAGGAAAACTGGTGCACGGCAGATGCCGACAGGTCCGGCTGGCAGCCCGCAAGGCCCTCCCACGGGCCCCAGACACAGCTCGCCAGGCAGGACTGCCCTCCGGACAAAGTCCTGGGCAGCTTAAGCCCCGTCCTGCTGTGGGAGGATGAGGGCAGAAAGCTGTACGACTGCGGCGAGAACATTGCCGGATGGGTCACGGTGCGCTGTTCCGGCAGGCCCGGGGAGGCCGTCACCGTGAAATACGCGGAGGAACTGACCCCGGACGGGCACAGCCTGGATTTCGCCTCCGCCGGCGGAGACGGCCAGATTCAGGAAGACCGTTATCTCTGCGGCGCGGCGCCCCTGGAAGCCCGCCCGCGGTTCACCTGGCACGGGTTCCGCTATTTCCAGACAGAGGGGCCGGGGGAGGCGCTGTCCGCGGCGCTGGTGTGCACGGACGCGGCCGTCACCTCTTCTTTCCGCTGTTCCGATTCCACTTTGAACTGGCTGTACGATGCCTATATCCGGACGCAGCGGAACAATTACCACGGCTGCATCCCCTCCGACTGTCCCCACAGAGAACGGCTGGGCTACACCGGGGACGGACAGCTGACCTGCGAGAGCGCCATGATGACCCTGGACACAAAGGGATTATATCGGAAATGGTACCGGGATATCCTGGACAGCCAGGGCGCGGACACCGGGCATATCCCCCACACCGCCCCTTTCCTGGGCGGAGGCGGAGGCCCCGGCGGCTGGGGCGGGGCGGTCTATCTCGTCCCCATGGCCTATTACAAAGTTTACGGCGACACCGCGCTGATAGAGCAGGGTTATCCCGCCGTCCTGCGCTGGCTGGAATATATGGACTCCCGCAGCAGCGGCGGCCTGATTGTCCGGGAGGAAGCGGGCGGCTGGTGCCTGGGTGAATGGTGCGCCCCTCCCGCGGAGGAGGGCATGGTCCCGCCCGAGTTCATCAACACTTATTACTATATCCTGGGAATGAAAGCTTTCCGACAGATGGGCCGGATGCTCGGCCAGACAGAGCCCGTCTGGCTGGAAGAGCGCATCCGCGCTTCCGAAGAAGCCCTCCTGCAGGCCTATTTCGATGAAACCACCGGGGATTTCTGCGGCGGCCGGGGCGGAGCCAACGCCTTTGCGCTGAACCTAAAGCTGGGGGATGCGCGGACAAAAGAAAACCTGGCCGCCAGATACAGCTCGCCGGAGAATCTGGACACAGGCATCTTCGGCACGCCTGTGCTGTTGGAGCGTCTCTTCGCGGACGGCCAGGCCGATCTGGCTTTCCGCCTGCTGACCGGCAGCGGCCCGGCCTCTTTCGCGCGGATGATGCAGGCCGGAGCCACAACGCTGTGGGAAGACTGGGACGGACATACCTCCCACGACCACCCCATGTTCGGCAGTCCGGTGAAACTGCTGTTCACGGAAATCCTGGGGATAAAGCAGCGGGAAGACAGCTCGGGCTTTGCGGACTGCTTCCTGGAACCGGCCGACATAGCCGCTCTCCAGTGGGCGGAGGGCTCTATTCGGACGGCTGCCGGAACCATTTCCGTCAGATGGCGCAGAAAGGACGACGGGAGCATGGAGGTCACTGGCGGCCCGGACTCCCGCTGCCCCTGACTCCCATACCAGGGCGGGAAATGCGTCCTGCCCGCGCAAAGGGGCACCTGTCAGCCCAGGTGCCCCTTTGTCTGCCTTATTCCTCTCCGTTCCTGTACTGGGACGGAGTCAGCCCCAATTCTTTCTTGAATTTCCTGCGGAAGCTGGACACGTTTTCATATCCCACCGCAACGCAGATATCCTCCACGGAATCCTGTGTGTTCCGCAGCAGAAATTTAGCCCTTTCCATGCGCATATTCCAGAGATAATCCGAAAAATTCTCGTGGAAATACTTCTTACACAGATAACTCATATACGCAATACTGATATGGAACCGATTGGCCAGCATGGCGATGGAAAATTCCGAGGAAGCGTAATGGGCTTCGATGAATTCCTGTATCTGCCCGCTCTGTATCGTCACTCCGGCCAGCTCCTCCTCAAACAGCTTTATCAGCGAAATCAGGGCATCGTAAATCTCTTTATTTTTCTCCTGGTAATCAAAGCTCCTGATATAATAAAGGGCCTCAAAATACGTGCCGTTATAAGCGCTGAACTTGATGTTCTGCTGGTTCATGTCCGTGATGATGGTCGTCAGCACCTCCGTCAGCACGCTCCTGTAATAAAAGGCCGGAAAGTCCGACTGCTCCAGGGATGCAAAAATATGACCCAGGGCCTGCCCGGCCTCCTCGAACTTCAGCTGCATGAGCCGTGAGGCGAATCCGTTCAGCTCACGATAGGGATAGGGGAATCCGTCGTCGCCGATATCATCCCCCAGCTCATCATAGAACAGAACGGAGGCGTTCTCCCGGTGATTCCAAGCGGAGCACACATTCGTGTACAGATTCGGAATGTCCAGAGGGGAGGGGGAACCGTTGCTCAGCACCACCAGGCACCCGGACTCTTTCTGATAGTCCCGCATCAGTTCCTTTAACACCGCGTGTTTGTCCCTGTCCTGCCCTCCGTAGTAAATCAGCCAGGAGAAATATTCCGGCGTCACTTCCAGGCAGACGCAGAAAGAATCATTGTCAGGGAAAGCCCTGAGGACATAGTCCTGAAAATCTTTTGCCGCCGAATCAGTGGCTTTTCCGTCTGCCGGCATGATCCGCACGATATAAATCAGGGAACTGGGTTCTCCGTTAAAAAGCCTCTCCATATTTTCCGCCGTGATTTCCTCCCCGTTTTCGTTTACGATAGTGTCCAGTATGGATTCTTTCATGATGCCATAATACTTATCGATTTTTTCCTGCAGCTTTTTCTGTTCCAGGAGCGTGGTGGAAAACATCGTGTCCAGCTGTGTCTCCAGATTCTTTTCCTTTTCCCGCCCGTCCGTGAACTTTTCGTGGAGCCTGTACAGCGGCGAGTAGGTCATGCGCATTCCGAACAGGATGAACATCAGTCCGATGCATCCTATCACCGAAAATACCAGATACAAATCGAAAAAAGCCCTGTTAGCAATCCCGATCAGGATGTCCTTGGAAAAGCATACTGACAGATCCAGATTCGTGTGCAGGGGCAGCGTGTATATCCAGTCATTTCCCTCATCTATCCTCTGGAGTTCATAGGAGCGTAGCATGGAAGAGGCCGGAAGTTTCCGGCTCTCCCCCAGGAAAGAAATCATATTGTCCTCTCCGTCGGTCAGATAGATGCCGGAGATTTCCTCGGACAGCATGTTCGTGCATCGCCTTGTTATCTCCTCTGCGTCAATGATATAGAAGAGGTCGTATCTTTTGCTCTTTGTGCTGGGGAACAGGAGCAGCAGGGAGGATTCCCGGTTCTTCACATATACCATGGAATTCCTGTTCTCATGCCCGTACTTTCCCACAGGAAGTTTCAGCGGATTGCCGTCCAGCATGATATAGTAGTCGCCTTTCGATTTGTATACATAATTCTTGCAGGCCAGGATAATGTCTCCGCCGTCCTGAATATAGATAATGTCGGATATCAGATGGTTCGCATCGGTAAACTGCCGCATGTCCTTGACCCCCAGCGAACTGTACCAGGAGGAATCGGAGGAATGCCGGAGCATCTTCAGGTTCGTGTTCTCACACAGATTGTAATGAATGTTGAACACCGCATCCAGATCGGTCTCAAAGCTCTGCCGGAACAGCAGGAGGTTCTGGCGGATGCGATTGTCCTGTTCGGTATAGTAAATTGTTCGGAGCTGATGCCGGAACGTGATGAAGAAACACATCAGCAGGGCGCTGAGCAGGAGAAAATAAGATAAAAAATATTTCAGCAGCGTGCTGTAATTGATCATCCGCAATTTTTTCCTTATTTTCTCCATATGCTCCTCCCCAAAAGGCTACGCAGGCATGGTATTCCTGCAGATATAATTTCCCTCTTTCAGCTCTTTCTCACAGAAGCCGTCCTCAAATTCCCAGCCGGCAGGCAGGCATATCCTGCCGCTTAAATTTCCTGAAATACGTATGTTCATCGATACTATTTCGTTTTTCTTTTGATTCTGCCCGTCCCTCTCCCATCTCAGGGCGATTTTGCCTGACGGCGTGCGGAAAGCCCCTCCGGCATGGCGCAGCTTCCGGATGAAATGGGGCGATACCAGAATACTGTCCGGATCCTCCAGATAAGGATTGGGCACGATTCCCGCCACAGCCTGCAGGAACCATCCGCTGATGTCTCCGAAAAAGTGGTGGTTCCGGGAATGGATGTCCGCTTCCGGCACCAGGAAGTCCTCCCAGAGAGAAGTGGCCCCTCTGGCGATCCAGTTGCCGTAGGAGGGATAATCCGGCCTCGTGATCATCTCGTATGCCAGATCCGCCTCCCCGCAGTCCGTAAGCACATGGAAGAGCACCCGCAGCCCCAGCGCCCCTCCGTTCATGTACCCGCCGTTCTGGCGGATGATTTCCAGGAGCCGGGAGAACGCCGCCCTGCGCTCCGACTTTCTGAACAGGCCGTAGCAGATTGCCATGGCCTGGGACGCCTGACAGCTTCCGGCCACGGTCATGGTAGAGAAGTCGATCAGATAACGCCTGAAGGCTTTTTTCAGTTCTCTCCGCAGCCTGTCCGCATATTGATACTCGGCCTCTCTGCCCAGCGCCCGGAACAGGACTTTCGCCTCTTCCAGGAGATGGACGCCCACGGCGGTGGAAGTCACCTCCACAGGGGCTTTCTGGCCGCCTCCGCTCTTGCCGGTCTCGCACCAGTCCCCCAGCCCCGTGTCCACCAGTCCTCTGTCGTTCCGGAGCCCTGAGAGACAGAACAGATACCGGAAGACGGACGGCGCAGCCTCTCGCGCCGTGTCCAGGTCCCCGCGGAGACGATACAGGCAATAGGGAATCTCCACAATCACCTGGTCCCAGGCAGGGCCGCATCCGTCCCCCCATTCCCCTGTGGGGACGATTCCGGGCAGGGAGCCGTCTTTCCTCTGGGCCGCCATCACATTGCGCAGCCACTCCCGGAGGGAATCCTCCACGGAAAGGTTCAGGAGCATATGCTCCGCGGAGAGGGCCGCGTCCCCTGTCCATCCGTTCTTCTCCCTGTGGGGGCAGTCCGTGGGGAACCAGAGGAAATTAGAGAGAGTCGCTCTCCTGGTCATCTCCCACAGCTTGTCAGCCGTGGCATCGGAGCTGGAAAAGTCAGCCATCTCCTGAAAGTCCCCGCCCAGCACATGGTAAGCCAGCAGGTTTTCATCCGCCTGCTCCTTATCGATTCCACGAACATAGGCATACCGGAAACCGTAATAGCTGAAAAAGGGCTTCCAGCTCTCCTCCCCCTCTCCCCGGCAGATATAGCAGGTATCCTGGACTCTTTCCTTATAGGGGGAATCGGATTCCGGGAACATCAGGTTCTTCCTGTCAAGAATCCCGTCATGAATCCATTCGCCATAAGATATCCTGATTTCCTGCCCGGGCCTGCCCCGGACTGTCAGCTCGCAGATTCCCGCCGTGTCCACGCCGAAATCATACAGATAGCCCTCCGCGCAGGGGGTGATGGAAACTGCCCTGCGTATCTCCCATACTTTCACAGGGGAGGCGGTGCACAGCCTCGGCTCCCCTCTGGGCGGCGTCCTTTTGACAACCGCATGCCATCCCTCCTCCCACAGAGAGGGCGAGCACCAGTCAGGGATTTCCAGCCTTGCGTCGTATATTTCACCGCTCCTGATGTCGTCCTCCAGAAGCGGTGACGGATGGGCCAGGAAAGACTCATCGCTTTCTATGGATAAAATATTTCCGTCCCCATACACCAGATCCAGGCGCAGCGCCGTCATGGGCGCGCCCCTCCACCGCGCCTTGTGGAAGTCCCATATGAAGCCCCCAAAGGCATTGCACATTCCGTTTCCCAGAATGATTCCTATCACATTGCCGCCGGTCTCCAGCCAGGGCAGCACGTCGTAGGCATCATAGTAGATAATGTCGTCCGGATTGCTGATATACGGCGCCAGGGCACATTTCGTAATCTCTTTTCCGTTGATAAATACACGGTAAAATCCCAGTCCTGTAATCAGCAGCTCCGCTTCCTCCGGCATCCGGTCCAGCGCGAATTTTTTGCGGATATAAGGTGCCGGCACCTGGCGGTCAAAATCCGCGTATTCTGTCGAGGCAGAGATGAACTGCATCGGAAACTCCTGTCTGTTCTCCATTCCTTCTTTCCTCCGTCGTTTTTTCTGTGTGTTCGGAATCCCGCAGCTTATCTTATTTTATGTTCCCCCGGTCCCATCTGTCAACCTTTCACGGATCCAATCATGATTCCTTTGACGAAATGCTTCTGCACCAGAGGATACAGACACAGCACAGGAACCGTGGATACTATGATAGAGCTGTATTTCAGCGTCTGGGCCAGCTGAGTCTTGCGCATGATTTCGTCCGGGCTCATGGAGCTGGAAATCTGCAGGGTCATCTGTGTGGTAAGCAGGAGCTTCCTGAGGACAGACTGCAGGGGCAGGAGCTGCTGGGAGTTGATATAAATCAGCGCCGAATAGAAGTCATTCCAGTGCCCCACCGCGTAGAAGAGCCCGATGACGGCCAGGATAGGCTTCGACAGAGGCAGGACCACCCTGAACAGATACTGCATGTTGCCCGCTCCGTCCAGCTGGGCGGCCTCCCGCAGTTCTTCGGGGATGCTGTTCATGAAATAGGTCCTGGTGATGATGATATTGAACACGGAAATCGCGTTGGGAATCACCATGGCCCAGACCGTGTCAATCAGCCCCAGCCTGTTCACCACCAGGTAGGTGGGAATCAATCCGCCGCTGAAATACATGGTCACCATAAGAATGAATATCAATATCTTCCGCGGCGGGAAATCTTTCCTGGACAAGGGATACGCGCCGCAGACAGTGAGCGCCATATTGATGGCCGTACCCAGCAGGGTATACAGGAGGGTGTTCAGATAGCCTGTCCATATGGTCTTATATTGAACGACTTCCTCATAGGCGTCCAGCGTGATTCCCCTGGGGAACAGGATGACATGTCCCTGCCAGACTTCTCCCGGATCGCTGACGGACGCAATCACCACGAACCACAGCGGCCATACGAAAACCACAAGGAGAATCAGCATAATCAGTAAATTCACAGCATCGAATACGCTGTCCGAATTCACCCGTTTCCTTTTTATCGTCTTTCCTTTGCTCATACGCACTCCTTTTACCACAGGCTTTCCTCAGTCAGCTTTTTGGACAGCTGATTGGCCGCAATGACCAGCGTCATGTTGATGACAGAATTGAACAGTCCCACAGCCGTCGAGTAACTGTAATTGTTCTGTATCAGACCCACTCTGTATACATAGGTATTGATGACATCCGAAGCTTTCATATTCAGATCATTCTGCAGCAGGAAGACCTTTTCAAATCCTACATTCATCAATGAGCCCATCTGCATGATCAGCAGCATGACGATGGTGGATTTGATACCGGGCAGGTCGATGTGCCAGATTCTCTGCATCTTCGTCGCTCCGTCCATAATCGCAGCCTCATGGAGAGAGGAATCCACCCCCGCCAGCGCGGAGATATAGATGATGGAACTGTAGCCCATGCCCTGCCAGACACCGCTCCAGACATAAATGCTCTTGAAATATCTCGGATTGCTCAGGAAGTCTACGGATTCCCCGCCCAGAGCAACGATAATCTGGTTAAAGATGCCCGTATCCGCGTCCATAAATATGGCGATCATGCCGCAGATTACCACTGTGGAAATAAAGTATGGCGCATAGGATACCATCTGCAGGGTCTTCCGAAGACGTCCATATTTTAAATAATTCAGAAGCAAGGCGAACAGAATGGGAATCGGGAATCCTGCCAGCAGAGAATATAAGCTGATTCCTATGGTATTCTGTAAGAGCAGGCCGAAGTTATATCCACCGAAAAACCGCCTGAAATGCTTCAGTCCCGCCCACGGGCTCCCGAAAATGCCCAGCTTCACCTTGAAATCTTTAAATGCCAGCACCACACCGCTCATGGGTATATAGGCAAAAATGATGAAATATGCCATGACCGGCAGAATCATCAGGTATAAGGCCCAGTTCTTTTTCAATTCACATGCCAGACGCTCGGACAGCGGCTTGCATGGCTTTCTTTTTTTTGCATTTATGGCAGATATCCTGTTCACGATTCGCATTCCTTTCCTTGTTGGTCATGTAACAGGCAAGGGCGCCGCTATAGCCGTGGCGCCCTTCGGCTGTCGACATATCATTCAGTTGTACCTGTTCTACTGAGCCTCCTGGAACGCTTTCAGATAGATATCGTAAAGTTCGGCAGCTCCCATGGTCTCCATGGTGGATTTATAATCGTCCCAGCTGGCATCCAGATCCAGCTCCCCGGTGATCACCTGCGCGCCGTACTGGTTGACATAGCTGTCCAGATCCGCTTTCAGGGAGGCAATCGTCTCGGTCTCTTCCGCCGTGTAGGACATCGCGGGAAGAGGAAGCTTACCCCACTCCAGCATCTTTCCTCTCTGTCCGATCAGATAGGATTCATCGGGATCCGTGATGCCGGTGAACCAAAGGTCAGGCTGTAAGCCGGGGAAAGCCGTCTGGTCTTTCAGGGTTCCTTTTTCACGTATGGTCTCGATATCATCACCAATCGGTCCGCCTATATTCCAGGACCAGGTACCGTCTTCATTCTTTACATGGGCACGTCCCTCTACACCAAGCCAGTAGAGCTCTCCTCCCTCTTCCGTGTAGAGCCGGTCAGCCCATGCAACCAGAATTTCTGGTTTCTCGCAGGCATCCGTTATCATCATGCTTCCATGCATGATACCTGTGGACAGCGGATAATCCTGTCCCTCAAAAGGATCGATAATCTGATATTTCTCGTCCTGCTCACGCCCGGCAAACTGGAAAGACGCCAGTGCGCAGAAGCACCCCAGCACATCGCCCGCGCTTCCTTTCGCCGCAATCTGATCGTAGTTCTGTGTGAAGCTGGCGGGATCCAGCAGGCCCTCCTGATAAAGCTGTGTGAAGTATCTCAGGAATTCCTTATAGCCGTCATCCGTGGGCACGTATACCAGATTACCATCTTTCGCGGCACAGCGGGTGCTGCCATCCATGTTATAACCAAAATAAGGAAGATAGTTCAGCAGATACCCCATTCCGTCAGGCACGGAAAGGGGAATTTCGTCGTTGGCATCCCCATTCCCATTGGCATCCTGCTCTTTGAACGCTGTCAGGATATCATGGAGATCCTCCAGGCTCTTCGGCGCCTCCAGGTTCAGATTCTCCAGCCACTGGAAGTTCAGCCAGATATGGAAACCAGCCTCCAGCTCAGCGCCGGAATTCAGCGCGGGCATTTCATAGACATGTCCGTCGGGGGCGGTGATGAATGGCCACAGTTCTCTTTCATCCAAAAGAGCCGTCAGGTTCGGCGCATATGTTCTGATATAGTCCTCCAGCGGTATGAACACGCCCTCGCTTCCGTACCTGTCGATATTATCCTTGCCCAGGCTTGAGAAGATGAACACATCCGGGTAGGTTCCCGAGGAGATAATCAGGCTCTCCTTTTCGGCCGCGTCCCCGGACGGAACGCTGTTCACTTCAAATGTCACATTGCTCTGTTCGTTCAGATACTGGAACGCGTCCACCTCCTCCATGGGGGTGTCTCCATTGATGACACACAGCATGGAGAAATTCTCCGTTTCGGCAAGAGGGAAAGTAATCTGTCCGCCAGCGCCGGCTCCGCTTTCCGGTGACGCGTCCGCCGCCTCGGCTCCCGCGTCTTCCGAAGATACAGATTCCTCCGGTGCAGCAGATTCGCTATCATCCGAACCTGCCGATTCAGAACCTGCGTTCCCGGCCTCCGGGCTGCTGCCGCAGCCGGTAGCCAATGACGCCAGCATCGCGGAAGCCAACAGTACCGCCAACATTTTTTTCTTCATAAAATCCTCCTTTTTATCGTCTGAAGAAACGACTTGTCAGTTACGAGCCTATTATAAAAAAGCAAACGCATCCTTCACAAGAGCCATAGTATTTCTTTCAGCCATAATACGGCACTGCCAAAAATCCAGTATTCATCAGCATTTTTCCACTTCCGTTCTGATGGTAGTACATTATTTCACATTATTTATGAAAATATAGCACCCTTTGAGCGCAAACAGACGGATTGCCTTTCAGCGTTCTTCTCAGCCGTCAGATTGCCAAACCAATCGTTTATTAATCTTGTTTTTTCTGTTTTTATAATGTATACTTTATTATAGTTTTACAGCAGAGCCATACAGAGCAGTCAGGGGGAATCGAACATGGAGACTAAGGCGACAAAATATGCCATTGTAAAACAGTCCATAAAGCAGCAGATTAAGAACGGCACTCTGGCCATAGACGCCAAACTGCCCACAGAGGCGGAATATGCGGAAATCTATCAGGTGAGCACCATCACCGTCCGCAGGGCCCTGACGGAGCTGGCGAAAGAGGGGTATATCAAAAGGCTCAAGCACAAGGGCACCTTCGTGACCTCTCCCGTAAGCGCCGCTGCCACCAGCCATCTGATCGCCCTGCTTCTGTACTCGGAGGACCGCAATGACAGCTCCTACATCCAGATTATCCGGGGAGCCCAGAACATGGCCGCCTCTTTCGGTTACTCCCTCATCGTGGAATGGATTGACGCGGATGCCGCACAGGAAGCGGAAGCCATGCGGAAAATGCTGGACCTGAATGTAGAGGGACTGCTCCTCTATTCTTTCGACCCGGCCAAAAGCGTGGAAAACTACCGCTATCTGGAGGGGAAGGGAATCCCTTTCGTGCTGCTGGACCGCTACGATCCCGGCTATCCATGCTATTTCTCCGGCTGCAACAATTATGACGGCGGAGCCATGGCCGCCCGTCTGCTTCTGGAACACGGGCATGAAAAAATACGGTTCGCCGGATATCATTTCTTCCTCAAATCGGAGCAGGAACGCTATGACGGCTTCTGCAGCAAGATGCGGGACGCCGGGCTGAATGTCTCCGGAGAAAACCTGATCATGGATATAGACTACGATATGCTGGCCGCACAGATCAGGGCCGGGGAAGTCACTGCCCTGTTCTGCTGCAATGACAGACTGGCAGTGAAGACAATCCGCAATCTGCGGGAAAGAGGCCTGCGCGTTCCGGAAGACATATCTGTCATCGGTTTTGACGACTGGGCGGCATGCCCTGACGTGGAGAGGGAACTGACCACGGTCAGACAGGACTTTACCGAAATCGGAGCCAACACCTCCTATCTGCTCCTGAGCAGGCTTCAGGGGAAGTTGACCGGAAACCCGGTGAAGATTCTCTCCGATGTGTCTTTGGTGGTGCGAAAATCTGTCTGCAGCAATCCTTTCCGGAATCCATGATGCCTGAGCCAAGACTTTCCCCATGATACGCCCATGGCAGGCAGGCGGTGAAGACCCGCCGGCCAGGCCACCGCACCCTAATCGGCTTCGCGCCTGACCATGGCTGCCATGAGACCGACGGCGGCCCGGGCTCCCGGCATCCTCTATTGAAACAGCAGCGGGCAGATTCCCTTTCCGTAATCTGCCCGCTGTTTCATATGTCACATTTTTCCTTATACTGCCCTCACCGTGAACCTGGCCCTCACCTCTCCTGCCTGCCCCGCTACAGGCACCTCCCACTGAATCAGCCACACATCCCTGCGCTGCCCGCCGTGGTCATAGAAGTCTCTGCGGATACAATCCACTTTTACCTCCTCTCCCTCTATAGCCACTGTGCAGCCGCTCTCATCTCCCCGAATCCGCACTGTATTTCCCTGCACTTCCGGCTTCCAGTGGGTTATCAGATTCTCCCGGATGGACTGCAGGCGCTCCGTCACCTGATAGCAGTCCTCCACCTGCAAAGTCCCGTCCGCCTCATCCCAGTCAAGGGTGCGGATCAAAGATTTCAGCGCAGGATTGGCATAGGCCCCGGCAAAACTGATGACCATCCTGCCCTCTTTTCCTGCCTCAAAGCAATCACAGCCGTATTCCCCTCCCGCAAGCTGCTCCCTGCCGTCAATGATGGGCACATTATGGCCCTCAGAGCGGCAGCACAGATGTTCATAACGCTTTTCCGAGAAATATTCTCTGGTATATTCTCCACATCCCAGATCCGTCAGCAGAAAATCCTTTCCTTTGGGCATCCGGCAGCACAATCCGGCCGATGGCCGCCTCTGCCGCAAATCCCTTTCCGGCCTCTGCCCCTGCCGCGTCGGCCTCTCCCTCCGCTGCACTATCGGCTTCTTCCCTGCTCAGGAAATCCATGTATTCTTTCGTCCAGATCAGATTGCGGTACAGCCCCATAAAACGGTAACAGTTGTCATCGTTCAGACCGGCCGCCCGTTCCATGGCCGGAATCCCGGCGCCGGGATATTTCATGGCCAGCAGGCAGCGCCCAGCACTCTTCGCTGCAGATATCCCTCAATATCTCCTCCAGCTTCAGGATATCCTCTTCCTGCCGGTCCAGAATGGCCTTCAGGCCAAAGACGGCAAGGAATTTTCTTCTCCTGAAATAAACATCCTCATAAATCAGGCGGTTCCCCGTATTTTCATAAACGGCGAACAGGTCCTCCGTAGGTTCCGGCATCTTCTCCTCCTGCAGGGCCTTCGCCTCCCGGCGGATGCTGCCGCAATACTCTTCATAAAAACGCTCCAATTCCTGTAACATATGAGCGTGCATCAACGTCCCATCCTTTAGTCTTCCTATGCCTCATCAGCCCAGGACGGTGCCTTCGGGCCGTCCTCCTCGCTGACGGTATCCGGCCCCCTGACACCAGCTTGACCATCTCCCAGATAGATTAGAAATGGGCGGACTTGTTCCTGTCCATCCAGGTGATACACCCCTGCCAGCAATAGTTCCGACAGTGCCGGACATGGATGGTGAACGTCCCAAGGGGCTTTTTATCCTTCTTGCTCCTCCATCAAAAACAACACCGCATAGCTCAGCGTCAGGTGGAACAGAGAAGTGTTCCACTTGGCGTCCTTCCCCCAGCCCTCAAAGGTGGTGGTGGCCCCTTCCCGCAGCATGCGCTTCCATGCCCCCTCGTCCTTCAGATACCGGTACAGCAGCTCCTTTCTGCCCAGGCGGCGCAGCCCCTCCAGGATGGGATAGGCGCCAAAGAGCATGACGGAGGTGAATCCTTTCTCCTCAATCAGTCCCAGAATCGCCTCCTCCGTGCCCTCCTCCGGGAACAGTCCGTACATGAACGGAAAAACGTTTGCAATCAGGCTGATGTGGTCATCCCCCTCTTTGTCCCGGAACAGCTTCTTCCCGGCATCATAGAACACTCCGCAGAACGCCTCCGCCACCGAAGTCTCGTCACAGTATCTCTCCCGCCCCGTTATGGCCGCGATCCGGTTCATGCACTGCAGCGCGCCGATATAGTGGGCATTGATCACATTGTGCAGTTCCGTGCACACTTTCCCCTCCTCCACACAGGCTGCATAGCCGCCCCGATACGCGGCGGGCCACTCCACCACGCACCATTTGTCCAGGTTGCAGAGCAGCCCGTCGTCCCGGGCGTACTGTTCCCGATAGAAATCCAGCACGCCGCAAAGGGCGTCATAGCATTCCTCCAGATACGCCCTGTCGCCGGAGAGCTCGTAATAGCGAACCAGCATATGGCACACCATCAGGGGAAATTCCGCGATTTCCTGCATGAAGGAGCAGGCGGCGCAGGTCATGAGCCCCCGGTTGATGAAGCTGCTGCGGAAACTGTCGTCCAACAGCTTCTTCAAAACGGAAGCGTCCCCTGTCAGCGCGTAATGGGCCAGCGCCGTATAGCAGCCGTCCCCCAGATAATTACCCTTTTCCCGTTCCATGCAGTCCTGTATCACTTCCTGCACGCCGTAGCGGAGAGAGTTCACGCACAGGTTCCAGACAGGGAGCAGCTCCTCGTCCTGAAAGCCCGGGGCCGCCTGCAGGGCAAACGGATAATGCCTGGATAGCAAACATACGTTCTCTACCGTGCATCCCGCCGGGACATTCAGGCGCACATAGCGAAAGGACTTGTAATCGAACTGGTTCAGCGTATCCTCCCCGCCGGACAGCTGCCATTCCTCCCGGTACTCACAGTTGCACCGCATCCTCCACCGCGGGCCGCCGTCCTCCTCCAGCTCCTGGGCCGACAGGATCTCAATCCGCTCTCCCCTGGCGCCCCTGGCCCGGGCCTGCAGATATCCCACATAGACCGCGCCGAAATCAGCCGTCACGCCCCTCTCGTCCCAGGTGAGCGCAGGCTCAATCTCCTCAAACGCCAGCATCCTGGTGGGCTGTTCATACAGCACATAATCCACATTCCTGCGCAGCTTCGCAGTTTCCCAGCAACTGTCGTCATAGGAGGGCTTTTCAAAGCCTTCCTGGGGGCTGCCGCTGGTATATCGTTCCAGGAATTGTGTCTCATACCCGGCAGTCTCCAGGGCCTGGAAACCGGTATGTACGGTACATCGGAAACTTTCATCCGACGACAAGATGATTTCCCCTCCCTGCTCCACGTCCAGAATCAGCCCGTGCCTGTCGTCGCCGCTGACCCATACGCGGTTGACCAGCCCCTGGTAATAGGTATGCACCGCAATCAGGTTGCTTCCCTCCCGGATATAGTCCGTGATGTCTGCCTTGTTGTAATAATAATGGAAAGGGTACCCCGGCGCGGGCCCCTGGCAGACAAAGCGGCCGTTGACGTAGAGCTTGTAATAGTCGTCTGCGGAGATATAAATCCAGGCCGGTCTGCCGCCCTCCGCTTCGAACCGCTTTCGGAACAGAATGTGGGAATTCTGCGGGGCTGTCGAAGGGATGTCGGTTTTGTCCAGCTGACGGTGGAACACGTTCACCGGCCGCAGCCCGCAGAAGCGCTCCGTGGTAATCCATCTGCCCTGGAAGTCTCGTTGTATTCCTTTTTTGTCCATTTCAGTCACCGTACCTTTCTGTGAACCGCATATTTGCGGCGGCTTTATCCTCTTTCTCCCGGTGCGCCATGCCGATGGTTGCCGCAATTATGGCTTCTATGGTACAAACATTATACTTCATCACGGCGGCCTTTGCCATGTTTATTTTTGATATCCCCTTTCTGGCATCCTGCCCATTCGTCCGCTTCTCAGGCCGGTTCTCCCCGGGAGCCCAAATGCATAGCCGCAGGGTACATTTTCTGGAAACCGAACGCCTTTCCGAAAGGAAGGCTTTCCCGGCATTTTAGCGATGGGGAGCAGTCCTCATCCCCGGTTTGTGTCATGGACAAAACACAGCCGATTAATGAAGAATATAAGAAATTCAACACGCTTGAAGCTGATATAGAAATGAAACGTAATGGACATGGAACGGAAAGAGACAAAAAAGAGCAAAAAGCACTTTTCAACTACATTTTTTCAGGCTATAATACCCATATAGCCTTGGTATCAGAGTATCGCTCCCACCACAGGTTACGGGAATGCAAGCCCTAAGAGATACAAAATGAAAGGAACCGACAATATTGCAGACAAGTACAGAACAGCTGGCACTCATCAAACAGCTGAACGTCATAGATGATGTGTTTTTCCACAAAATCGCAGAAGATAAAGCTGTTTGCGAGGAAATCTTGCGGATCATCCTCCAAAAGCCCAAATTGAAAGTACTCGATGCACAGGCACAACGTTTCCTGCGCAATATTAGCGCACATTCCGTAATCCTTGACCTGCTTTGCGAAGATGAAGATGGTTCCCGAATCAATGTTGAAATGCAGAAAGCCGATGATGACGATCATGTAAAGCGTGTCCGATTCAGCAGCTCCAACATTGACACCACTTTTACAGAAAAAGGATTAGACTATAAGGACTTTCCGGATATTTATGTTATTTTTATTTCAAAATTCGACATGTTTCAGGAAGGAAAGACTATTTACCATGCAGGTATATTCCTACATGAAACAGGAACAGTTATCAATGATGGCATTCATCGTATTTTTGTAAACTGTGCCGTAGATGACGGATCTGATATTGCGGAACTGATGCAGTACTTCAAAAACAGTACTGGCAAAAACAATAAATTCCCCAAATTATCAGATCGGGTATGCCATTTCAAGGAATCAAAGGAAGGAGTTGACGCAATGACACAGGTTGTGGAAGAATATGCAAACAAAAAGGTTCTTGAACGGGACAAAGAAACCGCCAAATCATTTTACGGAATGGGGCATCTGTAGAACTGGTAAAGAAATCCATTCCGACCCTTTCCGTAGAATATATTGAAACACTGAGCCGACAGCTTACAGCCGTAGAACAATAACAGTCTTATTTTACATCCAAGATATACTGCTGCCGGTTTTTGGAAAAGTATACTACAACAGCATAGAACTGTATAATAAACTGTAACGAATTCCAGTTAGGTATGCCGTACGTCTCAAAGAGTCGTAAATCGATGATTCCAGAAAATTGCATTTTGCAATGACATACGGAGTGGCATACCTAAAAAATTCGTCAGAAATTAAAATCAACCAGCTCAAAAAACTCTCTACAAACACATGAGTGCATAAACTATAAGCAGTTTACTTTTTTACGCAAATACATCCTAAACAAAACCCAAATCCACACCCCCGACAAAGCGAACGCAGGAACCATGGAAAGCAATTCATCCCCCCATGCCGCCCTCCCCATCCAGTAAGAAGGCAGCCAAAACAGCGCATACTGCACGTCCTCTTCAATAAAGAACGGAACCGCCGCCCCAAATACGGGCAGCATGGACAGCTTCGCCACCGCCATCCCCTCCAGCTTGTTTGACGAAACCGTCAGAATCAACAGCGCAACAATCACCCCCTGCAAAGCTCCCGCAGCCGCAAGCAGCAAAAGGGCGGCGGCCGAAAAAGCCGTCAGCCTGAAAGCAGGCAGCAGCACAAGAGTCACAAGAAACGCCGCAGCGCCGGGCACTCCGAGCCGCGCCGTCAGATAGCCCCTTCTCCCCAGCGGCGTAACGAACAGATAGGCCGCTGTCCTTTCGTCCGCCTCCTCCAGCGAAACCATTGCCGAGGCAAAGCAGAACATGGCAGGCGACAGCATCCCGAAGAATACGTCAATCAACCTGTAATAAGGCGCAATGATGGCCGGCACAGAAAGCCATTCCGTCAGTTCAGCTTCCAGGAAAGGGATGCCGAACCGGAACAATCCCCCTGCCAGCACCGGCGCGGCACAGGCCACAGCCAGCATCCTGTCCCGCCCCAGACAGGCCAGCATCTGCAAAAAACTCAACCGCACAGCCCTCATAACTTCCCACCTCCCCCGCTGCCCCACATGGCCAGGACAGCCTGTCCTGAAAGTCTCAGCAGAACCGCCGTCCATGCCGCCGCCACGAAAATCCCCGCCGGGGAAGGCACAGCGCCAGAGACCATCTCCATGCAGACATTCACAGGATAGTATCGAAGCCAGTCCGGCGTGATTCCGAATAGATGCAGTACCGCAGGCACAAAGCCCACGACCTCCACCGGCACTGTCCATAAGATGAACTGATTCAGGCTGCTTATCTTCGCTGCCACCACAATGCCGGAAAGCGTAAACATCCCGCCCGCCATGGCCGTGCCAAGCAGCACCATCGGCAGATTCCCCACTCCCGCGGTCAGCGCCAATACAGCGGCCACGGCAAGGGAAACAGCGGACAAAGAGCCCACTTTCCCAATCACATATTCCATGGGGCGGACGGGAGAGGCCGCAAACGCCCATGGCGTACGCTGGCTCTTTTCCAAAAGCACGATGGCTCCCATGAAGAACAGCCCCATGGACGCCGGGTCAGAGAATATCAAAATGGCAGCCGCCTTCTCCCGCCATCCTTCGGGAAGCGCATAAAGAACCATGCCGTAAACCACAGTCAGGACCGCGTATAAAAAATAAAAACCGTACCTTGCCTGAAAACGCATATCCGCCAAAAACATAGCTTTCACTCTCATAACAGCGTCCTCCCCATGATTTCCATAAAAATGTCATTCAAGGTGGGCTCGCTGCTGTGGATGGACTGCAGACGGTTCCCGGCAATCAGGCCTTTCAGCCGTCCGTCAGAGGACAGCCGCCCCAGCGGGCAGTCTGCGCTGTGCTCCCCGTCCTCCTCCACCCAGGTATAAGTCACCGTCGCCGCGCCTTTTGCCATGATCAGGTTGCGGGGGCTGTCAAGGGCGCATATCTTGCCGCCCACAATGAACGCCACCCTGTCGCAGAGCTCGGCCGCGTCCTGCATGTTGTGGGTGGTCAGCAGGATGGTCTTCCCCCTGGATTTTTCCGCCAGGATCATATCCTTCATCATGCGGCTGTTGGTAGGGTCAAGGCCGCTGGTGGGCTCGTCCAGACAGAGCAGGAGCGGGTCATGGAGCAGGGCTTTGATGAAGTTCAGGCGGGATTTCATGCCCTTCGAATACTGGGCTACCCGCTTGTCCCCGTCCTGCTCCAGGCCTGCCATCCGCAAAAGCGTCTCCATGGGGCGGGGCTTTTTCTCATACAGGGACGCGAAAAACCGCAGGTTCTCCCTTGCCGTGAGCTTTTCGTACATGGTGGAGAACTCGAAGTCTACCCCTATCTCCTCATAAAATGCCTTTGTGCGCTTTTTGCACTCAATCCCGTTTACCACGGCAGAGCCCTGGTATGTCCCCAGCATCCCAATCAGGATTTTCTGCAGCGTGCTTTTCCCCGCCCCGGAGGGCCCCAGGAATCCGAATATCTCACCTGCAGAGACGCTGAAATTCATGCCGGATATGAACGGCTGCCTGGTGTAGCTGAACGAAAGGTTGCTGACCTGTATCATATGTTCCTCCTTATACTGTATGACTAAATTTACACGAATAGTCAAATAATTTCCTGTGATAAGTCCGGCCTCTTGCCGGACTTTTCAAATTCGATAACTGAACCCATAAAACGCGGCAGCATTCGACGGCCTCCATAGTCATGCCATAAAACGTCAGGATTCCAGAATCTGCACGATAATACCGTAAATCATCATGCGCAGCGCCCCGTCATACTGCGCCTCCCCAATCTCCGCCTTATGCAGCGTGGCAAAATAGATTGCGTGGAAAGCGGCGCTGATAACCTTTGTGTCTACCTCTTTTTTGACCGGGAACAAAGCCAGCATCTTCTCAATCATATCCCTATCGTCCTGAAAATGCTCCTCCACGATTTCCCGCGGCAGCTTGCGCACAAGCAGCTCCACCTCCCCCGTGTCAAGCAGCTTCAAAATCGGCGTCCTCTCCGTCATTTTGTAAAAATCAAACACCAAATCCGTCAGCTTTTCCGCTGAGACCTCCCTGCCGTCCATCTCAGAGACAGCCTGATATAGCTGACGGTTGATATTTTCCTGCTGCTCCTGAATCACCTCGAACAAGAGCAGCTCCTTGGATTTATAAAAGAGATAGAACGTTCCTTTGGGAATCCTCACCCGTCTCACGATTTCATCCACCGTGGTGCGGCGGACGCCATACTTTGCAAGGCACTGGGCGGCCTCTTCCTTCAATCGCTCCCTGATGTATTCCCGCTCCTGCTCTGAATAGCTTTTCGGCACCCTAATCCTCCTGTTTGACCGTTTTAGCATTTACAGTCATTATAACTGGACTGAGGCCTCCTGTCAATGGCTTTCCGGAACTTCTATCCCACTTCCCATATTTTCAGATCTGCTGATTATATTACATAACACCAGAATTTACCATACTGCATTGGTTAAACGTATATGGCTGGCGTTATGACTTATTATCCCAAAGTGATGCCTTTTATAGGTTTACAACGAAAATGAATTTTGTTATCATAGACATGGAAACCTTTAATGACAATAGGCAAAACATTCTGATATGCTTAATCATTTCAAAATCCTCACCTCCATTGCCCCAATATTCCGGCGAAACAGCGCGGAATTTTCCGTGGAACAGGTTCTGGAAAATAGGCGCTTGAAACTGAACACGAAAGGAACTGCTGATGGAAATAGTTGGTTACATTTCCCAATCTGTTATTAAGACATTAAAGCTGAAGCTTGAGCCTGGCACCCCGGTGTTCATAGGGGAATCCAATATAGAGCATATCAAAAACCGACATCCATATGAGTATGATGTATATTATAAGGACATAGGCATAATAATCAATTCCCCCGACTATGTAGGGCTGAACCCAAAAGATGCATCGATTCTTTTTGTGAAGCTATTCAAAATAAATGCGGATTATGTCCGTGTGGCCGTTAAAATCACATCCGGCGGAAAATGCTTTGCAAAGACATTACATTCTCTAAGCACCTGCAATGCCGAAAGATACATTGAAAAAGGCACTTTAAAACGACTTGACACAAGCTGAATTTGTTGTATAATTAAGTTACCTACAACATAAGCTATATTGAATGAAATCTGAGGACGGAACAGGCGGCCGTCGCCCATGGTTAGGAGATGTGGATTGTCACCCACCTATTTCATTCAAGTTTGCATGGCAGATAACTTCGGTTATCTGCTTTCTTTATTGCCAAACGGCTGCGAGGCACAGCCCTCCCCGAACAGGAGAATCTATCCGGAACATAATCATAGCCACAACGCCTCACTTAAGATTTTCTGCGCCCTGACGTCTTCAAGGCATACCATCTTTACCAACAGCCACGCCCGCTCTTCTTCTGTCATTTCAGTCATCTTCCGCGCTGCGTGGGAGCTTTGCAGATTCTTGATGATCTCGCCCAGACACTCCTCTTTGTATCTGGCGGCATTCACGGTATCCTGCCATGCCTGCCGCTTCTTTTCAAGCATATCAAGCAATGGCGTTTCCCCGGTTTTCCCGTCCATAATCATCTTGATTTCGTCCAGAGAAAAACCGAATGCTTTTAATTCCAGCAGCGCATTTAACTGTTGCACTTGTTCTGCGGAATAATAACGATATCCGTTGGCGGCATCTACTTTCACCGGCTTAATGATCCCTTTCTTTTCATATAAACGGATTGCTTTTCTGGAAACCCCAAAAAAATCAGCAACCTCCCCAATCAGCATAAGGTCATTTTTCATAACATTTCTTGTATGATGTTTATAGAAGCAATACACCATAACTTCCTTTCTTTTTAATATCGTGGTTTAATACAACTCAGATACTGTGGACAATTGATTTTTTTCTGTAGCTTGACTACTCAACAGGAGTGTATTGCCGCTACCTTTATCTGAATTGTTTATTTGCTGGATGAGCCAGAGCATCTGTTCCTGAGTTCTTATTTCAATCAAGTCTACGATGATAATCGTTGGCGGATATCACGGTATCAGAATTTATGAAAGGGAGGTACAACCTCATGATTTACGTAGGCATTGACATTGCCAAACTCAATCATTTTGCATCAGCCATATCTTCTGATGGAAAAGAACTCATGAAGCCGTTCAAATTTACAAATGACGGTGATGGCTTCCAAATGCTGAATTCTCGTCTCACGGATCTTTCTTGTGAAGGCTCCAGCATCATCATCGGTCTGGAACGACGGCACACTACGGCGACAACCTTGTCCGGTATCTTGTTGCCTGTAACTACAACGTGTGTGTTGAACCCCATCAAAACATCGGTCATGCGAAACGATAACATCCGCAAGACCAAGACGGACAAAGCCGACACATTCATCATTGCCAAAACACTTATGATGCAGGACTCTTACAGGTTTGTCTCTTTCTATGACCTTGACCTGATGGAGCTTAAGCAGCTGGGACGTTTCCGCCAGAAGACCATTAAGCACCGGACACGGTTAAAAATCCAGCTGACTTCCTATGTTGACCAGGTCTTTCCGGAACTGCAGTATTTATAGTACTTTTCACCCTTTTTTCTTCTGATTCTTCAAATACAAAATCAGGCAAATCAACACTGTAAGTTTCGTTCATCACTATTACCTCTTTTTCAATGTTTTCTCTACAATGGAATATTTCCGTGCTTTTTGAATATTCCGGAGTCTGTATTCCTTCCCTGTAATACTATTAGTTTGTTTCCAAGCCACTGTCGCAATGCATCAGGCTCCACCGTTTCATCGATATAGCCCTGATCTATTCCATCCTTCGCAGTGATTTTTTTGCTGTATTCCTCCTTAAATTCCCTAATATATTTTTCCTTTTGTTTATCATCTTCGATGGCATCAATCTCCTTGCGATGAAGCATCACAATGGCGCTGTCAACGCCCATGACGCCTATTTGTGCATTTGGAAGTGCGCACACCGCATCAATCCCCAGTGCCTTACTTCCCATTGCTATATATGCTCCGCCGAATGCTTTTCTTACGATGACTGTTATCTTTATTGTAGTGGCTTCAACATAAGAATACAATAGCCCGGAATGTCAAATGCATCACAAAATCTTACAAATGCAGCCGCCTTATCACTGGCATCATAATTGATTACTCCCGCGTCAAATTGGGGCTGGCTGGCAAGAATTCCCACTGTTTTACCCTTGATTCTGCCCAGTCCTGTGAACATTGATTTCGCAAATCTCTCCTTTAGTTCGTAGAGATATCCGTTATCCAGATAATTCTTTACAAACTCCCTCATGTCATATATTTTGTTAGACTCCTGCGGTAGAACATATATCTCACGAGGTTTCTCGTTATCTTCATATTCAATCTGCTGGTTACATATCAGATCTATCAGTTCCCTGACCTTTGCTATAGCTTCCTTTTCACTGGAGCAGACTTTATGAATTTGCCCGCTTACGGAAGCATACAAATTTCTCTATACTTTCTTATTTGTTTTGCACAAAATAGCTTTGTACAATGTTTAATCAAGTTACAAATAATAATAAGCATTCAATAATGGACGAAAACTGTGTCATTTCAGTTACAATGCACATGAGTTTCCAGTCAGAAAGGTACACGAAATAAAACATCATCCTTTTTTATGAAGGCGAATCTGTGTCCCATTCTTCACTATGGCTGCTAACCTCTCATGTCTAACAGAATCATCTTTCGTAGAAGAGTCCTACATTCCTTCGTCCAGCCTACCCATAGAAAGGTGCCGCCTCTGCTCTATACCAGGGTCATGTCCTATAAAATATGCCCTACATTGCTAGAGAGCACCCCTGTAATACAGCACCAATTGAACTCTTGGCGGACATTATCTGCTACAGTGCGTGCTTTTATTATTGGCTGCTTCTGGTCTGATGATGTTCTTTCGGAACTTTTCCTCATCAAAGTCACAGCCTGTTTGTAATACTACATAGAATACTCGAATCGCTTTACATGCAACTGCTATCTTTGCCTGCATTCCACCAGGTGGATTCTTGGTTCGATTCCTGTAATAAAGGAATACATCCTGAAATGCCGGATTCCAGTTCATCAGTGCACGTGCTGATTCATACATTGCTCTTCATAGCTTTCGTCTGCCCCTCTTACTGATTCTTGGCTGACCTTTCTTTTTACCGGAGCTCTTCTTGACTATCTTTAGCCCAGCAAGCTTCTTTAACTTTTTCTTCCAGGTATTCATCAAGTCTTTTTAGCTGTTCTGCCTTAAGGATTTAGTCATTTACAAGTATCCATATCTCAAGTCTTGCAGCCTCACCGGCCTCCAGTCCTACACTGTTTTGCGCAGCCTCTACCAGGGTCTGAGCCCTCTTTATTCCTGCCGCACGTACCTTCGCATCACGCCATATCTGATTGATTCTATCTGCACCGATTTTAAGGATATCCTGTGGTAGTGATACCTCTTTTAGAAGCATAAGTCCACTACACTCAAAATACTCTGGAAAGAACTTCTGGAGCCATCCCTGTATCTGATTTGGCAGACGCACATGCTGTTTCATAATCTGGTCTCTGCAAACAGAGGCCTCTCTGATTTCCGCATATACTCCACTTGGAAGATAAGAAGTTGAAAATTGAGTTCCTCTGTCCAACGAAGGAAAGTAAGGAATCCCATTCCGGTATTGCTAAACTTAAATACTCTTCTTGAAAGTTCAAATCCACAATCAAATGCTCTGCAGAAGTAAGTCTGTAATCCAACATCACCTCCAGCAATAAGTGTGTCGCTTGTTACTTGCTTTAATCTGTCATTTTGTGTAAAATTCATTATAGAAACTTTCAGTGTTTATAAAGTGTTTTTCATCCGACCAAGATGAACACCTTTATTGTACCTAGAGGTTTTCTTTTATTCAATTGACATTATTTCTGAATTACAGGAATGCTCTTTTGTTTTTCTTAAGCAGATTACTAAGTACCTTGCCTCTGCCTGCTTCAATAAACACTTCCGTTCCGTCCTCTATCATTTCACAGGCAATATCATAAAATCTGACACATTCCCTGACCTGAATCGGCAAATATTCATATATTTCATCAACAGATTTATATGCCTTTCCCGTTACGTTACAGTACACCTTTCCCTTGGGAAATGTGATTTCGAAGCTGCTTATCAGTTCCTTCAGAGGCTCGATTATCTCATTCATACAGGGATTGTGAAATGCCGTCTTCACCTCGAGCATTTTCGTCTTTGCCCCTGCTGCCTCGAATCTTTCACCTACAGACTTCAAAGCTCCCCTTCGTCCCGAAATGACAATCTGTCTGATGTCATTGTAGGTCGAAATGCTTACATCTGTTCCGTCCTTTACGCAGGCTTCGGTCAGTTCTTCGACCTCAGGATATGCCATTCCCATTATGGCAAGCATTCCGCCATCTCCCATATCATCGCTGACCTTCTGCATCAGCTGTCCGCGCCTTCTTATAAGTGAAAGACCGTCTTCAAATCTCATTGCCCCGGAGCAAACCAGCGCAGCATATTCACCTACGCTGTGTCCGGCATATGAATCCGGCAGGATATCGTTTCCCTCAATAAATACCCTATAATAGGCAACGCTCGTCAGAAAGATGGCTACCTGGGTGATCTCCGTATCCATTATCTCAGTACTATCGGTGTCAAACAGTTTTTTGGAAAATGAGAAGCCCAGCAATTTGTCAGCCTCATCAAAAACCGCTTTTGCCACCAGGTATGTATTGTACAATTCTTTTCCCATTCCCCAGGCCTGTGTACCCTGCCCGGGAAATAAAACAGATGTTTTCTTCATATTATACGTTCCTATTTTGCATTCTGATTTTCATACCACTGTGCCTGTGACATGAACAGAACATAATATGTGCCTTTTTTATGAATCAGCTCATCATGGGTTCCGATTTCCGCAACACGGCCATTTTCCATAACAACGATTCTGTCCGCAATTCGGGCACTTCCGAGTCTGTGGGTTACAAGCACCGTTGTCCTTTCATCGGATATCTCTTTGAACTTCTTATATATCTTTGTCTCCTCAATGGGATCGATTGCTGCAGTAGGCTCGTCCAACACGATTACCTTACTGTCTCTGTTGATGCCTCTTGCAATAGATACCCTCTGCCACTGTCCGCCTGAAAGGTCGACGCCGTCAAACTCACGGGAAAGCATTGTCTCCAAACCATCGGGATAAGACTGTGATTCCATATCCACATCTGCTTTCTTTAAGGTTTCCAGCAGAGTTTTGTCTCCCCTTTCTGTATCAAGATTGCTGATCATAACATTTTCACGAAGAGTCATCTGATATTTCTGGAACTTCTGGAATACACCGGACATAAGTCCGTAAAGGCTCGATGACTTAATATCCTTTGTGGGTATACCGTCTATTGTCACACTGCCACCGGTGGGCTGATAGATACCTGTAATCAGTCTCACGAGAGTTGATTTTCCGGCTCCGTTATGTCCCACGATCGCAATGGTCTCACCCTTGTTGATCGTCAGATTGACATCTGTCAGGGATTCCTCTTTCGCTCCCGGATATGTAAAGGAGACATTCTTAAGTTCAATCTTTTCACGGAAATAATTTACCTTTGTTTCACCGTCTGTTTCGGGCATATCTATGAAATCAAGAAGGTTGTTGATCGAACCGCTGTTCTTACCTATATCGCCCACAAGATTGATCATTTCTCCCACCATTTCCTGCATCTTTACGATTGCCGTGAATATTGCGGCAAATGTACCCGCCGTAATATCACCTGTAAGCAATGCTCTGACAAAAAGCAGGAGGACGACCAGATAACCCGCAAGGCCTATCCCTTTTCCCGCAAGGTCGAACAGACAGGCTCTCTTTGCCACCTTAAGGCTTTTCTGATTCAGGACGACCATTGTGTCATAATAAAGCTTCTTAAAATAGTTCGTTACGCCCAGGATTCTCGTTTCCTTGAAATATTCCTTGGAGCAGATGGTGCTCTCATAATAATCATAGGATCTTCTCAGCGGAGCGATCTCATCCTCAAGATCAGCGTACATACTTACCTGCACAAGCTTTGTCAGAAGACAGGGCATCATGGAAACAACAATCACGATTGCCAGAACCGGCTTAATCGTAAAAATCCATATTCCCATGAACAGCACATAGGGCAGGAAAAATGCCATCATCATGATAAATGAAAATACCATGTTGAAGATATGGTTGATTCCCATCTCGGCCTTGTTGATGCTGTCCAGGGTTGACGCATCTTCATATTCGATGGCTCCAATTCTGGATATCTTAAGATGGACCTTCTGCATCAATTTCCCGATGACCTTCTGGTTAAATGGCAGATACAGGAAATTGTTGAGTGCGTTGACAAGCTCTGCCAGAATAATGACCACGCCGTACACAATGAGAGAACTGTATATGGTCTTTATGCTTCCGCCTGTATTTATCACTTCACTGCTGGCATCATAAAACTTCTGCAGGAACAAAACCTTTACTGCCCATGACAAGCCATGGAGTATTGTAATTACAAGGAACAATCCAAAAAAGAAAGGCGTTGCCTTAAATACAAGAGGCGCTATCCTCTTAAGTATCTTAATGGGACTTATTTTCTTTTCACTCATTGATACCACCTCCTCTGGCTGTCATACATCGTATAGTAAAGCTGCTTTGCAGCCATCAGCTCATCATGCGTTCCCTGTTCCTCTACATGTCCGTTATCAATTACGTAAATGTAGTCTGCCAGCTTGACCGAGCCCAGCCTGTGGCTGAAGAACAATGTGGTCCTTCCTTCACAAAGCTTTGCAAATTCACTATAAAGGTTACTTTCCGCAATGGGATCCAAAGCGGCTGTGGGTTCATCCAGCACACGGATCGGCGCTTCGCTTACAAAGCATCTTGCAAGGGCGATCCTCTGCCATTCACCGCCGGAGAAATCCTTGCCTTCTTGTGCCAGCTTGCCCAGCAATGTATCCTTACCATCCTCAAGGCCTTCCATGACCGAGTCCAGTTTAAGGGCAGTTATGGCATTGTCGATTGCTTCCTCATCCGCTCCGCCAACGCATCCTATGGCGATATTATCCCAGATTGAAATGGAGTACCTTGCAAAGTCCTGATAGACAACGGAATAAAAGGCTTTCAGCTGAGCTGCCGTATATTCTCTAAGGTCTCTTCCGTTAATAAGTATCCTGCCCTCATAATCCTGATAAAGACCTGTCAGAAGCTTGGCAATTGTACTCTTTCCCGCCCCATTCGCTCCAACGAATGCATAATGCCTGCCGGCTTCTATCTTCATATCCATACTTTTAAGAATATAGGTCTCTGTACCAGGATATTTGAAGGTTACATTCCTGAATTCCAAAGACTTAAACTCTATACCGCCTTCAGGCACGGCATCCGCATCATCATACTGTTCAAATGCTGCAAACTTTGTGATCTCCTTAAGGTATTCGATATGTGTGGATACAGCCTCGATCAATCTTGTCAGCGACCATGACATGGTGTGTACAAGGTCAAAGGCTGCATTTATCAGTGAAAAGAACATACCGATTGTAATGATTCCCGTTGCAACAGGGTTGATGAGCATTGCCGCAATAAAGGTACACAGAAATGCTGTTATCATGCTTCCGGATTTTAGCTTTACAAACCATTTGGCACGTGTCCTTGTTTCCATTTTTCTGGAAATCTCATACTGCTCAAACCACTTGTCATTCAGCTTTTCGTTATATCCGAATACCGTCCTCTCATCAACATTTTCCCTTCCCGTCATTACGGTAGTGAGATATTTGTATTTTCTCTGATATTTGGTGATCTCTTTATTGGCCTCATAGGTTGCCTTTCCGCTTATGAACGAAAGATAGAGAAGCGGTATGGCAACAGCTATGATAATCAGCGCGACCCAGGCAATCTGTGCAATCAGGACGATAAGAAGTCCCGCAATTGTCATGAACAGCGATATCAGATTGACTACATTTGTAAAGCCGTCGATAAACTTATGCTCCATTGTGTCGGCAACACGGTTCATTAAATCCATACTGTCCGTATTTTCAACATACTTAAACGCAATCTTTGAACATTTTTCAACATATGCGCCCTTAAGACTGACCCTCATTTCCATCTCGATTTTGTTGGCAAGATATGCCTTTATGGGCCAGGCAAGCCATTGATACGCTATCATCCCGATCACAATCGCCAGTGAAATATATACCGCTCTTTTTGTTGCAAAGCCGCCTATAAGTCCCAGCGCATTATCAATAAATCTTGCATTCATAATAACCTGGTAGGTTGGCAGAATTGCAGCAGCAAGAGACAGAATCAGATACAATATCGTACACACAGGTGAACTGATGATAGAAAATCTCAGGGAATCCAAATATGTATACTTTTTCTTCTCAAAACGTAATTTCTTCATTTTCCCCTTGTATGATGTTTATAGAAGCAAAAACACCATATTCCCTTTCTTTTTATTTTGTATCGTGGTTCAATACAACTCAGATACTGTGGACTTTGAATTATTTACCTGTAGCTTGACTACTCGACAGGAGTGTATTGCCGCTACCTTTATCTGAATTGTTTATCTGCTGGATGAGCCGGAGCGTCTGTTCCTGAGTTCTTATTTCAATCAAGTCTACGATGATAATCGTTGGTGGACATTAGTGTCAACTTCGTTGACACTGGTATCAGACTTTACAAAAGGGAGGTACAACCTCATAATCTACATAGGCATTGACATTGCCAAGCGGGGCCACTTTGCATCAGCCATATCTTCTGATGGAAAGGAACTCATGAAGCCGTTCAAATTCACGAATGACGGTGATGGCTTCCAAATGCTGCATTCCCGCCTTGAAGAGCTTTCCCGCTCCGGCGACAGCATCATCATCGGTCTTGAATCGACGGCACACTACGGCGACAACCTTGTTCGATACCTTGTCGCCTGTGGCTACAGCGTATGTGTGTTGAACCCCATCAAGACTTCGGTCATGCGCAAGGACAACATCCGCAAGACCAAGACTGACAAAGTCGACACGTTCCTCATTGCAAAGACGCTCATGATGCAGGATTCCCACAGGTCTGTCTCTTTCTACGACCTTGACCTGATGGACCTCAAGCAGCTCGGCCGTTTCCGTCAGAAGACCATCAAGCAGCGGACACGTTTGAAGATCCAGTTGACTTCCTATGTCGACCAGGTCTTCCCCGAACTGCAGTATTTCTTCAAGTCCGGCCTGCACCAGAAAGCCGTCTATGCACTTTTGAAAGAGGCTCCTACGCCCCAGGACATCGCTTCCATGCATATGACCCATCTGAGCCATCTCCTCGTGGCTGCCTCACACGGCCACTTCAAGAAGGAGCAGGCAAAAGAGTTAAGGGTTCTCGCACGGAAGTCTGTCGGCGCCAGCGACAACGCTCTATCTATTCAAATAACAAATCCATTGAAAATGGATTTTCTATCGCACAGATTGAGTTACTGGATAGCCAGTTGGACAGTGTGGAGGCCCAGATGGCAGAAATCATGAAGTTCCACGATTCTGTCATCATGACCATTCCGGGTATCGGCTACATCAACGGCGGAATGATACTTGGGGAAATCGGTGACATACACCGCTTCTCCAGCCCCAATAAGCTGCTTGCCTTCGCCGGTCTGGACCCTTCTGTCTATCAGTCTGGCAATTACAGCGCCAGGCGCACCAGGATGTCCAAACGCGGCTCCAGAGTGCTCAGGTACGCACTCATGAACGCAGCTCACAATGTCGTGAAGAACAACGCCACCTTCAAAGAGTACTATGATAAAACGATGGCGGAGGGCCGGACACACTACAATGCCCTCGGGCACTGTGCCGGCAAGCTCGTCAGGGTCATATCTGCCTAAGGCGTCCAAAACCGACTGTCCGGTATCCTGATCCAGCGCCGAGACCGGCTCATCCAGCAAAATGACCGGAGCATCCTTGCAAAGCGCTCTGGCTATCTGGATCCTCTGAGCCTGCCCGCCTGAGACCTGATTCCCCCGTTCTCCCACATTTGTGTCCAGCCCATCGGGAAGACTCTCAATCCATTTCGTGAGGCTTGCATTTTTACAGGCTGCCCATACGATTTCATCTGAAATACTATGGCCGCAGGTAATATTATCCCTTATGGACAGAGGAAAAAGGCTGTTATTCTGCATGACAAGGGCTACCTGCTTCCTGATTTCCTCCGGGAACCGCCCGCCTGCTATGACAGCCGTTCCGCTGTCAGGCTCATAAAGGCCGGCAAGGATTTTCAATACGGTGCTCTTGCCGCATCCGCTATCCCCCACAATTCCGATGTGCTCGCCGGGCCGTGCCCTGAGCGACAGATTTTTTATCACTACATGTTTCTCATAGGAAAATGAAATATCATCTAAATAAACTGCGTATTGATACATAATTTTTCCTCCAATCTCTCCACAGATGCGCTGAACCGCCGGAAAGAAGCGTATATATTCGGCATATTCTGTAAGAATCCGGAAACATTTCCCGACAGATTGATAAATATATAAAATATCCCCATGCTTATTTCTCCATTTATCACCATAAACCCGCCACATCCAAGCAATGCCAAAAGCGGCGCAAATGAAAGCACGCCTGAAAGCGACATCAGCCTGGCCGCGATCCGCTCTTTCTTAATATTTGCCTCTCCCCATTCGGAGAGCTGTTCCTTCATAGTATCCTGAACCATCTTATATGCGTCATAAATTTGAATCATCGGAAATAATTCCACCATCATGTCCGCCGACCCGTTGATTTTTTTCCGGCTGTTTTGGCATTGCTGTGTGTAATTTTTCAGTATCTTACTGGAAAAGGAACAGTAAAGAATCAGCGGAATCACCGGAACGATGGAAAGCATAGCCAATTTGAAATTCTGGCAAAACAGAAATACCACCGTGACGGCAAACGTCCCAAACTGCTTCATCAATGCAAAGAGATTTTCACTCAGATAATCAGAGATATCTTTTAGCTCATTTTGCATAGCAGACTGCTCTTCTCCCACATGAAGCTTTGAGAGTGTTCGAATATCGCTTTGCAGATAATATCGGGCATATCCCATCCGCATTTCATGCGCAAAAGTTTCGCAGGTACAGGAGGATAGAAACGATGATAAATACTCGCTGATTGCGTGGATAAGGACAATCAGGATTCCGGCTGGTAAAAACAGGTCCATTCCATTCCCTGCATAAAAAGAGTCTGTATTTTCCAGAATGTCCAACAGCTGTGCCAAAAATCTGTTCCAGCACAAATTTAAGATGACAGACAGGAAAGTGAACAGAACTGCCAGGCTAAAAAGAATTTTGTGCAATTTAACAAGCTGCTTTACAATTTTCATAAACGTCCTCCCGCTGCTTTTGCTTCACATATAGTGTAGGCCATGCCCCAGGGGCAAGGTCAAGCAGGAAAAACAGGTAAATGTACTTGTCCATATTGAAATCCTCCGCTATAATAGATTCGTACATATGTCACAGTTCCTCGATTGCCACATTGTCTTACTCCCTCTTCGAAACTGTAGCGCCGTTAGAAATGGATCTGCAAATATATACTCGTGAGCGCATTTGTCTGCCGATTTCTGTTCTTCACTGTAGAAGCGCCCACTCGTTATACAATTTCCACCGTGAAGCCGAGCAGCAGAAAATGGTGCTGAAAAGAGACGTCCCCTGCCAAAGCAGCCACAAAATCCAGCTGTACAGCCCCAAATACAGGGAACAGTATCTTGCGCTCCATTCCGATGACGGCTACTGGACGGCGGAGAAAGTCATAGACGCCTCCGACAGGTTCCGGATCATCCTGGCCCTGGAAGAAGACACGGTAGTAGGCTACATGGATATCACACATAAATTTGAGGAAAACGAACCTTTTGACCTCTTCGTAAAAGAAGAATACCGCCGCAGAGGCTACGGAAGAGCCATACTGGCCAAAGCCATAGAGCTCAACAGGCCCAAAGCCATGATGCTCCTGGTGGATACCGACAATACTGCCGCCATCTCGCTGTACGAATCGTTGGGCTTCGACAGATTCGTGGGCGGCAACAACATTACGGCTCATGTCTCATTATAGAATTCACCGGCCAAACCGAGCCACCTAAGCGCGGAATCTAAGCAACAACCCACAAGCCAAAAAACGCAATCCCCTTCGGCCAATGTGCCGTCTTCACTGATAAAGCCGGCTATGGCGAAGAACAACTTTGAATTTAACAACCTGACAAATCTTCGCAAGCCGGGAAATGTAATCATCTCAAATTGCTTCTATAATAGGCTTCAACAGGAGGAATAAAGTATGGAGTGGATAGCAGCAATGCAACAGGCAATTACTTATATGGAAGAACATCTTATGGAGGAAATAAACTATGAAGATGTAGCCAGGCATGTACACACTTCGAGCTATGAGTTTCATAGAGCATTTAGTTTTCTTGCAGGGATGACTGCCAATACCTATCTTCGCAACCGCAGGTTATCTTTAGCAGGTAGAGAAATTGTAGAAACTGATGCTAAAATAACAGACATCGCGCTGAAGTATGGTTATGAAACACCAGAGAGTTTTACAAAAGCATTCACAAGGTTTCATGGAATTGCGCCTAAATTTGCCAGAGAAGAATCTGCGAAGCTCCTGCTTTTCAATCCACTTGTTATTAAAATAACCGTGGAAGGTGGTAAAAGTATGGATTACAGAATCGTACAAACAAAAGAACAAAAATTTATTGCAGTGGTAAGAAGTTTTCAAAATGAAATCATTAATGACGAGGAAAATCATGATATTCCTGATTTTTGGGGAGAGTGTAATGACAAAAAACTTATAGAACCGATTTGCAATCTGCGACCGGAAGGAAAACGAGACTTGTATGGGTTATGTTCTCCGACGAATAAAGGTGCGGATACGTTTGAATATGGAATTGGTGTCTTGATTGATGAAGATACATCGGAGTTTGATTTCTCAGAAATGCAAAAAGCAGGTTATAGCATCTGGGATGTGAAACCGGGAACTTATGTTGTATTTGACTGCATCGGTGAGGATGGTGATTGTATCGGTGACACTTGGGCTAAATTCTATAAAGAATTCTTGCCACAAATGGGGTATGAATCAGAAGCAGAAACAGATTATGAAATATATTTTGAAAAAGGAAGAAGTGGTCTATTCTGTGAACTGTGGATTCCGATAAGAAGAAAATAATGAAGTCAGGTATGTTAAGAATGTGAAAATTTCAGCTTGATCTCCCCTCATTCTTTCTTTGATATTTCCCTATCAACAAATTTATAGAAAACCTGTTTTAGTCGTAATGTTCTTTGAAATATGCAAAACTCTATAAAAGTTATTTTTATCCTATTGACATGGCTGATATTTCTGGATATACTGTATATGTTTTTTAATATACGGTTGAAGAGAGGTGATTGCTTGCATATTGTAATATCAAATAGTTCTGATTTGCCGATTTATGCGCAGATAAAGGAACAGGTAAAAGAACAAATCTTAACAGGGGAACTTGCAGAAAATGAAACGCTTCCTTCGCTTCGGCAACTGGCAAGAGATTTAAAAATAAGTGTGCTAACCACTACACGAGCCTACAACGAATTGGAACAGGAGGGTTTTATTACAAGCCGTCAAGGTAAAGGCTTCTTTGTGATGTCAAGCGGCTCAAACTTAATTAGAGAGCAGCTAATCAAAGAAGTAGAAAAAAACCTTAACAACGCAATACTGGCAGCCGGGCGCATCCCTATGTCTGATGATGAAATTGTCAGTTTGTTAAAACTTTTATTGGAGGTAGACCATGACTGAAAAATGTTTGGAATTAAAAGGTGTAAGCAAGAACTTTCAAGGGTTTAGACTCAATCATATCAGTTTTGCTTTGCCGCAAGGTTACATTATGGGACTGGTTGGTTCAAATGGCGCTGGAAAGACAACAACGATACGGCTTATTCTTAATATGCTTGAAAAGAATGAGGGAGAAATCCTGGTTTTTGGCAAAGATAATGTACTTCACGAAAAGGCGGTAAAACAGGAAATCGGTGTTGTATTTGACCATATGTTTTATGTTGACAGTTGGACAGTAAGGGATACAGAAAAGGCGATTTCTATTTTCTATGACGATTGGCGGCACAATACGTTTGACGATATGATAAGTCGTTTTTGTCTGCCACAAAATAAAAAAGTTGGCGAGTTATCACGTGGTATGCAGATGAAACTAATGCTTGCCTGTGCCTTTTCACATAATGCAAAGCTGCTTATATTGGACGAACCAACAAGCGGGCTTGACCCTGTTACCCGTGACGAGTTTTTAGAAATTCTGCAAGACTATATAAAAGATGGGGAACGGAGTGTTTTATTCTCAACGCATATTACTTCTGATTTGGAGCAGGTTGCCGATTACATTACGTTTATCAATCAGGGCAATATGATTTTTACGGGCAGTATGGAGGATTTGATAAACAGTTATCGGCTTGTCAAAGGCAGACCGCAAGACCTCACGCCGGAGCTTGAAAAAAATATTGCCGGATTGCGTAAAACAAATATGGGATTTGAGGGGCTTATTACCGCAAATGAAGCAGCTCAATACGGGCATTGTATTCTTGATACTGCCACGATTGATGATATTATAATTTGTATGAGCAAAGGAGCATTCTGGTGATATGTCAAGGGTTTTTTGAAAAAGATTTTGATATGTTTTTCGGGAAAAAGGGTAACTTTAATAG